>CABRKI010000004.1 GCA_902471455.1 uncultured Porphyromonadaceae bacterium | reverse complement strand
TTTGGCTGGTCCTTTTTTAGTGCCCTCTCTCAGACACACTCAAAGAAACAGTATCTTATGTATTAACCAATAGAGTATTACAAATGATAATAAATACAAATATTGCCATCGAACACACGAAAAAAATAGGTACATGCCTCCAGATGTTTGATTAACAGTTGAGATTCAAATACAACACCACGGAGGCATGTTCCCTCTTTTCAAAAATTAAATCTATATGAAATCTTGAATCTCGTTTTTCTATCTATCTTTACTTATCCTACTGATTAACATATTGGAAACACTGGACTTCTTTCCGTTTCTGCCATCGACTAAAACAACATCATAAATTCCGTTTTCACCGGTTGCCTCTATTGGCTCAAAAGTGATTTTAAGCGTGTTGTTATCAATCTTTATGACCGTGACCCCTGCATTGTCACTCCTGAAAGTACCATCTGCATTATTTGTATTGAGCGTAATCTGAGAGTAGTTGGTGCATTTCAGAGTGATGTCTCCAATATAGTCTGGCGATGCAACTATTGCAACTTGATTGACATAATCGGGTGAATAAACTGCCGAGACAGCCTCACGGTCATAGTTAGAGAACTCCCATATCATGGGGATGGGGTCATCCTCCTTGCAGGAAAAGAACGATAGAACCGTGAACAATACGGTTGCGATAAAAAGTAACTTTTTCATTTCTACTTATTTTTAGTTTTGTTTTTCTATTTTGGTGAGATCTATTTTCAAAACAACCTCAAGATATTGATATGCTTTTAATTCCACATTTACACTTTCAAGGATGATATTATCGTTGTTAACATATTCGGCACTTACGACATATTTGCCGGGTCTGCAATTGACCACAAATGAATTATTCCCGTCGATTTTGTCAGCCTGACGGACAATGAAACCACCATTTTCATCTTTAACGAATATCGCAATTCTGGATAACTTTCCCTTAAAATCATCCAGACCGATGTATTCAAGTTGGACCGCTATGTCAGCGAAAACAGGTGGCGGGTCTGGGCCATCAACGCCTTCACATGATTCGAGGGTTAGAACCGCGAACAGCATGGTCACGATAAAAAATAGCTTTTTCATCTTATTTATTGTTTAATGTTGTTTTTAGAAATTCCTTCAAATCTATCGTAAACTTGGATGATGATTGGGCTGCCACGACCCCGGCTCCTGTGGAGACATTGCTATATGCCCACTTGGGGTCAGCAAGACCGACATCCGACAGGTCTCCCGTAATTCCATCATCTACATTCCATTTATACACTGCCCAGTTATAATAGCTTTTCGAGACAGTGGTGAGATAGAGATTCACGCCACATTCAAGCCGAGATTCATCATATTCCTGCGACTTTACATGAAAGGAGTTGTTTGAGAAATTCAGATGTAGAGTATATGTTTTACCCGAAAATTGACGGTCAGAGAAAAATACAAAATCAGTATCCTCATCGTTACCCATTACTGTCTCGAACACACCTATGTGTTCTTTAAATATCGGCTCGCAATTATATTCGAATTGCCCGATAGATAATGTCGGTGAGCCATCAGTATCCCTCCCTGACCATTTATATCCGAACTGATAGTAATTATCTGTTCCTGCCGGGTCATTGACATCCATCTCAATATTAAGATTGAATGTTATATCGGCAAACATTTCATAGTGGAAAAAATCCTCGTCTCCTTTCCAAATGTCTGTCACTGCAGGTGAGACCCTGACTTTACCAATCGGTGTGGCGTAAGGGACGACCACTTCGGCTGCTGCCGTGCCGTAAGTAGGACTCTCCGCGACAATTCGAATTTTGTCTCCTTCTTTCGACAGATAGTCTGAGCCGACAATTCTCTCGTTGACGAGAATGGTAACAACAGCATCCTTGACATCATGGTTTCTCTCCGACTTTTCATCATTGAACATCCATGTGTGCGACACCTTAACCTCAATCGGTTCTCCGGCAGTTATCAGGGAGTTCAGACAAAGCACCGGCTTGGTGTCAATCTCCGGATTGAAGTCCTCGTAACATCCTGTCAGCAAAAAGACTGACAATATAGGTATTATGTATTTTAGAATTGCCATGTATAGGAAATTGATGGGATTATTGGTAAAAGTTTCACTTTCTGGAACACCGGGCGGTTGGCGTTGTTATGTGTACGCCTAATAGCCACGGTATTCATGTGGCAGTATGCGTTGAAAAGACTGAAAGTCCAGTAGCCACGCTTGTTGCGCACCGTGCATGAGAGGTCGAGACGGTGATAGAACGGCAGCTGATAGTTGTTGACCCTTGTCTTCAACGGTGATTCGTCGCCACTGTAACTGTTGCCGAATTCGGGGGATTCCCATACCTGCGGCAGCAGGGTGAACCGATTACCCGAATGTCCCGTCCATGCGGCATTGAGGTTCACCTTGTCACTGATATTCCAGTTGAGCAGGATGTTGATTGTATGTCTGTTGTCAAAGCGAGCGGGAAAAGTAAGACCTCCGTTCTTGTCGGGAAAGGTGCGGTCCGACCAAGCGAGTGAATAAGAGATATGACCTGTCAATTTTCCATAAAGCTTCTCGATTTTGAAATCAATACCTTTTGCCGTTCCCTTGCCAGAACACAGCTGGGCATTCCACATCTCTGTCGGCGGTTGCAGATAGTATTCATCACGGTAATCCACGAGATTACGCATGATTTTATAATATCCTTCGACCGATGCTCCAAACATCTTGTTGTCTGTCTGCCAATAAGCCCCGATTGAAATCTTTTCTGCGCTCTGAGGTTTGAACTTGCCGGTAATCGGCACCCATTGGTCAGTGGGCAACGACAGATATGTCTGGGAAAGCTGATGCACATACTGGTTTGTCCGAGCATAGGCGACTTTTACAGCCCAGTTTTCGGAAGGTCGGTAACTGAAGGAAAGTCTTGGCCCGAATCCGTAATTGATTTTACCCTCGATGTTGAACAGCGACAGGTGCAGCCCTGCGTTCATTCTGAAATTTTCACTTATCAGCCAGTCATCCTCGATATAGATGTTGGCATCATTGGCGGTATATACCCATGTCGAATCCCGTGTCATTGTCTGTGTAGTTCCGACAGTATAGTTACGGTCGGTTCTTGCCGGAAGGAATGAATGAAGTATGTAGTTGCCTCCGAAACGCATACGGTTTTCATTGTTCGGTCTCCAATCGAAATCCGCACGGAATATCCAGTCGTTGATATTGTTGTTGGTCTTGGATATGGAATGAGACTCCGTAGCGCCGTCGCTTGTAATTTCTTTTGACAACCAGTCATGTTTCATTCCTGAGAAATATCGGGTGTATGCGGCCGTGAACTCGGCTGACAACAAGGGGTTGAGCCTGTAGTTAAGACCCGTCTGCGCCACAAGGTTTCCCCAGTGAAAGTCGGCCCTGTCATCATCATACCATCCAGATTCAGGCACATGTTTGTCCGATGAACCTGTCTTCAGTATGTCATTTCCGAAATAAACCGACACAAATCCAGTCGCCCTATTTGTAAAGCGGTGTGTGACCTTGGCGTTCAGATCCAGGAAAGCATAGCGAAACCTTATCTCTTCATCATCTGAGGAATTGGCTATTGCGAGTAACGGGACCGAGAGCACATCGAACCACGATCGCCTCAATGCCACCGAATAGGTAGTCTTTTTCCCAATCGGTCCGTCGATATTGAATGCACCGGAAGTTAATCCAAGTCTGAATGAGCCGTGGTGACCTTCCGGTGAACCGTTCTTCGTGCGTACATCGAGATAAGAAGATAGCCTCCCATCATATTTCGCCGGGATTGAGGACTTGAAAAAGTCGATGTATCTGATTGCCTCTGCGTTGAAGGCGGAAAACAGTCCGGCAAAATGATTTACCTGATATAACGGCACATTATCGAGCATATACAGGTTTTCGTCAGCGTTGCCTCCATGCACGTTCATACCCGCCATACCTTCCTGTCCTTCCGAAATGCCCGGCTGCATCTGTAATGCCTTGATTACGTCACTTTCTCCGAATAAGACAGGGGTATTTAGAATCTCACGGAAGGTTAGTTTTTTTGCACCGATTTCCGATGTCTCGACCGCCGGAGCTTCAAGACGTGACAAGACGATTACTTCATCAAGCATCTTCGGTACAGTAGCGGAAACCTTGATTACGGATGATGGAACGACAGGTGTTTCGGTTTTCCGCTTGTCTTGTTTAGGCTTTTGTTTTCTTTTGAGAATTATATTTTTACCTTTAATCTTATACTCTATGTCCGAATTCTTGAAAATAATTGAGAGTGTATGTTTCAGAGATTTGTTTTTGACCTCTACCGAAACGCGCATATCTCTAAGCAATTCGGATGAATAAACGAAATTCTTTCCGGTTTGTTCTACGATGCTTCGAAACACTACCGAAGCAGGCTGGTTTACTGCCCGGATAGTGACATTCTGCGCCATGCACACCGCACTGACGCACAGCATTATGGATAAGACAAACAGTTTCATTTTTCAGCTACCGTCATTTGTGTTTCCAATATGTCGTTGATAACGGATATGAGGTCGGCAGGAGTGCCTTCGTAGTGTAGCGACAACTCATAATCCTCAGGATTGTCAGGGATGTTGTCGATTTTTACGTTATAAATCGATTCTATTTTCTTAATCACTTCGGGCAACGGAGTTTCTTCAAAATCTATGACCTTAACTACCTCCAAAGGGTTAACGGTTACAACAGGCGCGGCCTGTTTAGGCTCGTCATCCATGCGATATTCCCTATACAGTACTGTCGCGGTCGCGGACAGAATGACAGTGGCAGCCACCGCTGCGGCAACCCTATATCTTCTCCATATAGATATGGGAGCAATTCCCATACGTTGCCAGCCTGCATCGGGAGAAAATCTGCCTTTTTTGTATCGGCGGGCTATAAAATCGACTTCTTTATTTTTCATAATGATGAATGGTTCGTTTATTCTTATGACTCATCATTGATGAAAAGGTCCTGCGCGCAAATCAAAAAAATCGAAAAATTTATAGAAATGGTAAAAAGAAAGGTTTGTGTCCGTCGGATAATGCCTCGCGCAGCCGACTGAAAGCCTTGGTCATCTGGTTCTTTACGGTCTTGATGGAAATGCCTAATTCTTCAGCTATTTCCTCATTGGTGAGGCCATCTTGCTTACTCATCAGAAATACCTCACGGCATTTTTCGGGCAATCCGTCGATTGCTTTCCAGATTCTTGCGTCTCTGAACGATGTATCGATTTCTTCTTCCTCCACATCCGGTATATTGCTTTCGTCGAGCGTCTCGCGTTTGTTACGAAGATATGACAAGCAGATATTCCGGACAGTCTTATACATAAAAGAGGAGAAATTGTCAATCTCCCCACCCTTCTCAATATAGAGCCATGCCTTCATAAAGGCATCCTGTTCCAAATCCTCGGCAACATCCGCGTCATCGACAATGCGAAGTGCATACATACCAAGCGGAAGGTACAACCTCCGGAATAGTATTTCAAACTCTTTCGATGTCATGACACAATAGGACAGAAGAAATGTAATGTTACTACATTCCTACAACGTCCTATGATATATTTTATTTTCCGGTTCCGAACCTTGAAATGTCAATGTTGCTGTCTTTGCGATTAGTCCAAGTGGTCTGTACCGCACCTCGGATTCGCAGACGTTCTCTCTATGTTCATCCGCGAATATATTTCACTCGTGATTTCTGCTTTAGTCAAATTGAAGATGTTTTTACTCAAAACACGTACCTATGAGCCCGTTGATTCCAAAACCAATCAGTATGGCAATCGTGAAACTGGCGAATGTGCCAATAAGCACATACTCTGTAATCTTTATGTCTTTGGCTTTGTTCAGTTCCCCGAACCGGAAAACCGATTTAGCCGCCAATAAGAATCCTATCCCTTCTATATTATCGGTAAATATAAACGTCAGAATCAGAATTCTTTCAAGATACCCAATCCACTTTCCGGCGTTGGGTAATCCCTGAGATACAGCATCGGATGGCAGCCATTTCTCATATTCGATAAACGATTTTATCAAAATTGAAGTGGGTGAAAGTACAGCAACGTATGTGGTAGCGATAAGCCAGAAGCTTGTTGAGAACACTTCATTTGCTATGTCAAGTTGAGGCATTCTTGCAAACGCAAACCACCACAATCCTATTATGACGCAAAAGTGTGCAAGCTGGTCCCATAAGAAACTCATGAGATCTTTCTTCCGAAGCACTGCTTTTGCCCAATCTATTATGAAATGGCAGACTCCTATAACCACAGGAATAATCCAGCAGTTCCATCGCGCAACAAAAACGTATGCCAACGATGCTTGAATCAGAGCATGGACAGTTAAAGCCCTGTACTTTGCCGATGAATCCTTCGAAAATTTGTCGGCATTCATTTTATCGCTCTGGAGGAGAAAATCACCTGTCAGGTGTGCCGCGATGAGTTGTATGAGTATGATTGTGTTCATCCAAGATGTTCTTTAATCAGTTCCGCGAATCTGTTAAGGTACAGATTCATTAAATCTTCCTTGCCTGATTTCAGAGCCTTGTCCACCATCTGCCGGGAAATTCCAAGAATATCACCCATTTCCGCGTGGCTGAGGTCTGCTGTCAGACTCTGAAACATGACGCGGCTCTGGCTCTGTGTCCAGCCGGTAATGATGTCGTCGGCAAATGCAGTTGATACCCGCAACTCATTGTTTACTTCCTTCCAAGGCGTTTCTATAGCAAGCCGATTCTTACCGATTGAATCGAGCCCCCTGCCGGAGGCTCGATATGCCTCGCCGTCACTTGTGGCAAGACTGCCGTTTTCATATTCCACCGTCCCTATACCAATTGCCAGACGAGCATCCCATTGACGGTTATGCTTGGTGAACTTAAAGGAACGGATATGAGACCGTATGGCGAGAGCGACTTTTAATGAATCAACAGATTTCCAGACTCTAATTTGAAAACTGTCACCACGAAAAATCTCCAAATCAATTTTTGTCATAGGCAACAGCAGATCCGGCATCGATTGCAGCATACGCAACATTGAGTTGCGCTCTTCAGCAACCATCTTTGTGGAATCTACAATATCACCGGTTATTATTGCTCCAATTTTCATAATCTGAAATTTTGTGCAAAAATAAGCATTCCCGCCGAATTATGCAACCAGAATTGGTTGCATAATCTTCTTGCAACCCAAAAAAGTTGCGTAAGCATATTATTATAGCAAATAATATGCCCCATCACCGCCTGTGTTAAACGTAGTTTTTGCAACTGGCCTTCCTGAATCCGGATTTTCACGACAAGAGAGTCCAGAAGTTCCTGAAATCCCCAATGGTGCTCCATGCACGGAAGTATTTCTGAATCGGTTCAAATTACTTATCATCATTTTTTATTTTCCAGTTCCGAACCTTGAAATGTCAATGTTGCTGTCTTTGGGTTTGAAGCCGTTGAATCGCCAGATGAATGTAAGTTTGAGGTTGCGGGCCATGTCGCGGACTTTCATTCGATAGTCCTGGCCGGCATGGTTAATGGTCATGGTCGGCGACCATTTGTTGAATATATCATCGGCTTTCAGAGTCAATTCACAGCAACGCTTCTTACCGAATTGCCATTTCATGCCGGCATCCAGTCTCCATAAGGACGAGAGACCGGCAATCCCTTGTACCGAAGGGGATATATAAGAGAAGTCAACAGACAAAGAAACGGGACTATCCTGACAGAATTTGAAAGAGTTGGTCAGGGAGCCATAAAAAATCCATTTACCGTTGTCAAAACTTATGTCGTGGAAATGGTCGGCCTTTTCACGTTGATTGAATGTATTTGCAGTAACGGCACAGTTCCAAATATAATTTAAACTGAAAGGAACATACAGATTAAGACCTACGACGCGCTTGTAATTCATATTGACGGTTTGATAAACGAGATTAAGTTCCTCAGGCAACTGATAGGGGAGTTGTATGGTGGTTTTGTCGCCATATTGGAAATAAAGCGTAGCGATGTATTTCTGTTTGAAGATATAATTGAACTGCGCGTCATATTGGATGTATGGCTGAAGCTTCGGATTGCCGATGACGGTAGAATACTCATTGATGTAGCTCGTGCCTCCATGAAGTTCCCAATAGGTGGGATATATACGTTGTGAACCGAGATTGAGTTGGAATATGCTCGTGGGCGTAGTATAATATGTAGCACCAAATTCGGGTATGAAATTCCAGTTATGCCGATACTTGTTATGATAATACTCTTCCTTCGCCGAAACGTTGAACGAAAGCCCCCAATCAAAAGAACATTGTGTGCCTATATAGGCGTTCGCAACATCTTCTGTGAGAGTATCATCAAAGTCGGAAATATCGGAAGCTACATATTTTTGCGAGCTATGGTCGTCAGAATGTAAATATTCCGTGCCGTAGTTCAATGTCCATTTGCCAAAATGATGTTCTTGGTCAATATAAAGATGATAACGGTCGATACGCTGCCGGTTGTCAGAACCGAACAGATAATCGGAATTCTTAAAAAGCGATTGCGATCGTTTTTCAGAGTAATGCGTATAGTCGCCTCCGACTGTCGTACCGAAAGAGGATGTATAACGCAACGCCAAATTATGATAATTTACAGGAGACAACATCCTGTATAGGTTGGTGAAATCACCAAAAGTGCCTGACGAAAGATTGCGGCTTTTAACATCTGACGTTATCTGTCCGTTATACGTAAATTTCAACATCTTCCATGAAGTAGAGAGAAAGAGGGTATTGGTCAGATTTCTACCAATCCGCCTCATGTCATCTACAATCATCGTGCGCCTCCCATCGACACTATGATTCGACCAAGTTTCCTCTCGGTTCCATGATTTGGTTCGGGATAATCCGTAGTTCAAATCGAAAGTCCAGTCACCGACGGCGTATGTTGCAGCCATCCCCGCGCCGTATGAGCCATAATGGGCTTGGTTATAACCAGCTCTGGCCTGTCCCTGAAGGCCGTCGAGAGGTGTCGGCGTTTTAAGCACCACATTGATAACAGCTCCGTTCACATGATACTTCGGAGGCGCAGAATACATGATTTCGACATTCTTCAGTCTATCCACAGGTGTGGTATAAAGGAGTCGATACAGATTTTCTACAGGCATATTTGTAAGTTCGCCATTAAGGATTACGGTTACATCGGACGCTCCTGTCAGACCTATCATGCCGTTATTGTTGACAACCCCAGGCAAATACCCCAGCGCCTCAAGGATATTCGAAACCGGCTTATCCTTAACGATGGCCGGAAGGTCAACGACCATGATGCCGTTTTCACCTTTTACCTGCGGTTTCTCGCCTTTGACCACAATCTCGTCAAGTTCCCTACCGGCTATTGTGTCCGGCATTTCCGTTTGCGCGAATAGGGCCACGCTATTTAGAATCGTTATACACAGTAAAGCTTTTTTCATTGCGATATAGTTTGGTTTCCGATGCAAAATTACCACAACATAAACTGAAGCAAACCTGCCGCATCCTTATTTAGTCTTAACCGTTCCCTTATTTAGTCTTAAATCGAGGTCCCTGACAGCGGATTGTAAGGGAATTTGAGTAAATTCGCGGTATGAAACACTTTAAAACAGTATCCTCCATATTCATCATTGCCATTGCGGTGATTTTCGGCTGCAATGTCTTCTATCTTGTGAGGCTTTATCAATCCATAAGAAAAGACGTGGAGCGCGAAGTCATGACCGCCATGGCCGACGCCGACATCGACGATATGTGGGAACGGGCCGACAGGGCCAACCGTGCCGCAATCGCGAAACGTCAAACATATATTGAAAACGGAGATTCCGTAGTGGAACGCCATGGCACTGTGTCGGGTATAAAAGACGAGGACGGCAACTTTGTTACAACCGCCACAAACAAGGATGGTAAGACGAAAATCAAGAAGAAACCATTGCGCCGCGACAGGTCTTACTCAAACCAGATGGTAAACGACATGAGCCAGCAGATGCATGCAAACATGGACCCGTTTGTTGACTTCAATCTTGCCATTATGGACAGCATACTTACCGAGCGTCTTGCCGACAGACGTATTTATCCGGAATTCGTTGCGGTGGAAGTGACAAATTCAAACGGAGATGTGATACGTGCAAACAGCCATACGCCTGCGGACGCTTCCGGATATGACGTTTTTTCGGTGTGCTTCAATCCGGATGCCGACATGATTTACAGAGCCTACATGACTCCGCTGACAAGGCATATATTCTCTGAAATGGCAGGGGTGGTTGTAACCGTCTTTCTCCTTATTGTAATCTTCTCTTTGGCATTCCACTATCTGATTCATACCGTTTCAAGACTGCGCACAATAGAGGAAATGAAAGATGATTTTGTCAGTAATATGACACACGAACTTAAAACACCTATTGCGATAGCCTATTCGGCCAACGATGCACTTCTGAATCATGACACCGCGAATGACCCTGCAAAGAAAGAAACCTATCTGAAAATAGCCAACAAGCAACTTAAGCGTCTTTCCGAACTTGTGGAGAGTATCTTGAGCATGAGCATGGAGCGAAGAAAGACAGTGAAGCTGAAACTGGAGACAATTCAACTACAGACATTCATTGAAGACATTTGTGCCGCCCAAAGAATGAGAGGAGACAAAGAAATCGCAATCAATGTGGCGGTGAAACCGGATGTTGCGATAGAAGCGGATAAAACACATCTTTCAAACATTCTAAACAACTTAATCGACAATGCCATCAAATATTCTGGAGAAAGGGTAGCGATTACTGTAAGCTGTGATGAGAAAGGAATATCCGTTTCCGACAACGGACTTGGAATCCCTGCCAAGTCTCTCCCTTATCTTTTCAACAAGTTTTACCGGGTACCACACGGCAACTGCCAGGATGTCAGGGGATACGGAATAGGGTTGTATTACGTGAAAAGTATAATCAAGAGGATGGGATGGTCGATAACCGTGAAAAGCAAGGAGGGGAAAGGCTCTGTTTTCACTATAAAATTTAACGGCAATGAAATATAAAGTTCTTTTGGTGGAGGATGAAGCCGACCTTGCGCTCATAGTGTCTGAAACTTTACGCGAACAAGGTTATGAGGTATTGACGGCTAATAACGGTGTGGAAGGTCTCGAAAAATTCAAATCCCGAGGTGCCGACATCGTCGTGGCTGACGTGATGATGCCGAAAATGGACGGCTTCGCGATGGCAAGGGAAATAAGGGAACTGTCTTCCGACGTGCCGTTGCTTTTCCTTACAGCCAAAAGCGCAATAGACGACGTTGAGGAAGGTTTTGAAATCGGTGCCAACGATTATTTGAAGAAACCGTTTGAATTGCGGGAATTGATTGTGAGAATAAAAGCTTTGTTAAAACGTTACCATAAGGAGAGTAAAGATGAAAAGGAAATCAAAATAGGGGAGTATGTATTCAATCTGACGTTGCAGACTTTGGAGATTGAAGGAAAGGCTACCTCGCTTTCATATTTCGAAGCAAGGATACTTCATTGTCTTGCAAAGAATCTCGGCAAGACAGTTGACGCCTCCGAACTGATGATTGCCGTATGGCAAAGGAACGAACCAAGCAACCGCAATTCCCTCCACGGCTACATCCACAAACTTCGACGCGCCCTCCGCCATGATTCCGCCATCGCCATAATCAACCAGCGCGGATTCGGATATATGCTGGCCGTCAAACAATAAGTGATGGCTATAGGTAAAACACGAAATTAAACTTCATATATAATACTTTTAATGAATTATGGATTTTCGAATTATTCAAATATACAATTCAAAGCGCCTGATTGATTATCCATACCATATAACAGGATACAGCTCAGATCAGGTGACTGAAGAATTTATCGAGGAAATAACCAGTGACCCTTCAGTTTATACGATTGGAATTTTCGACCTTCTTCCGAATAAAACTTTCAAGATGCTTGAAAGAGTTTATTCCAAGCGCCCTGATATTGAATTTAGAGTTTCGGGATGGAATCCTCAAGATGATTTCAGAGGATGGGACCTTCGTTTCCTGACACAGATGCCATCCATTAGGAAACTTTCAATAGATGGTTTCCCATGCTTTGATACGGATCTGACAATCTTAAAAAACATGAGTAATCTTAAGGAACTTCGCATCAAACTTTATGAAGTAAAGGATTATTCTTTCGTAAAGCTTCTTCCTGAAGGGATTGAAAATCTATATATAGATGCTTTACAGAGATATGGACGGCCAAAGTTTGATTGCAGATGGCTGCTTCACCTAAAATCGCTTCATACGCTCTATCTTGGTAAGATAGACCAAAATCTGGATTGTATTGTCAATCTTAACCATTTAAAGAATCTTTCTTTGAGCGGGACATGGAGAAAGGATCTGTCGTTTCTAAAACAAACGTCTATCGAGTCTCTATCCATATCATGGGTGAGTGAAAATAAAATCGATTGGAATTCATTACGAGACATAAACACATTACAATATTTGAAATTGTTTAGCATTAGAAAACTATCTGACTTGGATTTTGTGTCTTCCCTGATGGCTCTTGAGAAACTTGATCTCGTGTGGATGGGCAGTATTCTAAAATTACCGGATTTATCGAAGCTTTCACATCTAAAAGAAGTTAACATTGATACAGCCAACAGGTTGACCGACGTATCCTCCCTTAAGAATGTAAAAACGTTAACAAACTTAATGATATCCAACTGCAAGTATCTAAAATCTTGCTATTGCAAGGATGGAGAAGAATTACCGGACTGGACCTGATTTATTCGTCCATAAGCCATATAATTCCATTAGTAAGTGAAATATACGTTGCGCCTATACGTCTTATTCAAAGTTTGAGATTCTATTTATTGCCGCTATTGTGTCAGCGTTTACGGGCATATCGATATAGTAGATATTCGGTTCCTGCACCCAATGATGTTCTGTATTTATATATTGAGTAAGCACACCATCCTCCGATGTGTATCCCACTACATATTCTTTGTCGTTCAGTCTGATATAGTCAAAGACAATACCCTTATAAGCATATCCTCCATAGGTTTGTTCAAACCCTGCACAAGATAAAGATTCAGGCAATCGTCCATTGGCTGAAATATAAGATTCGATTCTCTCGATTATTTTATCTCGATTGTCACTCTCTCTATTTCTTCGTTCCGCTACGTTATAACCCATCAGATAAGTGGCAATAATGACAACTATTACAATCAGAACAAAACCAAATGCAATTGAATATGCTATTATTTTACCAAGTCCTTTCATCGAGTGTCTCCTTTCCGTTCTATAAAATCTTGTCTTAGCACAAGATTTAAAGATTATATCTTAGCTATCTCTACGGTAATGGGGATTACATGCCCCGTTCACTGCTATATTCGATATTAGGGTTGACAGCGAGAAGTATGTCAATAAATGATTTTTCATCCTCAGGCGATAGGTTGATTTATTGGAATGAGTCATTTTGAATATAGCCAAGGCTATCATTAAAGGTTTAGTCACTACAAAAACACATACCATGCCGAACGACTGACACCTTGCAGTATGCCATAGTCAATCAGGGGGTAATTTAAATGTTATAGGAAGAACAAGATAGGTGTTGACTTTCTTGCCATTGATTGTGCCGGGAGTGAAGTTTGGAAACAGTCGAACAACACGCAACGCCTCACGATCGAGTGCTGAATCTTTGCCTCTAAAAATTTCCGGTTCACAAACTCGTCCCAATGTATCAACATAGAATTTCACAATCACACGACCTTGAATTCCTTCCTTTAATTGCTCTTCGGGATATTTTAAATGCTGACCTATGAAACGTAACATTTCAGCAGGTCCTCCCGGAAATTCCGGTTGCTGTTCAACACAGTTGTAGATTCCACTTTCATCCGGATTTTTCGGACACTCATCCGGTATTTCACCTTGTGTAACTATTTCATTAGGATTATCACTTATCTCACCTTCTTTGATACTTGAAACTTCGGTTTCAAGATTGAAAATGGTATCTTTGGTTTAGGATAATAGGTATTCCTCATCTATTTCTCCCTCGAAATCCAATGTGTCAGCAATTTCTATCGAATCACCTTGCAATGTTTCGTTAGATTGAGAAGATGTCGTGCCACTGCACCCGGACATGAGAACCATACCTGCAGAGATACCGGCGAGAACTACGGCTTTTCCGGCAAGAGTACGAGCATGGAGCTGCTGCTCAAGGTAGCGCACTTCGGCTTCGCATTTGGGGCATGTGCCGAGACAGTCACCTTTGTAGCGACATTCGGATGTGGCGAATTCGATGCCGTTAGCCTCGGCAATCTGCCGCCGTATCTCTTTCAGCATCTTACATGTTTGTTTTCCTCGTTCCATAGTGACGGAATCACCATCGGTAGAATAGCGATGCCGTGCAATGCCGATAATCTTTGCCCGTTGCTTCTCCATACGTCCAATATCTGTAATTGGGCAAATTTACAAAGAAAAATTGACATCAGGTGTGACAAATGTCACATTATGGCATAAAACAGTCTTAAATGAATTTTTTCTTAGGTTTTCTCATTATCGGGCGACTCGCATCGCTATTATGTATCTTTACCCACTGTAAATAAGACTATTCAATTAAGTGGAATGTAACTTCAAGTTCTTCCGGAAATAACGTCTCATGGTTTGATATAAAAAAACGCCAAGAAACGGACATATTTCATTTGAGTTTCAAATCAAAGAACATAAACCGGGTTTCCAACCGGTCCTCGGAATCCAATTCAAGAAAAGAGCGTTCCTCTTGCTCATTTTTATATAAAAGTTTGAAACCGTTTTTTTCGTAAAAATGCAGAGTCCTTTCATTGTTATAAGCATCGACAACAATAAAACGGCATCCCGTTTTATTGTCAAAAGATTGGAACCATCCTTTGAGAAAATCAAGAATCTGACTACCAATGTTAAGTCCTTTGCCTCGATATTCGGAAGAAACGCCCAAACGTCCTATAAGTACAGCAGGATAATTCATTCCGCGTTTGGCATTTGAAATATTGCGTTGCAGTCGGTTTCGTGCTGAATTGGCAATAAACTTTGCTTTAACGCTGTCATTAGCCAAAGTGACAAGGCCTAAAATTTTCGAAGGGTCAGCCACGTTAATCCATGCATAAGTCTTTCCAAGCAATTCAGTCTCATAAAGAAAAGCATCTTTTGAAAAGAACTCGTCAAGGTCGCTGTCTTCACATGAAAAAGGCACACAGTAAGCTGCGACATCAGCAGTATATGGCCGCATCACAGCATCGCGTTCAAGTATAAAACCGTCTATGTTCATTTTTTCTTATCCTTAGGAGGAAAAATGAACTCACGTGATTTTCTTAAAAATTCAGCTATCTGTGCTTCTCGTTCAGGAGAAAGGCGAGGAGTAGGCAATTTGCCGTTACGTTCTGCTTCCTCAACGAAAACTCTTGCAGATTCACCAGTCAGCACCGGTGATGAATTGATTGCCATTGCCATATCAGATTCTTTTTAGAATACAAAGTTACATTTTTATAACGAATAAACCAAAAAGATGTATGTTAAAGACTTAAAATGTATCATAATTCCCACCGAAACGAAAATTTCGAACAGATTTTCTCCCCGCCTTTCCATTTCATTGTCTGCCTGTCCAATATATAATGAACTGTTTATAAAGTCAGAAGAACAAATTCTTTTCCGTTCCAGCCTATAAGGGTTGAATCATCTTTAGCTGCAATACGATAAAGCGGACATGCTAAATCGCTGTAACGTGCAACGACATTACCGTCCCAATCAAGTTTTATAATGATTGGTTTAGACTGCATGGAATCGGCATATCTGAATCCCCAATACAGTACATAGATATAATCCGGAGAATATGTTACATCAACTATATGCAGGCTATTTAGCTCGTCGAAGTCGGCTTCATCAAGCGTTTTCGGGTTAAAGGTGTCATCGCCCATTCTGACGGAATTAATCAACTCGCCGTTTGTGTCGAAAATCTCGATATACGGATGGAGTTTATACGCAAAAGCAAGACGGTTGAATTTACCTGAATAAACCATTTCTCCGGCATTAGGCATCCAGGTCTGGAGTTCAGATGATATGTTTATTTGGCGGATTGTGTCAATCTTGCAAGAAACCAAATCTGCTTCCATCGCATATTGGCGTCCTCCGTTAGGTTCACGACCAATGAAAACATATTTATCCGGGTCCGTCATAAAAACATCCTGAACAAATTGAGAGAGGGGGAAAGGTGCCTTACTGTCGCCACTCAAAAGATAATGTTTTGTCCTTACGAAGGTAGTGTCGTTTTCTAAGGTATAAAGTTCGCAGTCATTCTGGCTGATCACACAGACTGAGCCATCATTTGCGATAAAAGGATACGGCATATAAGATACGAAGTAACCATCCTCTCGCTTCCCCATATCAGTGCTTACTCTGAGAGTATGGCTTTTAATATCGACAACAGCTCGGCGGAGCAAGCGTTGACCGTAACCGTCCTCGCCCTCATAGACAAATAACAGTGTATCTCCCGACATCTTCATATCATTGATATGTCTAATTGCCGGCAATGATTCTCCGACGGCATCAAATTTTATGGGAGTAGAAGATGACCGTGCGTTGGCACACCCCAACATAAAAAGGGTGAGAGCGATTATCTGAACTATTTTCATTTTATTTCGAGGGGTTTATATGGTATTGATATTTGGGAGGCATCAGCATTATTCATTACTTTGCCATCTTTGCCGACAATATGAACTCTGCTACTATCGCCGCCCATTTCAGAAATCATAAAACCTACGGGGGATTTGAAATAGCGGACAAGTGTTTTTTCAACATCTGCAGCCGAGCATCGCTTATCGTTGCCGTCACGATAGGTATATTCCATTATAGGAGCGTTATCACGTTCAAATCCCACTGCTTCCCAAATAAATTGTTGTTCTGCATCCTCTATTTTTAGAATCAGCCCCGGCAGATTTCCGAATTTGTAAGGCCCGAAAGGCAACGGGATTTCAGGTGTAAACCATGCCGTATAGTTGCGCCCGGCAAATTCCACAGTTGCTTTGCGGCAATCATAGCCCATAATCGAGTCGGGATCTTCATCGCTGAAATTCCATTCCAGCGATGGAACAGAATCTGAATAAACAAAAAAAGCAGATGTTGACAGCCGGTATTTCAAATCGGCTCTATCACCTCGAATGGGTTTGATGATTTCCAAAGGCCAAGGGTTGCCCGACACGTTGGAATACGATTCTGCACCACGTCTGACCTGTTCGGTTGCCAACGAATCGAAGTGGTTGATAATGTCGCTGTAATCCTTGACACAGTGTTTACCGATCTGCACAATCCGTGTGTCGTTGTAGGCATCTCTTTGGTCGGGGTGGAATTTATATTTTAACGAATAAGTAACCCTGTATCTGGCTGTATCTACAGGGATGGCCCGGTCTATAATCCGGGAACAGGTTTCCTGGGCTGTACTTGTTATCCACAGGGAAACAAAAAGTAGAGATAAAAGATATTTCATAACGGTAGGTTTTAGAATATTCTGAATCGGATTTTGAGTAGTATGCTGCGTGGCCGTATGTTGTAGATTGCCTTTGATTCTGTAAGAGCCGACAGACTGGAATATACATACGACTTGCGGTTGAGTAGGTTGTCGCACGACAGCGTAAAGCTGAAACGCTTTATGGTGTATTTCGCCTCGGCGTTGAGAAGGAAGAATGAACGGTCTCCATCGTTGAAGTTGTTGTAATAATGGTAAAGCGAAGCCGTCAGTGTAACACCTCCCGGGATTGTAAAATCAAGGGTACCCTTATTGGTAACTGTGCGTAGCCACGGGAACTTCTCATGACCTTTCTGGCGCGTTGCGGATTGGGAATAAATCCCTTGATACGATGCCGAAAGCCATTTGAACGGTGTCATGCTTATGTCGGCGTTGACACCCAAACTGTTGCCTGTATAACGCACCACTGCATCCTGAACAAGCAGGGGGCTGTCATAATAGGAGTATGTACACGAGGCTCCGATTTTAAGACTACGCCAGTCGAATCCCTGACAGGCATGAACCTTTGCCGAAAGCATATCGCTGTTCTCCGATGTGCGACGGCTTATGGTATGCTGAACAATTCCGTCGTAATAGGAACCGTAAAGAACTTCAGGCGACTGCCTATACCATGCAACTTCCGCTCCAACGAAGCTCATTGAAAGGATATTTTTGAAATCATATTTCAGTGCATAGTGTTGGTTCATGCCTTCATATAGACCGGCAACATTGTAAGCCGACAGTTGACGGTATGAAGTCAATATGCTGCCTGAGTATAATGTCTCTATGGAGGGCGTCATATAATTCAATGCTGCGGAAGCGTTAAGATTATGACTGCCGTTGACTTTATACGTCAGGTTTAAGGACGGTTCCACCCGAAAGCGTTTTTTGTCGGTAATTAGACCGTCTAATTTGTTGTCAAGCCTGAATAATCTGTATTTCATCGGCATATATAGCGAAGCGTGGAACTTTCGGGTAGTAAACATCAACTCGGCTCCGAAGCCGGCGTCGAGATAATTTAGCGTAAGATTATTGCACATCGAGTCAAGGCTGCTTTCGAGCGCGTTGTGATGATAGTTGACGATTGCCGACGGATGCAGGGTGAAGTTTCCGACTTTAAGAGCCGATAATAATCCCGCGCTGTTTTCGGTTGATATATCTCGGAAATCAACTTGCTGATATAGCATATCGCCTGTTATCATATCCGGAAAAAGATTCGGGGAGACTGACAGACTATGTGGCCGTTTTTCCATGTTGACAAGTGATGAAATCTCAAATCCACGGTCCTCCGAATTGCGGTGGGTGATATGGAATTTATTGAGCAGTCTGTATGTGTCTGTTCTCCCAATCTGCGCTATATCATCATCTCCGGCAAGAATACGGCTGTCAGCGTCAGTCGTACACCAGTCGAATTTCAGTTGTTCCTTCAGGTAATTTTCATCGCCGTTGTTCAGATATGTAAGGTCGCCGTATGCCTTCTGCATCCGAGCTGTACCTTGCATGACCTCGTCCACAATGTTCCGGCCACCGTCAGGGAGGAAATTTGTAGTCGATGAACTATTTCGACGGGTGTCGCGGTCGTTTAGATAGGCGGCGTTTATGCCGAACTCTCCCGACTTGCCTACGCGATAAACGTTGTTGAACGAGGCATTGTGGGAGCAGTTGAAGTAATAGAACCGTTTGTTAATGCCCGGAGCCGACGGCATCGATATTGACGTAATATTGTTTGTGCGCGAATAATCATTGTCGAATGAATAAAGCTCCTGCGACAGATCTTCGCCGGTATTGTTGCCCTTGTAGGTGGCGAGAAACTGGCTGTCGCGTCGGAAATATGTGGCGATTGCCGAATTGTTCCACAATCCTCCATCGCCATATCCGCCTCCGAGTGTGGCTATAAGATTGAACACACCCTTGACACCCTCTCTGAGCCGCAGGTTGATAGACGCCTGTTCCTCCGGACGCAGCCCTTTGAGCGCCTTGATGTCCTGATGGTTTTCGAGCACTTGCACCGTAGCAATGTTGTTGGGGTCAATGTTGTTGGTGGCTATGCCATAATGCCCTTTCATAAGATCAAGTCCCTCGATATACAGGCTCTTGATAGGTTTACCTTGATATGAGATTTGTCCCGCATCCGACACAGATATGCCCGGCATCTTTTTCAATACATCGGCAATCGACTGGTCCGTCTGAGATAGGAATGAGCCGACATTATAGTTTATAGTGTCGCCCTGCGAGTAGATTTTCTTAGACTTCACGACAACCTCCTTCAGCTCGACAGTACGGTGCTCCACAATTATGTCGTAGTTGCCGGAACGATTTGGAACTGTAATCTGAATGGGGGCAATTTCCATACTTGATGCTTTCAATATAAGACTGTCGCAGTCGCTCTTTACCGACATCCGGAACTTACCGGTTTCATCTGTAAAAGTCGATGCCAGTATGATTTTAGATGCATTTGATGGCGAAGCAATTACACTTACAAAATCCACACCTCTACCCTCGGCATTTTTGACTATGCCGACAATATTGTTTTGACTAAACGCTTGCATATTAAAGAACAAGGTCATTACTAATATCAAATTTACACTTTTCATAAGGGTATAGTTGTGGCCGGACACCGGTTATCCTGCATCCAATTTATGAATTAACATTACTTCATCTTATAGAGAAAGCTATGGCAAATCAGTGCCTTGATCAAACATGCCGTAGGCATGTCCCTACATTCAAATTTGCACAAATATCTTTTGTTTTACCTATAATCCATATTTGTTTTCTTTATGGTTACGGGGATATTGAAACGGACTTGTATCGGTTTTCCGTTGTCTGTCATCTGCTCGAACTTAATGCCGTTCAAAGCCTGGTCAACGACAGTTTCCACCAATGGGTCGTCAGGATTGTCAGTCACAACTTCTTTAACCCTACCATCTTCATCCACCACAATGCCGATATTTACTTTCTTCTCTTTGTCAGATTGTATTGTGCTTACTGCCAATTTTAATATTTCGCCTAAAGCGGTTTGATCCTTAAAAGGAGAAGGAAGCTCAACCGTGGAATCCACTTTTTCCTCAGAGGAAGACGTACCACCGAAGGAAAACATTGTGGCATGTACAAGTTTACCGGTTTTATCTTCATCTATATGATTGTCCGGAATCTCATTATTTCCCAATTCGCTTTCCCATTCTAATCTAAATTCGGAGATGGTTGCAAGAAATCGCGCTGAAACCGGCAATGCTAAAACAAATACCGAAAAAGCGACTGCCGGGAGGGCAAACAATGCAATCAGCATAGTTTTTCTTGGAGAACGCTTTCCTCCAATAGCAAGCACTCTTTTGCGGAAGTTGCGTCGGTCGGCCGCAAAACTGTTTGCAAAATGAAATGCCCTCATTCCAATTGCTTTCGTTACAAGCATCCTTTGATAATCATAAGTGTTAATTCCGGAGTTTATAACTTCAGAGTCTGCCTCCAATTCATGGTTTAGTTTCATAAATTGCTTCGTCTTCCATGCCAAGGGATTATACCAAAGTAAAATGCAAAACAGATCGGCAAAAAGGCTATCTATCCAATGTTTTTTGTTGGTATGGGCTTTTTCGTGAAGATATATGCTTGTGTCGTTTTCAACTGATTCCGAATCCTGTAAGAAAACATAATTACCCCAACTGAAAGGTGCCGTCTTCCCATCGGAAAGATGACAGACTATAATCCCATCCCTCTTTATTTTACCGCAACGGGAAATCAGGGATAAAAGACGAATATAAGATATAATCTCTCGACATAAGAGAACTATTATGCCCGATATATAAGCTATAACCGCTATTGAAACCCATGGAAAAGATACTTCTCGGACTTCAGCGACAAAATGATCCGTTGTAAAAGCATTTGCCGTCGAGTCGTTGGTAATCAAAGGAGAATCGATGGCACCAGGTGCCATCTCTAATAAAATGTTTAAGTCGAGATTAATAAGATAGGGGATAACGATCGAAAGCAACATACCTCCGATTATGACTATCCTGTTGAATCGGAATGATGTGCATCGGTTTACAATCTGCCGTAATACCGGGAAAAGCAACAGTATTACCAACGACACGGCAAGAGAATATGATAAAAGTACACCCATAATCATTCCCCGTTTTCTTTATGCGACTTCTCTACTTCATCAAGCAAACGGCGAAGGTCTTCCAAAGGTATATTGCCGTCTTCAACAAACGAAGACACAACCCGAAGGTAAGAGTTCTTGAAGTATCGTCCCACGATTGAGGAAAGTGACTTTTTCCCCATGTCTTCCTCTGCAACTACGGCATGATATTGATAAGATTTTCCTATGGGAGTATGTCCCACATAACCCTTTTCTTCGAGCGCACGCACTATCGTGGAAATTGTATTGAAATGAGGTTTTGGGTCATCATACAGCTCCACAATTTCCCTTACGTAGAGCGGCCCGTGTTGCCAAAACAGACCTAATACTTCTTCCTCTTTGACGGTTAGTTTTTCCATATAGCAATTATATTTTTGGTTCACTTAATTAGATATGGTCATCAATAAAACATTAAAAGGTGGAATCATATTCCGCAATCATAGGGTGTTGCCGAACCTTAATATCCTTTCTATGCAGGGACATGCCTAAGTTATATAGCATTTGATAATCAAATTGTTAATTAAACATACCAGAGGCATGTCCATACATATCCATCGGTTGTGCAACATCCTTCCTACATTTTCGGTTTTTCAACGACCTTCATGTATCGAAATTGTGCATCTTTCCATGTTTTATCTTCCACACCGCAAAGATACAACTATATTTTATAGTTACAACTATGTTTCATAGTTAATATTTGTTAAGAAGAAAAACAAGTTAAAGTCGGTTTAGCTCGGATTCGGAAGCAGCGGTGCCTTTGTATTTGCTTTTACTGGGTTGGAAATTGTAGATAATGTTTAGTGATATTCCTCGATTGTCATAGCTTTGACGTTTGTCAACGAAAACGCCGTAGGTGTCCATTGTCCAGTTATTGTTTGCAGTATTGAATATGTCGGTAGCAGACAACTTGACCATCAACGATTTGTTGAAAAACGTCTTTCCGACAGATGCGTCCATCGTAAACCATGATGCGCCAAAGCGATTGGTGTGCATATCTCCCTGCGACCTGCCACTGATATTGGCTGTAATCGTCCATCCCTGAGGGAAGGAGAAAGTATTGTCGAAATAATAAGAGAATAACGGCTTGTCGTATCGGTGATTATCAAGCTGCAACCATTGCCTATACATTCCGACCGTAACATTCGGAGTCCATCGGCGTATGGGTTTACTCCAGACAAGATAGAGATTTAATGCTGAAACGTCGATATTTACAGGGTGCATAAGCAACTGGAGATTGTCGGCTTGATAAACCTGCTTGACAAAAGCGTAGGTATCGAGAGAGCGGGTATAATCAACCTGAAGCATAAAGCCTTTCCATAAGCCGAACAGCTGAATATCATGCATCCTTTCGTCACGTAGCCCCGGATTGCCTCCCTCGATCTGGTGCAAGCCCGTATAACTAAGCGAACCTGTAAGCTGTGAATATGGAGGCTTGACTGTCGCCATTTTATAACTTAGGCTTATCTGCGATTCTTCGTTAAAAGAGTATCCGAGCGACACATCAGGCGTCAAAAGATGGTCGCGGCGACTTATATCTTTATCGCGAATACCGTTGACCTTAAAGTCATAATCTACATATTCGTATCTTGCCCCCGCCGAAAGGGAGAACTTGCCGAACATACGGGACCAAGAAGCGAACAAAGCGGAGGAAGTTTGTCGTGCATCTGTCATTGATGAGGGGATATATTCACTGACAGCATTGTTCAGCATTCGGTAATCAAGCGAAGTATGCGTATAGCTATCCTGAGTCCCCACTGTAAAATCACCATTCCAAAGAGGAAAATTCAAATACAATTTTCCCGCCCAAAGGGTTGATGTCCGTTCATCAGTCGAGTTTACGGCAGGAAAAGACGAAGCAGGATAAGTAGTTGCTACAGTATTGCTTTCACTTGACCGGCGAAAATCGCCATCAAAGTGAAGAAGAAATTTTTCAGCAAAAGTGTTTTCATAGTAGAGAGAAGCGAGGTGGCTGTGTGCTCTTGTATGTTTGTCTATATTGCTGCTGATTGCCGGGGTGTCGTTGAGCCATTCGCTACCTGTGTTTTTGAAATCACCACGTTCAGGATTGTAACGATAGTATGCTCCAAATGATCGTGGGCCATTGGCATAGTTGAAGCCTGCCTTGACAACTCCTGTTGTCGTAGGGTATGTATTATGTTGGCTACTCCCTACTACCGTTTCTTTCCCTTCGAAAACAAGTGTATTGGTAGTTAATCCCTTTGCTAATGAGTTATTGTGATTTATCGTACCGTTAGCAAAGAAGTCCCAATTACCGACTCGATAGCTTAGGGCGAGGTAATCCAAAGCCGACCATTTGCGGCGGCGTTCAAGTATAAACTGGTCGGTAAGCGACAGCCCTTGCACGAAATTTCGGCGTGTCGTGATTTTAAGCACCGCACCCGTGGTACTTTCGTAAGCGGCTCCGGGAGCCATGAGCAATTCCACTTTCTTTAAATTGGAGGAAAGCAGCTGTCGTAACTCTTGATCATCACGCATGGGACGCCCGTCAATATAGATTTCAATATTGTTCTTACCTATGACAGTGACGGTGTTGTCTTCAACCTTAATCATCGGCAACTGCGCAAGAACATCGAGAGCATTGCCAAGGTCAGCAAGGTTAGTGCCGGAAATAATTGAAACGAGGGTAGAGCCGACTAATTTAGTAGCCGGCTGTTTGGCGGTAACGATTACCTCCTGAAGTTCGCGAGTGAGACTGTCTGTCGCTTCCCGATTCTGCGCATAACCGTTCTCTATTATAAGGAAAGCGGTCAGAATTAACGTGGAGAATTTAACTTTCATGCTTTGCAAATTTTTCTGCAAAGCAAGTGAAAATGCCTCAATTTGATCTAAAAATTTGTCTGACTTTTATCTGACAAATTCTGACAATACTATATATCAATCATTTACACGAAGCTCGTATGATTCTCCTCTGTTACATACAATTTCCATACCCGCTTTTGCAAGAGCGGTTTTAGTGCGCCTCACAAGGGTGTATAGAGATTCATCCGCATTGCTTTTATTGCCCCAAAGTGTTTCACACAATATCCTTTTATCCACTTTCATATCCGGTGCGTCAAGAAGCATCTGAACAAACTGTCGTTGCATAGGAGTAAGCTTTATTCCATCAAGCGATAAAGACCCGGGAAGGACAATAAGTTCGGTATCTGGCTTTTCTGATTCCTTTCTTTTCCAAACAAACATACCCACCATTGAAAGGATAGAAAGGGAGAACAAAATTCCCGGCAAAGTCTGGTCTGACGCAATGAGTATGGAAGCCATGGAACAGTCGGCAAACCCTTGGACCTGTATTACAATTCCATCTGACGCACGTTGCGGAACAAGCATAATGGAATCCGAAGTTATTTTGTTACCTCGGATTTTTGGCGAAACATTCTTTTTGTCAACCAACGCGAGTGTGAAGTAAGCCTCATCTTTCAAAGATGAGTTCCTGAAATTGACATCGGATGCCTGATAAATTAGTGGTTTATGCGTGGTTTCGTACATTTGGCGTATAGCCGCAACGGTGTCGGGGCGCGTCCATAACTCACTGTTTTCATTGGCTAATGCAAACATCGCATCGTTAAGATCATTAGCGATGTTTTGTTTGGCGTTAGAATATGAGAAGCAACAGGAAATTACCGACGCTATCATTAAAGTTAATGGAATAAACATTCCATAACGAAGGCCAGACACACTTTTGTTTGCAGTTGTATTATCTCGCTTCATTGTAGTGGTAGATTTCATTTTCATTTGATTTTCCGTCCGTAATAAAATAGGTGCCAAGTATCTTCGGCATATCCGTCGTACAAGACTTTAAAACTATCCGGTGAAGCGGAGGGAATCTTTGCACCGTCAAAATATACGTGCCACGTATCTTTGGCGTATCCGTCATGCAGAACTTTAAAACTATCGGGATAAGCACCTGCAATCTTTTTCCCGTCATAATAGACGTTCCACGTATCTTTCGCATACCAATCTGGAAGGATGGTGAAGCTGTCTGTTGAAGCACCGGTAATCTTTACACCATTATAAAACACGCCCCATGTATCTTTAGCATAACCGTAACCTAAGACCCTGAATGAATCGGACGACGCATTTTTTACTTTCTCTCCGCAATAATAAACGTTCCATACGTCTTTCGCGTATCCATCGTTGAGTATCTCAAATCTATATGCCGATACTCCCTTAATCTCTCTACCTCTAAAGAAAACCTTATCATCGGCTATGAAATAATCAGACCGATGACAGGCATGTTTATGCAGCTCGTAATGATCAGCACACCGACGACCATGGCGTCCGGTCTGTGCATTCAAGTTCCCTACGACAAGTTCCAATGTCAAAACAACAAGCAAAATCACCTTTTTCATAACTTTTTTCTTATTTTGACATAGAGTTTTCGACAAGGATTAATCCATTTTATCCAGAGTGGAGTAAATTTCAAAGATAAGGGCTTTATCAGGACTATTGATTGAAAAGCTTCCGCTTTCTATACGGCAATTCACTGTAGGAGCCATAATCACCGAATCTTTGAAAACGAAACCGATTCTTTTACCGATTCTCTTTTCCGTTGCATCAGCAAATCTCTGAACTTTTTCAGGTTTAAGCTTCCCATTGATAAAAGCCACTCCCGGAAATGATAAAGTATCAAGCGAAACTTCTGCGAAATCTTTTGATGTTACAATGGCATCTCCTTCAATCATGTTGTCAGGCATATCGCTTACAGGGTACCAACCATCGGCACGACGAGTGGAAGGACAAGCCGCCACACTAAAGCACAAAAATATGATTCCAACAAATCTTATCATAAGCAACTGCTAAAATTTTGTCATTAAATTTCATTGAAAAGATAATCAAGCTTTTTCAGAAATAACGGGTAATGCTTACACTTCCTCGATTCTCATGAAATTTCAAACCATTTTTCATTAGATTGGTCATTCCTATAGTGCCGTCGATATTAAAGCTCCACTTTCCGGAAAAGAACGCCACGCCTATTTTCCAACCGCATTCCACCCGATGTTGAATTCCGTTTTTCCCGAATAAGGTAAAAAATGAAACATCTTCCAAATCCATTTTATCTTTATCATGAAATCGAATGTCGCCTGCAAAAGCATAACTCAACTCCGGCCCGGTGAACGGAGCAATAGAAATCAAATCGGAAACTTCGATGCTATACCCGACAATAACAGGAATCCGAATTCCCACTTTATAAACAGTAGGGTCGTCTTCCATGTAGTAATCGTCAGCTATTACAATATCATTATACGAATAGGTGTCGTAAAACAACGATATGGCAGGCTCAAGATAGAATTTACTTCCCAAATAAACGTTACAAACCGCCCCGAGAGTGCCACCGGTTCCGGTCCGAAACATCTTATCGTTGAATACGTTGCTCCGTACTTTTCCGGGTAAATTTACGTCAAACGCAGCGCGCACACCCCAAATAGGATTACCTTCTCCCTTTTCAACAATCTGGGCATTGGCAACCGCAATATTGATTACCAAACAAAGTAATAATATTAATTTTTTCATAACGTTCTTTAGTTTTATTGAGCTTAGAGATATTTTTTATAATGATATATTTGTGTATCGGATTGTTACAAGGAGGACGTTGCAGAAAAGCCTTGGATTCCTTTCAAACACTACATGTTTGAGGCATGTAGTGTTTGAAAATCAAATTATTAATCAAACATGCCGAAGGCATGTCCCTACATTCTATATGTTTTCAATATCCTTTTAAATAGAGGGGGATGGTAAGCTTAAATCTTCTTGATGATAACGAATCCGGATGAAGCCGGAATAGAAACCTTTTTCTTTTTACCTTTGCTGACAGTTATTTCCTCTTTGCGAAGTTTGCCGTTTTTACCGTCGGAAATCATAACAGCCTTTCCTTCCCCGAGAGAATCAAGGTCGAGAGCCAACTCTTTGGTGGCTTTTTCAGCATTGATTCCGGCAACATACCATTTGTCGCCGCTTTTGCGCGACAAGACTATGAACTTGCCGGGATAACCTTCAAGCAGCGCGACATCATCCCAAAGGGTAGGGACTTCACGCATAAAATCGAGGGCGATCGGGTCGGCATCCGTCAGATTGTTGGGGGCAAGAGCAAAATTCTGAACAGGACTTTGGTAAATGACCGCCAAGGCAAGCTGGAAGGCATCTGAGGTCATGCGGCGGTTACCGCCATCGTTTCCACGGTTAAGCCGCTTGTTAAGAAAGGTTCCACCATATTCCATCGCTCCTACAGCATTGCGAATTATGGGATGCAACGTAGCATTGACAGCTTCATTGTCGCAGAATCCTTGTGAGAAAATCATGTTTTCAGAAGCAAGCACCGCCTCGCTGCCTACATAATTCGGAAACATTTTTTCCCATCCCCTCGGAAGCGTGCAACCATGAAATATCACCATCAGGCCGTTGTCGTTGGCATCACTGAGTATGTCTTCATACAGACGCATCGTCTCCTGCTTGTCACCGCCGAAGAAATCCACCTTGATTCCTTTCACTCCAATTTCTTTCATCCATCTCATCTCTGCCTTGCTTGCCGTGGGGTCGTCCATCTTGTTGATCGGAGACTGCTCGATGTCGTTCCAATATCCACTGGAACTATACCAAAGGAATGGGGCTACGCCTTTGTCTTTGCCATATTCCACCAACTCCCCGATTCCATCGCGTCCCATGGTCTTGTCCCATCCGGCATCGATTAGCGTGTATGGGTAGCCCATTTCAGCAGCAAGGTCGATGTACTTTTTCGAGTCTTCCATATTTATGGCATCGTCCTGCCAAAGAATCCAACTCCATGTCGATTTACCCGGCTTGTAGTCTTCAGATGCCGGAAACTTTTCCTCCACCACATCCCACGGAAGGGTAGTCGTGGCCAAGGGCCGGGGAGAATGCCCCACCGTAATCAAACGCCATGGCGTGGCACCCGGAAGTGAGAAGGCCGGCTCCACAGTACCGTTGCCGTTGTTTTCCTCAGGCATAGGAAATTGTAATGTAAACAATCCGTTTTGCGGGTCGGAGAGCCTTGAACCGCAATAATTGCGGTCAACGCCGGTTTCGCTTACAAGAGTCCACGCTTTGTCGCCGATATGAAACACTGCAGGGAAAGTAAAGCCGTGGCCGTATTTCGATTTGGTGTCGATAGGCGCATCAATTATGTATTCCTCCTCATAACTGGGTTTGGTTCTTTTCCAACCAACCATGGCATCCGACTGAGGAGTCAGGAATCCGGTAGCATAAGAAGGAAGATGAAATCCGGTGGATTCGTTCATAACCCTCACGGCACCCCTTCCTTTGGGTTTGGGAAGCTTATAGCGGAAGGCTATGTTGCAATGGGCCACTTGCACTTCAAGAATCATGCGGTCGCCTTTAGGATTGACGAATTCACATTCAAGGGAATTTGCCTCGAAACGGTTGTCTGATTTCTTTATCCGGTCGAGTTTGTATTTCTTATCAATACTGCCTTTCTTGACCGATACAAGTTTAAGGTCTTTCGAGAAGTCACCGTAGTCGGCTGTAAGGCCAAGCGGTGAATCAAGCATGATGTCAATACCAGTATAGGTTACGGCATAGGAAGGGGAGCCGTCGGTATTGTCAACGGCAAATTTCAGCCATCCGTTAGGGCTTGTGACACTAACTGTGTCGATTACTGTCGGTGAAGACGTTACCGCAGCTATCATCGAAGCCGCAACACCGGCAGACAGAAACGATGTGATCAGTCTTTTCATTTCATAAGTTTATGTTAGCGACGGCAAATATAATCTATTTTTTTGATAATTGTAATGCACAAAAGTGTGCTTTTCTTTTCTTGCACAATTATTTTGTATTTTTCTATAAAATAATGTAGAGTAGGGGTTGAGTTTTGGAGAGATTATGTGTCATATTGATGAAGTTGTTTAAACTTCAATGTTTGAAAAACCCGACGCGATTATTTCCCCGTTAGGTTTAAGACAAAATTTTTAATATATTTGATATTTCATATTAAGACTGACTGAAAATGCGGATTATTCTGACCATATTGACAACAGTAATGACTATCATTCCAGTGATGGCGCACAAATACTCGTTCGGATTCAACAATACGCCTATTTCGGATGCCCTTTTAAAGATTGGAAAAGAACATCCTGACATCAATATTTCTTTTATATATAAAGAACTCGACAATTACCACACTTCGGCAAAAATAGACACTGATGACGCCTACGAAGCATTGCGCCAAACAATCGGACTAAATCCGGTTTCAGTAATCAAAAGCGGTGACCATTACTATATCGAGGCCTTTCAACATGGCAAGTTCCGTTATACCGGCAAAACTATGGGAAAAGACAATCGACCCGTGGAAGCAGCCACTGTGATGCTTCTTGAGCCCAACGACTCCACCGTGCTGACTTACGGGATAACAGACGAAGAAGGACGATTCTCGATACCATGCGACAAACAAGAAGTGATTGCCAAATTCACTTGTCTCGGCTATAAACCTACGTTTCTAAAATGTGAATCATTCAAGTTAGGCACTGTGGTCATGGAAGAGTTGCCAATCCGGTTGAAAACAGTAAAAGTTGAATCCGACAACGCTTCATTATATTGCGACAAGAGCATCTATCGTCCCGCACAACGGCAAAAGAACGCATCCCAGACAGCAACCGACCTTCTCGTAAGGATGGCCATCCCTCAACTCAACGCACGCTTGGGTTCTTCCAATGTCACAACTTCGTCCGGACAACCGGTTGCAATGTATATCGACTATGTGCCGGCTTCAGACCACGACTTACGGATGATGAGAATGTCAGACGTAAAAAGCGTGGAATATTATGAATATCCTTCCGACCCGAGATTTCAAGGCAACAGGCATGTCGTCAACTTCCGGATGGTCAAATATGAGTATGGCGGTTATGTAAAAACATTCGCAAACGAAAACTTCATTGCCAACTCAGGCTTCATGCAGGCCAACGGACGTTTTGTAAAAGGGAAAATGACGTATGATATAATGGGCTATGCATATTATATGGCCAACAATCATTTCAGCACGGATCAAACCGAAACATTCCGGTTGCCACAGGAAAACGGTACTATTAAGAGTTTTCAAAGAGAGTCAACAACCGAATCTTCGAAATACCGCAAACAGAATTATGAAACAAGCGTAAGAGCTTTATACGCTGACGAGAAGATTACGGCAAACAGTCAAGTGTCAGTCGGTCTTGACAATATTCCACACAACGACAACCGTGGAATAGTAGAATATACCGATAAAACCCTGCTCCCATCACAATATGATATGTCTGCTTTTTCTAAAGCAAAATACATAACCTATAGCGGATATTATTATTTCGTCCTCCCAAACAATTCGTCTCTCACCGCCTCACTGAAATACTCTTATTCACATACCAATCAAGATTCCAAATACACTGAATCAAGCATCATTCCTATAGCGAATTCGGCAAACGACCATACTCATGAAGGAAGCGCATACCTCTATTACAACAAGAAGTTTTCCGACAGAAATTCTTTCAATCTGCATGCAAGGACTATATACGAACACAACAAGACATCATATCACGGAAGCGTCAATGAATTAGACCGCTCAACGACACGCGACTATCAGGTAGGGGCATCTTATACGTATAAAAACAAACGTCTGACTGCATCAACCGGATTTGGCTGGGACTGGATAAAAACCACTTTGAATGCAAACAGATCATTCTCTAATTTTCCATATCTCGACGTTTCTGTTAATTACTCTCCCAATAAAAAGAATTCGTTTGGCATCGTCTTCCACTACTCCGTCTGGCTTCCGTCGTCGAATTATAAAAGTGAAAACGTAATCCACATTTCCCCTTTCCTTTGGCACACGGGAAACCCTCTCCTGAAATCACACCGGTGCTATGACATTTGGGGAAATTACACCTTCATTCCTTCCAATAAATTCAACATGAGCGCATTTGCGGGTTCATGGCTCGTGGGGAACAGGCCGGCTTTCGTATATGAAGCCACTCCGGACGGTATCATTAGAAACATAAGACAGCCCATGGGCTCGTTCCGGCATTACAACTACGGCATTAACGTCTCGACCAATCAGTTTGACGGAAAACTTTATTTGTCAGGACAGGTGGAACACCTATACGTACACAACGGACAGCCCTACAACATTGACCATTCTAAAATAAGTTATTACGTCCAGGCATTATATTACCTCGGTAGTTTCAATTTCGCAATCGCCTATCAATCGGCAAAAGCCACCGACAATTTCGACTGCATGTCGGGAGTATGGACAAGCAGCAAAGACAATTTTACAATACAGACCGGTTGGAGCAACTCTTCATGGAACGTAATCTTTTCTGCCAGGAATCTTCAAAGATGGAACTGGAAATCAACGCACGAGGTAATGAAGAGTGAATACTATTCCGTCAATAAATGGGTAAGCAACGCTTCAAGCCATGCCCTAATCCAACTATCGGCTACATACACCTTCGGGTTCGGCAAGAAAGTCAATAAAGAAAATGAAATATCAAAGCAGGGCGGGGCATCGTCGGGCATTCTTAAATGAGATTATTTTTGAGAAACCACGATGAAATTTTCATCTTCCTGAGGAATCTCAAAATTAGAATAAAACGTTTTCAACTGTTCTTTAGAAACAATCAGATCGTTCGGCCCGCTTCCTTTGCGCGATGCAAGCCTCTGTTCAAGCAATGGATAAGGAGCCTCCATATAGACAATGAGAGGCTCCACACCGAGAGGACGGCAGGCTTTGCGCATCTCATCACGCTTGAAACGCTTGCACATGGTTGAATCAACAACAACCTTTTTACCCGCCTTGACGAGCCCGACTGTCATGTCTAATATTTCATGCGCAGCATCGATGAAAAATTTCTTTTGTTGATCAAACGGTAATGAGGTAAATCCGGCACCATAACGGTTCCAAATCAATTCGTCAGGAGAAAGGCGCTCGTAGCCCTTCTTTTCAAGTTTATAAGAATAATACGTTTTGCCGGAGCCGCTGACACCACACATCAGCACCACCTTTGAATCATCAGCAATTTCAGTTATCATCATTTCTATGGAAATCTTGAATTATTAACGAGCTATGCACATAAAAATTGCAAACTTTATCAAAATCCGGCAATCACCGGTTTAGAATACGGGAAACGATGCCTTTCTTTTTCCGTTTCTTTTCAAATTTCTTCATGACACGATAATACGGATCGGTCTTCTTGTTGACAAGCATACGCTCAACATTGAAATTATTAACCCTGTCAACAAGAGCGGCAATTACAGGCTGAAGCTGCGGAGCGTCTTCCGGAGGATGTATTCCAATATCATCGCCGAGCGGGGGGCGTTTTTCCCATTTTCCCGCCTCCTTGACAGTCATATATTCCTTATCCGTGATATAAATCTCTCCGTAAGTATTCATATATATAGGGTCAAGCGTATGGAAAAGGCTTCTTAAATTCTTACCTCTCCCTTGCGATTCGATATTGAACGACATTCTTGCGATATCATCGGCGAGGACCACATTACTTCCGGGTTCATGAAACAGATAATTGATATAAAACTTCGTAAAATCAACATTCATACTGAACAGTCTGAAAAGTTCGGGAGCCCACGTCTGGTTATTCTTGTCGGCAAGGATGTCGTTGTCGAGCATTATTATGTTCCCTCTCTTTTTCCATAGAGATGAAGGACTGAATTTTCCAAAAACCGTATCATTCCCGACTTCGACATCCCTTAAAGCATGTGGAATCTCACGGCTTTTAAAGACACCGACAAGGTCAGACCAAGAGAAATTCTGACTGAAAAATTTGCTTACGCTGTCAAGACCGTTGGCATCTGTAAAATGATAGTATGATTTCGAAGCGAGCACTCTCGGATATGTCCAGCCTTTGTAATGTTTGGTCCGCCGTGCCGGAATCATGAAGTCAACCGTTTTCTCCCGAAAAAGCATGACCGTGTCGGTATATGTGGAAATCGTGGAATATTCCCTCACGTATCCTATTATATGAAGCACCTGATGCTTTTTATTATCCACTGTCAGTTCTGGCAACTTATACTCAATCTGTGAAAGCGACACATTCTCAACGTCCGGACCTTCAATCTCCGCAGAAGAATAACCCATGCATCGCAAAGTGAGAGGAAAAAGGGTAGCGGATAACTTAGGTATTAACCCTTCATCCGAACAAATCCCGACTAAATTGCCTTTCTTGTCGAATACAGAAACCTTGGGCAGAGGAAGCCCTGTCGAAGAATCGACCACAACTGTGGCGTGGGCGCGCAAGACACACAACCAAGTCAGGAAAAAGGACACAATAATGCAAGAAGCCTTTGTCATAATTTCGAAAAATCAGATTGATAATGTATTCACAAAATTATATAATCCAACCGAAGAATCTCCTCTAATTAATAATGTATAAATAAATTTAACATAAAAATACAAAAGTTGCGTCGGCAGACAGATTCCACCGACGCAACCAAAACAAATAACAAATCTTTATATCTTATCTTGCTGAAGAACGGATCGCATTGAACAGATTCTGGTTGAAATCTTCCGCTTCAAGCAATTTTTCAACGGTGAGATGCATACGATAGCGCCAATAATGCTGAGAATTGGCGGGTTCGTTTATCTGCTCTTCATGAGGGTTCTGCCGGCGCAGATTGCCGTCGGCGGAAAGCCAGTCGGCAAGAGGGATGATGCAGAACATCGACGGACTCTTAAGCTGGAGGTCAAGAATCCTGGCACAGATCCAAGGCTCTGCAAAATATGGCGCCTCGCCCGGTTCATGGAGCGCATGGTTGAAGAACCGTTGCGTTACAGCACGGTCTGTTTCCCACCAGGCCCGTATTCCGCCCATGTCGTGGGTTGAAGTGGTGCATACGGAGAAATAAGGATAACGCCAGGTGTCGCCGAATTCAAGGGCAGGATCCTTAGGCATCCTCTGGATTTCAAGAGAAAGTATCTCAAGACGGTTCATCACCTCAGGCACACAATCGGGAATCATACCGAGGTCTTCGGCACAGGTAAGCATTCCGGTCGAGTCAATGAGCGGAGGGAGCTTCCACATAGCCTTCCCATACCAGAAATCATTGTGTCTGTGATAGAAGAAATCGTTGTAAAGACGATTGAAGCACCATTTCTCATAATCGTTCAAAATGCGGAACTGATATGTGTATTGTGCCGCAATCCTCGGATGGTAATGTCCTTTCCGATATGGGTCTTCGATGAAAAGGACATCATCGATAATACCCAACAAGGCGTTGCAAATTCTTTGGTTTTTCTCGTTTTGCTCAAGCGACATGAAATAGTCCATAACCTTTCTCTGAGTGTTGACAAAAGGACGGAGTTTATAGCGTCCTTCAGGCAAAGAATCGAGATAAGTCTTCTTCACATCGTCGGTATATTCGCCGAAGAAATCGGTAAGCATCCACTCCAGAATAAGGGGATTGGCCTGCACTTCCGGATTAATCCAGAAATCATAATTATGACGCAGTTCCTCCGGAGAGAAGGGGAGAGCCGGATTGAAATATCCAAGGAGTCCGTGGATGGCATCCATCGGAATTTGCCAAATCCTGAAAAATCCGAGAATATGGTCTATGCGGTAAGCGTCGAAATACTCCGACATTTTACGGAAACGGTCTTTCCACCACTGGAACCCGTCTTTCGACATTTCATCCCAGTTATATGTAGGGAAGCCCCAGTTCTGCCCCAGAACCGAAAAATCATCAGGTGGCGCACCCGCCTGACAATCCATATTAAACAGGCGTGGATACTGCCAGGCATCTACGCTGAAGCGGCTAATGCCGATAGGGATGTCTCCCTTCAATACCACTCCATGCAGATGGGCATAGTCGCGCACTTCGCGGAGCTGCCTGTCGAGATGATACTGCAAGAAATAATGGTATCTAACCTTATCGCGTTTTTCTTTGGAGAAACGCGAAACCTTGTCGGCATCAAATTCGGCATACTCCCCCCATTGCGTATTGTCGGGAGTTTTGAATTCCTCACATAGAACCCTCCACGCAGCATAAGGTTTCAGCCAGCTTTCATTCCTGGTAAAAAACCTTATAAACTCATCGGAAGCAAGGTCAACCTCCCCTTTCTGGGCAAAAATCTCACGGAAATAATCATCCTTGGCTTTATTGACAGCCTCATAATCAATCTGCGGGAGTTGGTTAAGCTCGTCGGCAATACGCCTGAAATGCTCACGCCTTTGCTCGTCGGCAAGCACACCAACGGCTTCCGGACGAAGATACATGGGATGAAGTGCAAAGGTGGAGTTGGCACTGTAGGGATAGGAGTCAACCCAAGTGCCTGTCTTCACAGTGTCGTTGATGGGAAGTACCTGAAGCACTTTCTGACCCGTGCGCTTACACCAGTCAACCATCTTCTTTATGTCGAGGAAATCACCGACTCCGAAATCGCCATCGGCACGTATGGAGAACACCGGGATAGCTGTGCCGGCACCTTTCCAGTCATTTCTGGGACTTGCGAACCTCAAACCGTCAACCACAATCTGGCAATCGGGGTCTTCGTTAATAAAACCACAGATACGGTTGTCGATAGTTTCCCATGCCACAGCCTCTTTCGTGTCTTTCTTCAAGATTACGAATTTATATTGGAACGGGGCATCGAACTCCGACAATGGCAAATTGATGGTCCATTCCGGATAGCGGGAATCATTCAGCGGAAGGGCTTTGGCAGGAAGCCAGTTGCCAAGATAGTCACCTTCACCGGCAATGGCAAGCACTTCGTCAGGCATCACCATAGGGGCATTGATGCGAAACTGCACCGTACCGGGCACCGACTGCAAGGGCTGGTCGCGGAACCGGCGCATAAGGATTCCGTCGATAAAAGCAGACGAATAATAAGGTTTGTCGGAAGGCTGGTCTTGCCATGAATCGAATATCTTTACATTTTCAAGGCCTTCGGCACCGATAAAGCGATGAGGTTTACCCCATTCGAACCGCCATTCCCTGTCGGGAGCCTTGACAATGAAATAATAATTGAATTCAAGAGGACACTCCTCGAACTCAAATTCGGCAATCCAAGTATCGGGCGACGAAAGTTTCATTTCAATCGCCTCCTTGGGGTCGCCACCCCCCAACTGGAGGAGATCTCCGCAAATATACAGAGATTCTCCCCATTGGGTGTGATAGTTCAAATTAAAAGAGATTTTCATGTGAGAAATTATTTAGTTATTTCCATGATTATTCATTCGAATATAATGAAGTTGTTTAAACTTCAAAGCAACGCCTGAGAGAATTAAAGAATATTATCCACACCTTGAATTTCCACAAGTGGTGCAAATCAAACAACCTTCCTGATAGACCAAAGTCTCAGAACCGCAATTAGGGCACTTTTGACCTTTGGCTTCCGTGCCATTCGGAAGATATTTTTTCAAAGCACGCTCCACGCCGTTTTTCCATGTATTGATGCTGTTGGAATCCAGTTCGAGAGTGCCGACAAGCTTAAGGACCTGGTCAATCGGCATTCCGTAGCGCAACACTCCGGAAATCAATTTGGCATAGTTCCAAAACTCGGGATTAAATTTCTCGCTCAAGCCTTCTATCGTGGTCTTATATCCACGTTTGTTGATAAACTGGAAATCATATCGCTTACGCCCATTTTCATCAATGGCCTTGATAATTTTTCCATGATTCACCCTTTTAGGACAGAAAATGCCATCCTCGTCGTCGGCAAGACCTGTGAAAATCTCATAGGGCTTACCATCCACAAGGCCTACAAACGCAATCCATTTCTCCTTGTTATTTTGAAAACGCACCACATCGGCTTCAAGTTCATAGGGACGTTTGGCAACATGGTCGGGCGTATGGATGAGTTCCACTTTTTCTTCTTGCGATTTCCCGCCATTCTTCGGGAGCGCCTCAAGCACGTTGTTGCGCGAACCGTCGCGATATACCGTGCAACCCTTGCAGCCGGAACGCCAAGCCTCGGCATACAACTCAGCCACAAGTTCTTCCGAAACATCGTTGGGAAGGTTGATGGTGACACTGATAGAATGGTCAACCCATTTCTGTATCGCACCTTGCATCCTTACCTTTTCAAGCCAGTCCACGTCGTTGGCGGTAGCTTTATAATAAGGCGAACGAGACACAAGTTCATCAAGCTCCTCCGGAGTAAGGTTATCCTTGACTTCGATGCCGTTCACTTTCATCCATTCAAGGAATTTATGATGATATACCACATATTCCTCAAACGAATCACCCACTTCATCGACAAAATCAATCCTGACATTATCATCGCTCGGATTGACTTTACGCCTGCGTTGGTAAACAGGCATAAAAACGGGTTCTATACCCGACGATGTCTGCGTCATTATAGAAGTGGTGCCTGTGGGAGCAATCGTAAGACAGGCGATGTTTCTACGCCCCGTCTTTTCCATCCTCGCCACCATTTCAGGGTCGGCTTCCCTTAGGCGGGATATATAAGGATTGTTTTTTTCAAGTTCTGCGTCATAAACCTCGAAAGCACCTCGCTGAGATGCAAGTTCGACCGAAGCACCGTAATATGCCAGTGCAAGTGTCTTATGAATCTCAACGGAGCATTCGGTGGCCTCTTTAGTGCCGTAACGCAAACCTAAAGCAGCAAGCATATCCCCTTCGCCGGTGGTGCCGCATCCGGTGCGTCGGCCTTTAAGAGTCTTTTCTCGTATTTTCTTCCACAGGTTCAACTCTGTCTGCTTAACTTCGTCAACTTCTGGATCACCTTTTATCTTTTCGATAATGAGATCTATTTTTTCGGCCTCAAGATCGATGATATCGTCCATTATCCTTTGGGCATACCTTGCATGCTCGCGGAGCAAAGCATAGTCGAATTCAGCCTGCGGAGTGAACGGATTCTTGACATAACTGTATAGATTGATGGCGAGAAGCCTGCAACTGTCGTAAGGACACAGAGGAATTTCACCGCAAGGGTTGGTAGATACGGACCGGAAGCCGAAATCTTTATAACAGTCGGCAACGCTTTCCTTTGTCACCGTGTCCCAGAACAACACCCCTGGCTCGGCACTTTTCCAGGCATTGTGGATTATCTTATGCCAAAGGGCGGTAGCGTCAATCTCTTTTTTCACTGCGGGGTTGTCGGAATCAACGGGGAAACGCTGCTCGTAGGGGACGCCCGAAATGGCTGCGTTCATAAAGTCATCGTCAATCCTGACCGAGACATTGGCACCGGTCACCTTTCCCTGAGTCATCTTAGCGTCGATAAAATCGCTTGCGTCAGGATGGCGGATACTGACGGAAAGCATCAGCGCACCTCTACGGCCATCTTGTGCCACCTCTCTCGTAGAATTGCTGTAACGTTCCATAAACGGAACGAGCCCCGTGGATGTCAATGCAGAATTCTTCACTGCAGAACCCTTCGGCCGTAGATGTGAAAGATCATGACCCACACCTCCGCGACGCTTCATGAGCTGGACCTGTTCTTCATCTATTTTCACAATGCCTCCGTAAGAATCGGGAGTGCCGTCAAGGCCTATAACAAAGCAATTGGAAAGCGAACCAACCTGAAAATTATTACCGATGCCTGCCATCGGACTGCCCTGCGGCACAATATACCTGAAACCTTTCAATAAAGAGAACACCTCTTCTTCCGACATCGGGGATGGATATTTCCCCTCTATTCTTGCAATTTCGGAAGCTATGCGATGATGCATGTCGTCGGGTGTAAGTTCATAATAATTGCCGTCGGAGTCTTTCAGGGCATACTTTGTGGCCCAAACCCTCGCGGCAAGTTGATCTCCCTTGAAGTATTCCACCGATGCCTCGTAGGCATCGTCAAAGGTATATTTTTTCAAATCAGCCATTTATTTTGTATATTGTATTTACGTTCTCTATTATATTCCGCAACATTCGAGCCGCGAAGACATGCAAAATTAACAAAATTTTATTACATTTGCACTCTCTCCCCATAATAATATTAGCATTACAAATACAAACCTGTTATTTTCGAAATGGATACAAATAAAGACTACTTTTCCAATAGGGCCACCGTAAGGAACTATTCGGGGAAAACGATAAGCGACGATATGATTACCGACATCCTTCAACGTGCGATGCATGCCCCCACATGCGGCAACATGCAGCTTTATTCCGTTATTGTCACGCGCGACAAGGATATGAAAGAAAAACTTGCGAAACAACATTTCAACCAACCGGCATCCACGGGATGCGATATTATTCTCACGATATGCGCGGATTTCAACAGATTTTCAAGATGGTGCGAAATAAGCGATGCCAAACCGTGCTACGCCAACTTCCATTCGTTTATGATGGCAGCCACAGACGCCATTATCCTCGCCCAACAGATTACGACAATAGCAGAAATGGAAGGATTGGGGACATGTTATCTCGGAACCGTAAATTATAATGCCAAAGAAATATCCGAACTTTTGGAACTGCCTGACCTTGTTGTGCCGGTGGCATCACTTTCCCTCGGCTATCCCGCAGGAGAAGCAACCCAACCCGAAAGACTGCCTACGGAAGCATTCATACATCATGAGAGATACCGTAAGGATTCTGACGAAGACATAGCAAGGCTATATAAGGGAATAGATGAAAATCCGGAAAACAAATTTTTTGTAAAAGAAAATAACAAGAAAAGCCTCGCACAAGTATTCACCGACATAAGGTATCCTGAATCTACCAATCTGGAAGTATCTAAAACATATTCCGACTTACTCCGGAAAAAGAAATATCTGTAATAAACGGAGTCTGACGATTAGACTCATGTAAAGAGATGCCATGGAATCTTGAATTCCCCTGATATAGGGACATGCCGGAGGTATGCCCCTATATTTTTGCAACAACCCCTTATTAATGATTTAAGCACGTATTTCTTAATTCTGAATCAGTATAAAAGGATTGATACCTTCAACCCTCATTATAAAGGGGATATCGTCGAACAGCGATTCTTTCGCCACCGTCATATTCTCTTTGAAGTTGTAAAACATTATTATGTCAAGATCAATGTCTTTGCACCTGCAGCCATAACAATTCTGACGCCACACATATATTCCGGAGAGATAAGCATATTTCATCAGACGGCTCAACTGATATGCATTCTCAGATGAAATCGAACCAATCAAACGACCTTCTGAAAAAACCTTGAATTCTATATTGCCGCCGTTTTCCGACCGCAGCAAACAAACCGGGTCGCCGGGTAAAAGATGATGTAGCACCCTTGAAGAATCCTTTCCCAACGGCACACCTTCAAGTAAAACGGTATAAAAATCTTCACCCCTATGCTTATCGAGCAATCTTGTGAGCCGGTCATTCATTTCATCATACCTCTTCTGTCCTATTACCCGAATGGTTTTGATTTTAATATTTTCGTCGGTTGTTATCTTCGGATTATTAAGGTTTTCATTATTATCGTCTTCTTCATAAAGTATATCGGCAGAATCATCCATGATAGGACGACGGCTCCGCTTCGATATCCACAACTCCCATGCCCAAAAACAAAGAACGAGCAACAATAAGAAAACATATATTGTAAAATCAGACATAGACGGTATTATTTTAATGTTATAAAATGAATTGGATAAGCAAACGACACAGATAACAGCCCATTTGCGACATCGCTTTATCTTATAACTATCAAAGCAGACGTAAGTTTCACCACACCCCATTAAATAACCCGAAGTTTCCTGTTTTTTACATACTACCGCTTGGTTAATTAGCAACTAAAGCTTAAATTTGCACAATGAACGCAACTAAGTTGTTAAAATGGACACCGGACTACATTACAACATAAAACTATCGGACGATGTATCCAACATATTGTCGTCTGACTTCTGGATATTGGAACACATTGGCAAACAAATAATCCCCACCTCTCCCGACCCTCTTAAATTCAGCGCGACAGTTTCCATCCTCATCATGGAGGGGGAGTGCGTAGCCGATATTAATCTCATAAGATATGAAATAAAGGCACCGTGTATAGTAAATATCCGCAGAGCTCAGATTTTGCAAATCAAGAGCGTAAGCGATGACTTTGATGCCGCATGCATTGTAATGTCAAACCGATTTACCGACAATCTTTTTCTAAAACTTAAAGACTGCCCACAATATTCCGTCGCCACAAGAAATCAGGTAGTTGAGATTCCAACGGAACTCTTGCCTCGTTTCATCCAACACGTCGGCATAATGGCTGAAATATCATCAGACACTGCAAATCCATACGCATACCAGGCAGAGGTACTTGCCATTTCATCTTTCTTTTACAGCACAGGACATAAATGCTACCACCATCTTTCGGAAAGCTTTCCAAAAACCAACAACCGTATTCCCGACAGATTTATCAACCTTGTGCAGCAGAATTTCAAAAAAGAACGTTTCCTTGAGTTTTATGCCAACAAACTTGAAATCACGCCGAAACACCTTTCCCGTACAATGAAAGCACTCACCGGATTCACCGCAGTGGAATGGATAGAACGTTTCGTTGTGCTTGAAGCCAAAGTTCTCCTGAAATCGACCAACCTCACTATCCAACAAATTGCAGACGAACTTAATTTCCCTTCGCAATCTTTTTTTGGAAAGTATTTCAAGAAGAATATGGGAATGTCGCCCAAAGAATTCAGAAACAGCTGATTCGGCACCAGTAAAGCGGGATAATCACAATTCTTCAGGCACAACTCCTGAAACGGAAGACAACGCCTCAATCATCCTGGCGGCAATACCAGGACAAGATGCCATCAACGAATAGTTGCGATTCCTGCGGATAGCATATACCTTTGCTCCGGCTTCTTTAGCTATAAGTACGCCTGCCGAGACGTCCCATCGTTTGAGATTAAGCTCCCAATAGGCATCGTAAAAACCGGCAGCTACGTATGAAAGGTCAATGGCGGCAGAGCCCATCCGACGTATCCCCCGCACTTTCGGAGCCAACAGAGAAATCTCATTCAGATTGTTGTCGGGATTTATCATTTTATCGTAAGGCATGCCCGTTGCAAGGACACTTTCGGAAAATACATTCTTATCCGAACAATGAATGCGCTTTCCGTTCAGAAAGGCCCCTTCGTCTCTCACCGCATGAAAAAGCTCGCCAAGATAGGGGGCGAAAACCACCCCTACCACGGGGCTCCCGTTATGTTCCAACGAAATAGAAACGCAGAACACAGGAAGACCCTGACTGAAGTTGGTGGTTCCGTCAAGGGGATCAATCACCCAACGCCATTCGCCGTCTTCATTTTCATATCCTGATTCCTCGGCTATTATTCCGTGGCCAGGATATTTATTTCTGATAACCGACTTGACAAGTTCTTCCGAAGCTTTGTCGGCAGCCGTGACTACATCGCTGTCATTAAGCTTCGTATGTATGTCAAGAGCTTTTGAACGAAAGTATTCCAACTGGACATCGCCGGCTGCCTTCGCCATTGATATGGCATCATCCAGAAAACGATTTAAATCATTCATTGCAAGAGTAATTAAAAGTTAATTATTTAAAATCCCATTTAAGCTTATCGGATATAATCAATCCGCCTATAATCAAGACACACCCGATATATCCCAATAGATATATCTTCTCATCGAAAATGAAGAACGCTACAATCATCGTAACCAAAGGCTGCATATACAGATAATTGTTAGACGTCACCGGCCCCAGTTTTTTCATAGCCTCGTTCCATATAAGATATGCGCAGATTGAACACATCACCACAAGGAACAGGAAATTCAAGGCATATTGCGGTTGGGAAAAATCAAACAGTATGTTTAATCTGAGGGGCGCCTCCTGAAGCAGAAGCAGGGGGACAGCCGTCACAACTCCATAGAAAAAAAGCTTTCTTGTGATGAAAAAAGAATTATATACAGGCATGAGCCTTCTTACAACGACGGTATATACGGCCCAGGACATAGCGGCACTCAATGCAAGCAAGTCGCCGGTAGGTCGGATTACAAAACCTTCACCATGGCTGAAAATAATACATCCTACTCCGGCGAACGCCACAATGGAACCCAAAATCACCCCCGGACTCATCCTCACCTTGTATATCAGCGCCATAAGCACGGTGGTAAAGATAGGCGATATGGAGGCAAGTAAAGATACATTACCCGTAGAAGTATATTTCAAGGCATAGTTTTCAGTGATGAAGTATAACGAACCCGCACAAAGCCCGCATACAAGGAAAAGCAACTCATCTTTCCAATTATAAGACAGGATTCTCTTGAATGTAAACAACAACAGAATGAGATAAGCCGCCACAAACCTATATACATAAGTTTCTACGGGGGTAAGACCGCCGTCAACCATCAACACTTTTGTGCTGACAAAGGAACATCCCCATGCAGAAACCGTAAGCAATGCACCAAGATGAGCGAATATAAGGGCATATTTTTTTGCACCGGACGTGCGATATGATTTAGACATTCCAAAAGGGTTATTACAGATTTAACATCACCGGCAAAGCCGGTAGCGATGATGACAAAATTAATATTTTTTGCGAAAAATAGCAAAAAATAATTAAAATCCGAATAACAAATCGAAAGTAGGGAATGTCGTCAGCGCATAGAATCAGGAATCGGAATGTGCAAAGTGTCAAGAAATCTCTTCACTGTCGATATATCGCCTGAATATTTCCCTATATCTTCACTCAATTTGCATGTTTCCGAATAAAAGGGCCAGGACTCGGTGATTTTCACAGCCACAAGCTTGATAACGATATTCATGGGCCTTATGTCGGAAAAATCGTTGGTGAAATGTGTGCCAATTCCAAAAGATGGTATGCACTTCCCGGTAGCATACTGATTGATGGATATTGCCTTATCGACATCCAGTCCGTTGCTGAATACAATCTGTTTTGTGGCAGGGTCGATATTGAGCGAAAGGTATTTTTCAAGAATCTTGTCGAGTTCTTCAAAATTATCGCCGCTGTCAACCCGGAGTCCTTTGAACATATTGGCAAAGTCTTCCGAGAAATTCAGGCTGAATATACGCCAACCGTATGTGTCGTATAAAAATGTACCCAATGCGCCGCGATAAGTCCTCGACCATGTCTCCATTGCAAGATGGTTTGCCATAAGCGGCCCATACATACCGGCGATGGCACAAATCAATTCATGCGCCATGGTGCCGATAGGGGTCAGGTCATATTTCATAGCAAGATACACATTGCTTGTTCCAACAAACCTTCCGCTTCCTTTCACACTTCCATTACACAATTTCATAGCCCTCACCACAGTGTCTTGCGCTTCAAACGAAGCCCTGCGCCGTGTGCCGAAATCGCTGAACATACATCCGGCTTCTATAAGACGGGAAGCTTTGTCGTATGATTCTTCAAAATAAGACTCATAATCCAATCTTTCGGCTTGTCCCGTAGTAATGTAGTACAACTCGGATACAATCGCAAGTATTTTGACTTCAAGAAGTATGGTGTCGCTCCAATATCCTTCAAATTCTATTTCAAGCTGCCCGTCATTATCCTGCCGAATCTTCACCCATTCCTTTTTATAACGGAACCCCTTCAGGTAGCTGTAAAACCAGACGGGTATATACGAACACTTTTTCTTCATGAAATCTATTTCCTCTTCCGTTATAACCAAATTCTCAAGCATCGACACTTGCTGCTCAAGCAAACCGCCAAATCCTTCGGGATATGAAATGCCGTTACGGTCGATAAAACGATATTTAACCTGTGTGCGCGGAAAGTTCTCAATAACTGCGCAACACATCGTAAATTTATATAAATCGTCGTCGGTGAAGTGTGAGATAATCTGTCGCATAGCGGTTCTTGAAAATTGGGTTGGAACTAATAGAAACGGCTAAAAAAAGTCTGGTTAAAGTCACGGAACGCCATGTCTTTAACCAGGCTATATGGGTTTCAACCAATTAGAAATCAGTCAGGTTCTTCAACGAAATCTTCTTTGCCGACTCCACATACGGGGCATACCCAAGAATCGGGGATGTCTTCAAAAGCGGTGCCGGGGGCGATTCCGTTGTCAGGGTCGCCGATTTCTGGATCATAAATCCAATCGCAAACTTCACATCTATACTTTTTCATAGCTTATCAATAGTTTAAATTATTTTACATTTTTATAACAATATTCATAAAAATATGTTCGTGTGCATCCCCCACAAAACACATCATTTCGTATTCCTCGATTCCGCATCTCTGTTTTTTTCACTCGCGAATATGCATTTCCCCAATTAAATTTGGATTATTCGCAGTCTCTACTTATCTTTGCAATGGAAGACGGAATCTACCGGTTTCAAAAACACAAAATGCCGACTCAGACAAACACATCGACCGAATTCGAAAGATTCACAAAATTTCTGAACTCGAAACGATTGCGGAAAACACCCGAACGTTTCGAGATTCTTCGGTGTGTGCTTGAAACCAAAGGGCATTTTGATGTTGACAATCTCTACAACGGATTGGAACAGAGAGGGTATCATGTCAGCAAAGCCACCATTTACAGCACTTTGGAATTACTTTGCGCAAGCGGAGTAATCCGAAAGCTGCTCTTCGACACCCATCAGGCAAGATATGAACATGCCGAGCTGACACACAGTCATCTCGTATGCACCCAATGTGGAGAAATCAAGGAAATTAACCTTGAAGAAATCGACAGCAGGCTTTCTGCCATGACATTTCCGGATTTCACTCCTGCCTACGTATCGACATGTGTTTACGGCATCTGCGACAAATGCCGCGGAAAAAACGTGGAACGCACGCGACCGGATACAGGGGGAGATAACCAACAATTTGAATGAGTCTTATTTTTATAGTATTAACTTTTCTAATCTAAAAGACCATGGCAAGAATCAAACCCTTCAAAGGCGTGCGTCCTCCCAAGGCGCTTGTGGAAGAAGTGGTGTCAAGACCCTACGACGTCTTGAACAGTGAAGAAGCCCGTGCAGAGGCTGCCGGAAACGAGAAATCGCTTTATCATATCATCAAGCCGGAAATCGATTTTGAACCCGGAACTGACGAACATGACCCTAAAGTATATGACAAGGCTGTAGAGAATTTCAAGAAATTCCAAGAAAAAGGATGGCTCGTGCAAGATGATAAGGAAAAATATTACATCTATGCCCAGACCATGGACGGACGCACACAATATGGTTTCGTCGTAGGTGCATGGGTAAACGACTACACTGAAGGGCGCATAAAAAAACATGAGCTGACACGTCGCGACAAGGAGGAAGACCGCATGAAACACGTGCGCGTCAACAACGCAAACATAGAGCCCGTGTTTTTCGCTTTCCCCGACAATGAAGCCCTTGAAGCAATCATCGAAAAGGTCACCAAAGGTGAACCGGAATATGATTTCGTAGCCCCCGACGGCTTCGGACATACACTTTGGACCATTGACGACGACACGACAATCGCAAAAATTACCGAAGAATTCAGTAAGATTCCCAATCTTTATATTGCCGACGGACATCACCGTTCTGCGGCTGCCGCCTTGGTTGGAGCGGAAAAGGCAAAACAAAATCCCGACCATAAAGGCGACGAGGAGTACAACTATTTCATGGCGGTGGCATTCCCGGCTTCGCATCTGCGCATCATTGACTATAACCGCGTTGTCAAAGACCTCAACGGTCTTACCCCGGAAGAATTCCTTGACAAGATAAAAGAGAATTTTGAAGTTGAAGAAAAAGGGAAGGAAATATACACGCCGAACGCCCTACACAACTTCGCCCTTTATCTCGACGGGAAATGGTATTCACTTACCGCTAAACCCGGCACATACGACGACAATGACCCCATAGGAGTGCTTGACGTGACAGTTTCGTCAAACCTTATCCTTCGCGACATCCTCGGAATCACCGACCTGAGAAGCGACAAGCGCATTGATTTTGTGGGAGGAATCCGCGGGCTTGGAGAACTCCAAAAACGGGTTGACAGCGGGGAGATGAAGATGGCGCTTGCTCTTTATCCCGTAACCATGAACCAGCTTATTGATATAGCCGACAGCGGCAACATCATGCCTCCAAAGACCACCTGGTTCGAACCCAAACTCCGTTCCGGCCTCGTAATCCAGAAACTCGACTGACAACCATCTCCCTTGATTCAAGTCCTGAAAAATCTTGACTAAAAAGTTAAAGATTTCTCAGGACTTGACATAAAAAATTCAATACCTGGAGAAATGGCCGGGGAACGTGACACTGAAGCCAAACTTGCGCTGAGCTGCTTCCACATCGAAATGAATGGCTTTTAAAGTTATTACTGACCTTTTCACAGTACAATCAAAAATGATGTGTGAGGAGAGTCAACCAAAAGGGGAGATAAACGTTATTAATTTAAAAATGAAATTAAATCTAAACTATTCAAAATTATGAAAAAGCTGTTTTATCTTCTGTTTTTATTGCCGCTTGCATTCTTTGCATCCTGCAGCGATGACGATGACCTTCCAGAGGTGGACTTCTCAATAACCCTAAGCAATGTGGCGTTGGAAAACACTACATTCTATGCAATAAAGGGTGACACGGTTAAAATCGACAATGTAGCCGTTAAATCGTTGACCGATAAAAGTGCCACCGTCACAAACGTAAGGTATTTCCTTAACGGACTCCCTATTTTCGGTACAATCGAGAATCCTTTTGCTTGTGAAATCGAAACCGAGAACCTTTCTCCCGCCACCTATACTCTCAACGTCACTTCGACCATACTTCAGGTTGATAAGAGCATTGCAAGTGGTGTATGCAATTACCCTCTCGTGATTGTTGAAAGCGCCGACGACCTTCCCGCAGGATCAACAATCGGCACACAAACGCTTACCGCTACCATTAAGCCCAAAAAGTAAAGTCAAAAAGTTTACGTTCCAAATAAAAAAGTTCCGTCAGGCGACGGAACTTTTTTTATTTTTTCTTACAACCAATATCGAAACGGCGAGACAAACGATTAGAATTTGCGGATAAAAAAGATATTGCCACGGCGCTACGGGAGAAATGCCGGCAAGGGAAGCCGCCATCAATGTCTGAGCACCGTATGGAATCAACGCCTGCACCACACAAGAGCCGGTATCGAGTAAAGAAGCCGCCTTCCTCGGTGCAATTTTATATTCCGACGCTATCTTTTTAGCCAAAGAACCAACCGTAATGATGGCAACCGTATTGTTGGCAGTACACAGGTTGACGATGCCTACAAGCAAGACGATGCTCAACTGGGCCCCTCTGGAAGTGCCTATATTGCGGCTGACCATTTTCAAAATAAACCCGATGCCCCCGGTGGATTTAATCATGCCCAGCATACCGGCGGCAAGAAGGGTTATCACAATCAAACCGCCCACGGACTCTATGCCTTCACCAGCCATAGAGAATATATCCATCAATGAATTGCCGAGTACCAATCCGGCGACAATGGCGGAAATTATACCCACAAGAAGGACCACCGTTACGTTAACCCCGAACAACGCCAACACTATGACGACAAGATAAGGCAAAACAAGCCATCCCGGAGTGTCGCCCCCAACTTCAACATGACCTATCTCAGGAGCAACGACGCAGTATAGCACCAAAGCGATAAGTGCGGCAGGGAGTACAATCTTCAAGTTGGCGATAAACTTATGACGCATGTCGCATCCCTGCGTACGCGTCGCCGCTATGGTGGTGTCAGAAATAAACGAAAGGTTATCGCCGAAAAACGCCCCTCCCAAAACAATCGCAACGTAAAAAGGGACCGGCGCACCGGTGCCAGCCGCCATGTCAACGGCAAGCGGCGTAATTGCAACAACAGTTCCTACCGACGTACCGATGGCCATCGAAATAAAACAAGTGGCAACAAAAAGCCCCGGCACTATCAAGGATGCAGGAAGAACGCCTAATGTAAGGTCAACGGTTGCTTCCACGGCGCCTGTCTTCTTGGCCACAGCGGCAAAAGCTCCGGCAAGAATGAAGATCCATATCATATACAAGACATTGGAAGAACCCGCACCTTTTGAAAACGTCTCGATACGTTCGGAAAGGGAAACATGCCTCATAGTAAAGGCAGCCCATACGGATGATATGAGCAAAGCTACACTAAGCGGCATCTTATAGAAGTCGCCAATGACAATCGACGTGACGAGATAGACAAGAAGGAAAACGACAATAGGGGAGACGGCCATTATTCCCCTGCGAAATGTGACATCAGAAAACCTTTCGGCCATAACTTTGACTTTCAGAACTAAAAACAATCCCGGACCGTAAAAAGACAGCGGTCCGGGACGACAAAAACTTTACTGAATTCCTATATTTGAAGCGAATTGCCTAAGCCTCACTTATTGACCTGGAACTTATTCCAACCATCTTTAAGGTAGGCAATCACTTGCTCTGCGGCGGCAACACCGGCATTGAAATTGGCTTCCGCCGTCTGAGCGCCCATTTTCTTCGGAGTGAAGAAAACACGAGCCCCGAACAACTTCTCATATTCATCCGCCTGCGCCGGTTTGATATCACTGACATATCTGAGGTCAGGACGTTCTTCAAGAGCTTTCTTCAAACCATCCTCGTCGATAACTTCCTTACGGGCTGTGTTGACAAGCACACCATTCTTCGGCATCTTCATCACCAAGTCGTAACCAATAGAGTTTTTGGTCTGGGGTGTAGCGGGAATATGAAGCGATACGAAATCATTCTGCGAGAAGAGTTCATTCACATCATGAACCGGCACCACACCTTCCGCTTCCATCACCTCATCGGAAACGAACACATCGAGGGCCTGCACTTTCATTCCAAACCCTTTGGCTATCCTCGCCACGTTTCTGCCAACCTGACCGAAAGCATATATGCCAAGGGATTTCCCTTTCAATTCTGACCCTGAAGTGCCGTTGTAACGATTCCTGCACATCATCACAATCATGCCGAAAACGAGCTCGGCAACAGCATTGGAATTCTGGCCCGGCGTGTTCATCACACAAATCTTGTGAGCGGAGGCTGCGGCAAGGTCGATGTTGTCATAACCGGCGCCAGCCCTTACAATCACTTTCAAATTTGGAGCGGCATCCATCACCTCCCCGTCTATAACGTCGCTACGTACGATAAGTCCGTCGGCGTTCTTGACAGCTTCGAGAAGGTCGGCACGGGTGCCATGTTCTACAAGCTCCATATCATTGCCCGACGCATTGACCACATCGGCAATAGCCTTGACAGCGGCAGGCGCGAAAGGCTTCTCTGTGAAAACAAGTATCTTCATAACTTTCGGGATTCCAATTAATGTTTAGCCTCAAATTCCTTCATGCACTCTACAAGAGCCTTCACGCTCTCCATGGGAAGGGCGTTATAGAGAGAAGCACGGAAACCGCCCACATCGCGGTGACCCTTGATTCCCACCATGCCACGCTCGGTAGCAAAGTCGATGAAAGCCTTCTCAAGTTCGGCATATTCAGGTTTCATCACGAAGCAAACATTCATGATGGAACGATCCTCATGGCCGGGAACCGTAGCCACAAACATCTTGCTTGAATCGATGGCGCTGTAGAGGCAATCGGCCTTCGCTATGTCGAGCTTCTCGATTTCACGCACACCGCCAAGCGACTTATAATACTTCAACGTCTGGAGAGCGGAATATATAGGAAGCACCGGAGGAGTATTGAACATAGACCCCTTCTTGACATGGGTGCGATAATCAAGCATCGTAGGAATCACGCGGTCAACATGGCCGAGGGCATCGTCCTTTACAATCACGAAAGTCACGCCGGAAGGAGCGAGGTTCTTTTGCGCGCCGCCATATATGAGGTCATATTTGGCTATGTCGATGGGGCGTGTGAAGATATCAGAACTCATATCGGCAATCAGAGGCACCTTCACATCCGGGTCCTTACGGATTTCAGTGCCGTAAATCGTATTGTTGGAAGTATAATGGAAATAATCAACGTCAGAAGGAACCGTATAATCTTTGGGAATATAAGTATAATTCTTATCCTTCGAAGAAGCCACAACATCGACATCTCCAAAAAGTTTTGCCTCTTTGATAGCCTTGCTCGCCCAAACGCCCGTGTCAAGGTATGCAGCTTTCTTGGCAAGCATGTTCATGGGCACCATAGCAAACTGAAGGCTTGCACCGCCGCCGAGGAAGAGCACTGAATAACCCTCCGGAATCTCAAGGAGCTCTTTGAAAAGAGCCACCGTCTCGTCCATAACCGCCTGGAATTGCTTGCTACGATGGGAAATCTCAAGGATAGAGAGACCCATATCGGCGAAATCGCGGACAGCCTCGGCAGTCTTCTCGATGGTGTACTGACTCAGAATGCTGGGACCAGCATAGAAATTGTGCTTTTTCATAACTTTATGAATGTTATAGTTTACGAGACCCGTCGTTTTGCGTTTATATGACCACATCTTCAAGACGATGCCTCTTATATGGGGCAAATTTAGCTAATTTGAATTTCATATCAAAATTATTACCCCATATTTTTTCAAAATTCTTTTAAAATCTTTTTTATCGACTCAAATGTAAATTAAAAAACGACCTCAATCCGAGTATCCCCTTGTATTATTCTGAACATTTGTCACCTCTCAAAGATTCGAGATGCTGCCACATCCGTGCTTCCTGAGGATTGTCGCAAGGACGCCAGAAACGGGTTCCCACAAGGTTGTCGGGAAGATATTGTTGCTCTACATAATTTCCCTTATAATCGTGCGCATATTTATATCCTTCATGATAGCCGAGGTCTTTCATCAACTTAGTCGGGGCATTACGTAGATGAAGAGGCACAGGGAGATTGCCCGTGGCACGCACCGCCTCCATGGCGGCATCAAGCGCCATATATGAAGAGTTGCTTTTCGGAGAATTGGCGAGATATACGGTGCATTCCGCCAAAACAATCCGCCCTTCGGGCCATCCTATTTTCCGTATGGCATCGAACGTGGCGTTGGCAAGCAGAAGCGCATTGGGATTGGCAAGACCCACATCTTCCGAAGCCACTATTACAAGGCGCCTGGCAATAAACTCCGGGTCTTCGCCGCCTTCGACCATTCGTGCGAGCCAATAAACCGCCGCATCAGGGTCGCTTCCGCGAATCGACTTTATGAATGCGGATATAATGTCATAATGGAGTTCTCCGTTCCTGTCGTAAGCCATCGGGTTCTCCTGAAGCCGTTCCGTAACGATGTCGTCATCTATTATAACGGATTCACCCGCCGGAGTCGATTGCTCAATCAAGTCAAGGATATTCAGAAGCTTTCTCGCATCGCCGCCGGCGAAACGGAAAAGCGCAGTTTTTTCCCTGACCTCCACCTTGCGTTTCGACAAAACAGGGTCGGAAGAGATTGCATTCCGAAGAAGCTGTTCGAGGTCTTCTATTTCAAGGGATTTCAATGTATATACCTGCGTCCGCGACAAAAGGGGGCGTATCACTTCGAACGAGGGGTTTTCAGTGGTAGCACCGATAAGAGTGACCACACCCTGTTCCACCGCACCAAGAAGGGAATCCTGTTGCGATTTGCTGAAACGGTGGATTTCATCAATAAACAGGATAGGGCGCCCCTTGGCAAACATGCTTCTCGACTCCACCTTACATTTCTCAATCACTTCCCTGACGTCTTTCACTCCGGAAGTGACGGCGCTCAGCGTATAAAAGGAAGATTCCGTGGCTGCCGCAATAATTTTGGCAAGAGTGGTTTTTCCCACCCCGGGAGGCCCCCACAATATAAAAGAATTGATCCTGCCGGACTCTATCATTTTACGGATAATGCCGTTTTCACCGACAAGATGCCGCTGCCCGATATAATCGTCGAGCGAAGCCGGCCTCAATCTTTCCGCAAGGGGAATATTATTCGACATTTGTTTTCCTGTTTTCCAAAGTTTTCAAAAGAGATTCCAATTCAATCTCCTCTAAAGAATCAACCACAATATCGCAATATGGTTCAAGGACCTCTCGCGGCAACGTGCCCGCAACCCCTATAACATATGCACGGGCATTATGCCCCGCCTTGACACCCTGTAAGGAATCTTCGAACACTACACACTTCCCGATTTCGCATCCGATGGAAGACGCCCCAAGCAGATAGCCTTCGGGGTCGGGCTTGGATTTTGAAATCAAGTCGGCAGTGACAATAAAATTGAAATAACTTCTGATATCGGGCAATTCCTCGTCGAGATGCGCCATTTTCACGTCATTGCTGCTTGTGACCAAGGCGGCGGGTATTCCGCGTTGCCTCAACTGTGATAAAAGTTCATGAGCACCCGGCAAATAACGATATTTCATCTTACCCTCCAGTTCATAAAGCCGTTTGACCACCTTCTTCCTAACTTCCATATCCGGATAATGGTCGTCGAGAATCTTGTCGAGAGTACATCCTTTTATAACGGACTCAAGCGACTTCACGCCGGTAGGGTATTCATTATTGACCTGAGCCCAAATTTTAGAATACTCCCTTTCGCTATCTATCAAGACCCCGTCGAGGTCGAATAGAAATCCTGCCTTATGACAATTGGCAACAATGTCCATACTATTTTGTTTCAATGCTAAAAGTTGAATAAAACATACCATCGCTTTCTGTCCGTTCAAACGATGTTTTCGGAATTATTCGCAAAATTAGGGAAAATTTATTATTTTTGCAGTTTAAAAACGGCATTTTTAGAATGATTACCGATGTTTCATTAAGAGCAGATCCTAAAACGGGAGCCACGACCGAGCTTCTGAAAGCACGAGTTTCCATAGAAACGGGCGTTCCGGAAAAAGAGATAAACGACCTCAGAATCGTGAGGCGTTCCATTGACGCACGCCAACGCAACGTCATGGTCAATCTTACAGTGAGGATAGCATGCGGTGATGACAAAAAAGTCAAACCTCTTTATGAACCGGTGGTTTTCAAACCTGTCGGAGTTGACGCGCCTGACATTGTCATTGTAGGCGCCGGACCCGCCGGATTGTTTGCTGCATTAAAGGCAATCCAATACGGAATGCGCCCTATAGTGTTGGAACGAGGCAGCGACGTCGATTCAAGGAGAATAGAACTCGCGAGAATCAGCCGCACCGGTGTAGTAGATCCGGAATCAAACTATTGTTTCGGCGAGGGGGGAGCCGGTGCTTATAGCGACGGGAAATTATTTACGAGAAGCAAAAAACGTGGAAACGTAGATGGCGTGCTCCAGCTTCTGCATCAGCACGGTGCATCGGAAGACATCCTAATAGATTCCCATCCGCACATCGGGAGCGACAAACTGCCGGAGGTAATCAAAAACATCCGTAAGACAATAACCGATTGCGGTGGAATCGTAAGATTCAGAACCAAAGTGACCGATATCATCCTTGCGGGGACGAAAGCAATAGGCGTCAGGACATCGGATAATGATGAAATCAAAGGAGCGGTCGTGCTTGCCACCGGACATTCCGCAAGAGACGTTTACCGTTTCCTTCATGCCGGAGGTGTTAGAATCGACTCCAAAGGGCTGGCAATGGGGGTCCGTCTGGAGCATCCGCAGAAGCTTATAGACAGTCTGCAATATCATAACCGGGAGGGGAGAGGAAAGTATCTTCCTGCCGCCGAATATAGTTTTGTTACCCAGGCCGACGGGAGAGGGGTTTATTCTTTCTGCATGTGCCCGGGTGGAGTGATAGTGCCCGCCATGTCAGACCAAAGCCAGTCTGTAGTCAATGGCATGTCGGCTTCGGCGCGTGCCAGTCAATGGGCCAACTCCGGCATGGTAGTGGAGCTTCATCCCGGCGACATTGAAGGGTTCGCGCAATACGGGCCCTTGGAAATGCTCTTCCTGCAGGAATATCTTGAAAAACGTTTTTTTGAAGAGTCAGGCTCTTCAATCAATGCCCCGGCGCAAAGGATGAAAGATTTTATCGACGGCAAACTTTCGGAAACGCTTCCCCGAACCTCATACGCACCAGGCATACATCCGGCCAGATTAGATATCCTTTTGCCGAAAGAGATTTCATCAAGGTTAAAACAGGGATTCATTGCTTTCAACCGTAAATGTAAAGGATTCCTAACCAACGACGCAGCCATGATAGGACTTGAGTCGAGGACGTCGAGCCCAGTCAGGATTCCGCGCGACTCATCCACATTGTGTCATATCGAAATAGAAGACCTTTATCCGGCGGGAGAAGGCGCAGGATATGCCGGCGGAATCGTTTCAGCCGCCATAGACGGGCAAAGGTGCGTCGAGGCTTATTACAACAAACTAAACAAATAGACGATGGCAAGCATTATCAATATAGAAACATCTTCAAAGACATGCAGCGTGGCTCTCTCGCGAGAGGGTGTAATAGAGCTCGAACTTGAAGACTCCGACGGAATGAACCATGCCGTCAAGCTCGCAGGATTCGTGGAAAAGTGCATGGAAGAACTAAAAAGGAAAGGCGAGAAACTAGATGCCGTGGCGGTAAGTCTCGGTCCCGGTTCCTACACGGGGCTCCGTATAGGGCTCTCTTTGGCAAAGGGGCTTGCATATAGTTGCGACGTGCCGCTGATAGGACTTTCCACCTTGCAGATTCTTGCAGTGAAAGCGATGTTCCGCAATATGCTTTGGGAAGGCGATGAAATAATTCTCGGAATGATCGATGCCCGAAGAATGGAAGTGTTTGCAGGGGCATACAATTTCGCACTTGAAGAAATCGTGAAGGAGGGTCCCGAAATATTATCGCCTGACTCTTTTGAATCCCTTCACGGTTGTCGGAAAGTAATAATCCTCGGAGATGGCTCGGAAAAATTCCGGGGAATCTACGGAGGTGACAACGCCGAATGGCTCGGCAATCTGATGCCTCATGCACGCGATATGATAGCATTGTCTGAAAAACAATTCAGGGAAGGGCGTTTCATCGACATCGCTTATTCCGTTCCGAATTATCTAAAGGAGTATCAGACAACTGTCCCCAAAAATAAAGTTTTGATGAAAACCATAACAACACCTGATAAGTAAATATGATTCCCTACAACGTAAGCGAACCCCAGCTCGCACTTCCGGAATATGGAAGAAACATACAAAGAATGATTAACCATTGCGTGACGATAGAAGACAGGGATGAGCGTACAAAATGCGCCCACACTATAGCCAAAGTCATGGCCACGCTTTTCCCTTCGATTGTCGGTGAAGGCGGCAACCATAGCAAAATCTGGGATCATATCAACATCATGTCGGGATTCAAACTTGACATCGACTTCCCTTGCGAAGTGATCGGTCCGGAAGAAATGTCACACCCGAAAGAAAAAGTGCCATACAACCAACCGTTCAACCGCTACCGCCATTATGGGAAAAATATCCAGTCGATGATCAAGACCGTTTCCGAGATGGAGAACTGCGTGGAGAAAGACCAGTTGATTTTTCTTCTCGCCAACCAGATGAAGAAACTTCTTGTGCTCCATAATCCCGAAAGCGCGAGCGACGGCAAAGTATTTGCCGATATCGCCGAAATATCGGCAGGCCGAATACAGATAGACGCCGCAAATTACAAACTCAACGAGTATATCGATTCGGCACCCGCCAACACAAAGAACAAGAAAAAGAAAAAATAACTAAAATTCACAAGAGATGAGCTCATTTATAGTAGAGGGCGGACATCCCTTGAACGGTTCCATCACGCCACAAGGCGCAAAAAACGAAGCACTTGAGGTGATCTGCGCCACTCTTCTTACGAGTGAAGAGGTGGTCATAAGCAACATACCCGACATAGCCGATGTCAGAAACCTGATTTCCCTCTTGGAGGATATGGGCGTGGCAATCAGACATATCGCAGACAACACCGTATGTTTTAAGGCCGAAGAAATCAATTTCGATTATATCCAATCGGAAGAATATAAGAAAAAAGCCCAGTCTCTGAGAGGCTCGGTAATGATTATAGGTCCGCTTCTCGGCAGATACGGCAAGGCGATACTCCCGAAACCGGGCGGAGATAAAATAGGGAGGAGAAGGCTCGACACCCATTTCTTAGGACTCTGCAAACTGGGCGCATCGTTCGAATATGTTTCTGATGAGAAATGCTACCGCATAACGTCGCCTTGCGACGGTCTGAAGGGGAGCTACATGCTTCTCGACGAAGCGTCGGTGACAGGCACAGCCAATATAATCATGGCGGCGGTGCTTGCAAAAGGGAGGACTGTTATTTATAATGCTGCATGCGAGCCTTATATACAACAGCTTAGCCGGATGCTTATAAAAATGGGGGCAAAGATTGAGGGAGTGGGGTCCAATCTGCTGACAATAGACGGCGTAGAAAAACTCGGAGGCGCCGACCACCGTATGCTGCCTGACATGATAGAAGTGGGAAGCTTCATTGGCGCGGCAGCTATGACAGGGTCGGATATCCTCTTGAAAAACGTAGGTATCCGCGACCTCGGAATCATGCCGGCGGCGTTCGAACGTCTCGGCATCACACTGGGCATTGAGGGCGATGACATCCGCGTGAATCAAAATGAGATATACGAAATCGATCCCTTTATCGACGGGTCGATAATGACATTTGCAGATGCCCCATGGCCCGGGCTTTCACCCGACTTGCTGAGCATTTTCCTCGTCGTGGCTACCCAAGCTAAAGGGAGCGTGCTGATTCACCAAAAGATGTTTGAAAGCAGGTTGTTTTTTGTTGACAAGCTTATCGATATGGGAGCGAGGATAATCCTCTGCGACCCGCACAGAGCCGTTGTAATAGGCTCGGGTAAATTCCAGTCATTGCATTCAGCCAATATGGTTTCTCCCGATATAAGGGCCGGAATCGCCATGTTGATAGCCGCAATGGGTGCAAAAGGTACAAGCCGCATACAAAATATCAACCAGATTGACAGAGGGTATGAAAAAATCGACGAACGATTGAACCGGCTCGGTGCAAAAATCATTAGAACTGAAGACTAAATTAATCAGAAAATGATTGAAGCCAAAGACATAACCACAATAGGTAAATTCCAAAAAACACATGCGCTGAAGGGAGAACTTAACGCCATTCTTGATATCGATGACGAATTCCTTCTTGAAGGAAACGCCTTGATTGTAGATATCGACGGAATCTTCGTTCCCTTCTATGCGACGAGTGTGAGGCCAAAAGGAAACACGTCGTTTCTTATAAAACTTGACGGCATCGATAGCGAAAATGAAGCACGCTCGTTTGTCAACAAAACGATTTATGCTTCCAAATCCCAGCTTGCCCCTTTCCTTGATGTGGATGAAGAAGACATCGCCGACGGCGACGAATTCATAGGTTATAAAATAATAGACGAAGAATCGGATAAAACCCTTGGCGAAATCGTAGAAATCGACGACACAACCAGCAATCTTCTTTTTATAGCGGCAACCGAAGACGGGGAGGAATTATATATTCCCGCTGCGGAAGAATTTATCTATGGAATAGACGACGAAAACAAAACGATAAGGATGCGACTGCCCGACGGACTCCTCGACCTTAACGTTAAGCAAGACAAAACCTGATAAAAAACATAGCCATGGACGACCAGCAATTCAAGTTTGACGAAGATAATGCCGTTAAGTTCATTCGTCAGGAACTCACGGAAGATGTCAACGCAAAATATGACGACGATGAGATATTATGCATCATCGATATTATATGGGATTATTATGAGAAGAAAGGGTTCCTTTCGCTCAATATCGAGGAGACCGACGAGGAAGTCCTTGATGTGGAAGACCTTACAAAATACGTAAAAAAAGAGGTTAAAAACGACGAGGAACTTCTTATGGACCCCAAGGATGTAGAAAAAATTGTAAAAGCAGAACTTGATTATGAAGAATCTCTTGAAGATTTCGTATAAATTTTTAGCCGCCGCGACAATTATTGCCTCCTTGACATTCATGCCGGGTCAAGACGTCGCGGCAAAAGAAACACCCAAACAGGAAGCAAACGCATCAGAACGTATCGAAGCACTTGACAATCTCAGTTTCATCGAGATGCTCAACTCGGTAGATGTGGGCAACACGTCGGCATTAATCCAAAAGTTTCAGACAAAGGAAGGTAAGAACCGCCTTCTCAACGGGAAATTTAACCCGAAAGGGGAATGTACGGTAGAGGCATACAGAAACAAAGAGGTGCTTCTAATCACCATCCCGGCCCACCTTCTTTTCGACCCCAACATGACGGAACTCAAAAATGGAGCCTCCGACTATCTTGCCCCTATAAGACGATATCTGAAAGACCCCGACATGTATAGGGTTATGATTGTGATGCATACAGATAACACCGGGTCGGAACCATATCGCGAACAGATTACCGCCGACAGGGTAAATACCGTTTTCGACTGGTTCGATAATTCCGGGTCAGACACCCGTTATCTTTTCTCATACGCCTTGGGCGACGACATGCCGCTCCGGCCAAATAATTCCATGGACAACCGCGACAAAAACCGCAGGCTTGAGATTTATCTCATTCCGGGGAAGAAAATGGTTGACCAAGCAAAAAAAGGACGCATTTCATTCTGAAAGAAAAAATAATGTTGGAGGGAGGCACGGCTCAGCCGTGCCTCCCTCCAACATTATAAAAATTCAATCCATTCGCGATTTATAATCTTCGTAGGTAAACTCCCTAAGAAGAACCGGCTCCCCGTTGACAGGCTGGAACCATATCGAAGGATGCTGTATGCCGTTAAACATATTCGTTTTGACGGTGGTGTAATGGTTCATATCAAGCAATGTCAGTCTCTGCCCTGCCTTCAAGGGCTCCTTAAACTTCCAATCGCCTACATAATCGCCGCTGAGGCAAGAATTGCCGCCAAGCCTGTATGATTCGCCATCCGGCGCATCGTCATCGGCAGCTTCCGCTATGGCCGGACGATAAGGCATCTCCAGGCAATCAGGCATGTGGCACGCGAAAGAAGCGTCGATTATACCGGTCTTTATTCCGGAATCTTCCACTACGTCGAGCACTTCCGTGATAAGGTCGCCCGTTTGCCATGTAAATGCGCTGCCTGGCTCCATAATAAGCTTCAGATTAGGATACTCCTTATGTAACGACCGAAGCAACGAAACAAGATGGTCAGTATCGTAGCCTTTTCTCGTCATAAGATGGCCTCCACCCATATTCAACCATTTCAACTGCGGCAACCATTTACCGAACTGTGACTTCAACGCTTCAAGCACTTTCTCCAAATCATAGCTTGAAGATTCGCACAAAGCATGAAAATGGAAACCTTCAAGACCTTCGGGCAGAATCTCAGGCAAAACACCGGCATTCACGCCAAACCGGCTCCCCGGTACACAAGGATTATAAATGTCGGTCTCTATGACGCTACAGTGGGGATTGACACGCAGACCCGCCGACACAGGCTTATCCGGATGGACCTCATTATATTGCTTTACCAACGGATAAAAACGTTCGAACTGGGATAGTGAATTAAACGTGATATGACTGCTACCCTCAAGAAATTGCGGGAAAGTGGCGTCGGTATATACAGGGCAATACGTATGTACCTCATTGCCCAGACAATCCAACGAAAGCTTCATCTCATTGAGCGAACTCGCAGTGGAAGCGTTGATATACTCCGAGATTATGGGAAACGTTTTCCAGAGGGCATTTGCCTTAAACGCCATGATAATCTTGATATCGGCCTCTTCGCTCACCTTCTTAATCAAGGAAAGATTTCTACGGAGACGGTCTTCATATACTATATAATAAGGAGTCTGTATCATTTGTCTAAATTTATAGAATTTGGAATTTGGCGAATTTAAGCAACAGCTTTTTAATGCCTACCACGCCGAAATCCACGGTAATCATATCCTCGCCAGAGAGTTGGGAAATACGGGTAATGACTCCGTTGCCGAAACGGTCATGGCGTATTTTCATCCCCTCTTCGAGTTCGGAAACATTATGCTGCGGTTTCACTCCCGATGTCGATGACGGCGAAACCTTATTTAGGCTGTCATAAGCGCCTGTCCCGATTTTCGATTTGCTTGCCGCTCCATATTTAGGACCGTATGAAGAACCTGGATTCGCCGATGTTTGGAACCGCGATTTGTAAGCAGCCACCGGATTGATGAAAGGGGATGGTTCCCCTGCCATATTGCCCGATAACTGAAGATGCATGTATCGGGTGTCAATATCACTCAGGAATCTTGAAGGGCTTGTCATCACTGTCTGGCCGTTGCGGAAACGGCTCCCGGCATAGGTAAGCGTGCAAGTTGATTTCGCCCTTGTAATCGCCACATAAAGCAACCGTCGTTCCTCTTCCACCTGGGCCAAAGAATCCTGGCTCATAGAAGAAGGGAAAAGGTCTTCTTCCACACCTACTATGAAGACGTGTTTGAACTCAAGGCCTTTGGCGGCATGCACGGTCATAAGCGTCACTTTCGGTTGGTCGTCATCGTCAGCCGAATCCTGGTCGGTGGCAAGCATAACTTCCGACAGGAAAGCCCTCATGTCCATCTCTCCTTCGCCGGTCTGTTCTCTCAACTCTACGAAATCTTTCAGACCGGCAATAATCTCCGATAAGTTCTCCTGTCGACTGATGCTTTCAGGAGTGGAATCGTGAGCCAAAAGAGTCAGTATTCCTGTACGGTTATAAATAAGCTGCCCTAATTCGTAAGCGTTGGAGCCATTGCGGTTGTCGTTAATAAACAACTCTATCAAATCCTTGAATCTATCAAGCTTCCCGATTGTGCCGGAATTTAGTCCTGCCACCTTCAAATCGGAAGAATTAATTGCGCTCCAAAGGCTTATCGATTCGGAGTTGGCAACCGCCTGAAGTTTCTTGAGTGTGGTTTCGCCTATGCCTCTTGCAGGATAGTTGATTATTCGTCGAAGAGCCTCGTCATCGTCGGGGTTTATGCTCAACCTGAAATAAGCAATCATGTCTTTAACCTCCTTTCTCTGATAGAAAGAAAGCCCGCCATAAATCCGATATGGGATATTTCGTTTCCTCAGCGACTCCTCAAGCACTCTCGACTGTGCATTGGTCCTATATAACACTGCATATTCCTCATAGCTGTCATGATGTGAAAGTTTCGACTGGCCTATCAGGTTCGCCACCATAAAAGCCTCCTCCATGTCGCTATATGTTTTCACGACATTCAATTCCTCGCCCTCTTCGTTTTCGCTATATACCTTCTTCTTCATCTGACGCGTGTTTTTCGCAATCAGGCTGCCTGCGGCATCTATAATGTTCTGTGTGGAGCGATAGTTCCTTTCAAGCTTGAAAATCTTCAATCCCGGATAACGCTTCTCAAGATTAAGGATATTGTTGATGTCGGCGCCACGGAAAGAATATATGCTTTGGGCGTCATCTCCCACCACACAAATCCGGTTTTGTTTCCCTGCAAGCTGAGATATAATCAGATGTTGGGCGAAGTTGGTGTCCTGATATTCATCTACCAGTATATAGCGGAAAAACTCTTGATAATGGCGGCAAACATCAGGATAATCTCTAAGCAAGAGATTCATATAAACGAGGATGTCGTCGAAATCCATTGCATTCGCCACCTTGCAACGGCTGCAATATGTGCGGTAGATTTCTCCGGTCATCGGTCGCTTCGCCTTTCGGTCGGCTTCATAGTTGTCACGGTCGAGAATATATTGGTCCGGCGTTATCATCGCGTTCTTTGCATTAGATATTGCATTGGAAATGACGGCAGGTTTATAGACCTTCTCATCAAGACCAAGCTCTTTGATTATCATTTTTATAAGCGAACGCGAGTCGGCAGTGTCATAGATTGTAAACCCTGACTTGAATCCGATTTCTTCGGCATGGCGCCGTAATATACGCAAAAAAATAGAATGGAACGTGCCCATCCACAGACGTGAGGCTACTTTGTCTCCGACTATCGACGTAATCCGCTCCTTCATCTCCCGTGCAGCCTTATTAGTGAAAGTAAGGGCAAGAATGCGGTAAGGCTCATACCCGTTTCGAAGCAAATCTACAATCTTATAGGTAAGCACCCTTGTCTTTCCGGATCCGGCACCCGCAATCACAAGCGACGGACCGTCTTTATATACCACCGCCTCACGCTGCTGCTCGTTGAGAAGGCTTAGATAATTATAATCTGGTTTCTCTTGCATGGTTCGTTCAGTTACTGGTAAAACCATTTCTTGCCTCGATATAATCGGGCACCACAGGAATAAAGTGATAGGAATTATTATTATAATCCATTATGCAACAATAATGGTTCAAACCATTAGACACCGTAAGATAGCGGGCTCTGAGCACCATGTTATAGCGCACAATCTGATCAAAAACGGACTGAGTGACAGCCACGTCGGGAGCCTTATATTCCACAATCATGAAAGGGGATCCATCAGGATTAAAAACAACCGTGTCGCATCTTTTTTTGGTGCCGTTCAAATCAATACCAATCTCGTTTGCCATCAGCGACTGCGGATAATGGAGTCCATTGACCAACCACGCAGTAAACGTCTGCCTCACATACTCTTCCGGCGTAAGGGCGACATACTTTTTTCTGAGCCTGTCAAACACCTTTAAGACACCATTTCCCCTGCCAAGTCTAAGCTCGACAGGGGGAAGATTAAGTTTTGGCAATAATCCGTCGGAAAAAATAGAATCTGCCAAATCGATAATTACTTTTTATTTACAATAGTATTTTGGGGTGTATAGAAAGGATCGTAAATCGAATTTAACAAATCGGCGAGACGGAGACCGCCTTTAAGGAATTGCTGTTCTATCACGGGAGTCCACTCGGCTATATAATCATAGCTGATTTTGGAGCCTTCGGGAGTATTGGCATATACCTGCTTGCAGATATTATATGTCTCTTCACCCCACTTATAGGGATTGCCGTCTTTGAGTATTTCATTTTCTTCAGCCTCCGAAACACGGTCAATCTGTTGTTGCCATTCGGTATAACTCCATTTATGCGCTGATTCCGGAAGAGAACTGTCCCACACTGAATGGAGGTTATTATCCCTGCCAAAATACTTCACGTTCCATCTGTTGCCACCAAGGTCAGAGGCGTGCCCTATATGCATCGGCTGATGGATATCGCCCAGTAGGTGAATCACCATTTTGAGGGCAAGCTGACGCTCTTCACGAGGAGCATTTTCATTCTGGAGCACCTTCACCTGCTCGTTGATGGCACGCACAATATCGCCCGATTCAAGAAGAGGAGCCTTATCGTAGTCTATACCATGGTCAATATTCTTATAATGCCAAGTCTTGGAATAAGCATATTCCGGAGTGTGCGATGCATTGTCGAGCCAATTGGCGTAATACACCATCGACTTACCGTCGAGAAGTTCTTCCACAATAGCTTTGGTGATAGGAGTGAGATGATTTTCCGCTATAAACACCGTAGTGTCATGACCTTTCTGTCCCCACGCGAAAGCGGAGAGGGCGGAAAAGCAAATCAAACTTGATGAGATAATATTTCTTGATATCATGTTGTTTTAATATTTTCAGACAAAGATAATGTTTTTTTTTCAACCTGTCAACTATTTCAAACTCCTTCTTAGAGTGGGTTCCTTAAAACTCGACCAGACGTGTTGTAGTTATTTTAAGATTCCATTTTGCAGATAATAGTCCAATAAGCTTTATTTGTAAGCAGTAATGAAAGTATTGCTATACAAGGGCATCTTTAAAGCACGCGTATTCCATAAAGTTTCAAAATCTTTATTGGATATGCTCCTATTATATTTCTTATTTCTAACATTGCTTAATTCCCTTATAGATTCAGCAATGAATATACTATCGGCAGAATATCCTACAACAGGAACATAGTGAAGCCAATCTTTATCGGGTCTGATTTTTATCATTACAATTACGGGATGTCCTTTAGCAATTTCATTCTTTAAAGCCCTCATATTTCCGATGTGATATCCTGCAACAAAACCATTCTCTTCAAGCAATGACAAAATACCTTTAGGATACACATATCCGTCGTCCATTTTATTAGGCATAATATCATAGAGGCTATCACCTGCCACATAAATTCCCCAATGGCGCATAATATAAGCACTGGAATAAGCGGAGCACTTGAAACCTGTTTGAAAATCTATTCTTGTAGAATCCTCAAGCAGAAATTGATATCCATCATTCTTAAAAGAATAATAGGGCGTAGCGATCCCCATAAGATATGCATCCACAATAGTAACGGATATCAAATATCCCAATAGCGTGAAAATGGTGCTTACAACCATCCATTTCATAATTTTTCACATACTGCAAAATTAATATTTTTCTTTGAAATGTAAAACTACAGTTAATTGAGCAGATGGAAAAATAAAGAATATATTTGAATAATGCAGAAATATAATTATCTTTGCATTGAAGTTGTTCAACTAATTCTCTTTTTCGGTATCCCGCTTTTTTAATGCGATTCAGTATTTCTGAAAGGAAATACTAACCGCTAAAGAAATCTATATAGATTGGACATACGCCACTCGTCTAAATTTTCTCACATAATTTAAGGTATTCCACTAAACAAATTAGAGATAGTTTAGATAGTTTAGATAGTTAATATTTTATAACCCTTATACAATTATCGATATGGAAACAGCAGAACTAAAAAAGAAAATGATGGAACTGTGGAAGAATACTTTTCACGATTCCGATGCATATATCAATTTGGTTTTCGACACATATTTCAATACAGAATATATAGAATATTATGAAGAAAACGGCAAACTGATATCGGCACTAGTGGGGATTCCATATTACTTCGGAAATGGGAAAAACAAGATACAGGGATTATATCTCTGTGGTCTTGCCACATTGAGCGAATACAGGCATAAAGGAATAATGGGAAAACTTATATCGAAAATATGCGATAGAGCCCTTGATAAAGGATTGTCATTCGCATTCCTGATTCCTGCATCTGATATGCTTCGTTTATACTATTCGTCAAGAGGATTTGAGAATGCCATGTATGTGGTTGAAGACCGTTATACGGACATTCATAATTTCGATAAAGACTACCGTTCAATTTTAAATAAGGAAGACGAACGTGTCAAGGTGATAAAAACAAAATATTATGAAAATCTACATACTGAAATTCTATCGGAGAACAATGAAAATATCATTAAAAATGTTGTAGATTTTATCAAAGATTCGGAATGGTCTGACAACAATTTTTCTACACTTCTACACGACGAAAAAGATTGTATTGCCATAATAAAAGAAAACCATATTTCCGGAGGGAATATACTGATCTGTAAAAATACGGAAGAGACAATAACCGGGGTATTATTTGCCACATTCGATGACAGAAAAAGAATAATCATCCCAAAGATTTTTTATAAAGATAATTGTTCATATTTCAAACTTCTCGATAAGATTAAACAGCTTTATCCGGAGTCGTCGATGAGTGTGATTTGTTTTCCGGAAGAAACGGAACGTAGGGTGTTATGGTCGCCGGTTTATAAAGCGTCGGCAAGCGATAGCGGTGTACCGGGCGGCGCATACGGTGTTGCGGAGAGGGTATATGACGTCAACCGCCATGCGCGTCCCTATGGAATGTTGAGAGTTTTGAATTATCACGAGATTTTAAAATTTCTGGCCAATGATAGGAACGATTGCAAATTTTCGATTCTCGTGAAAGAGGGGATAAATGAGAAAAAAGCATTAAAATGTGACATTAAAGACGGGAATGCTTTTTTTTCCGAAATTCCTTCGGAAGAGGTCGCTTCCCTTACAAACAATCCCAACATTACAATACTTTCGAAACGGGATCTGAACGAAATCTTATTTAGAAAAAAAGACAGCAACAGCCTTATTATGGAGGCTCTCGGCATTCCACGGCTTTCCCTTAATATGGCACTTCTTCTCGATTAGTTAACTAAATTATTCAAAGTTCTTCAATACCCTCTTCCATTTTCAAATTAAAAACAGCATCCACTATAATAATTAGACATCGAAAAACGGTAAACAGCGTTTATACAAAACAAGGGACATAAAATTACATTATAATATTTTTTTTGTATCGATTCTCTTCACTTCTTAAATATCCACTAACGAACTATCAATAAAAAGATTACAATATTTTTTATCCTATTTAACCCTTTCGAGAATCAAACAGAATAAAAAATCCGGCAGATGGTCGGATTTTTTTAAACTCACAAATAATTTCTTCAACACTCTTCGAAGTTGAAGGTGAGCTCAAAAATGGGAAAGTTGCAAATTGTTCTTTTTAGAACCTCCCTCATACTTAAATACTAATAGGGGAGGGGAGTAGTAATATCTACGACAACAAATGCAAAATATCTCATTTGCATATTACAAATTCAACGAAATTTGACGATAAACGTTAATCACATTTTGCAAAACTAACATACCTCACGGAGTAATTAAATTTGCAAATGTATCTAAAGTCTATGACGTTACAAAATGGAATAAAATTGCATTAACATTCATTCACACATATTCTATATATCTGATTACCAATTATATTTAAAATTGTAATTAATGTAGTTTATGAGAATGACTAAATTCTCTTTAATTTTTGGAATATTTTAAAGAAGCTAACACAAAAAATAAGACTTACTCGTAATACTATAGCCATATAAATTCAATAATTACATTAAGCAATCAACGATTGTTACATCCCATAGATTTACAAAACCATCCATCTACAATTAACAAATACCAATTAAATATTTTAAACCGTTAATTTGATATTCTAAATTATTATTATTAAATTTGCAAACATTAAATTCAATAATTTAAACAGGCATGCAGGAGGATAATATAACAATTCGTCTAAAATTCCTTATTCAAGAATTAGGAATTACGAATTCCGTATTCGCAGAAAACTGTGGAATATCGCGTGCAACCCTCTCTCAGCTCTTAACAGGACGCAACAAGAAAATCAGTGACATCATTATTGGTCAGATCCATGCAGCATACCCGTCTCTTTCCATATTATGGCTTCTATTCAATGAAGGAGAAATGTGGATAGGTAATGCTCCGGCGAATTCCAAAGGCGATAATCCGGGAAAGGAGTGCATTACGGGCGACACGAATAGAAAAAGCGATGCAATGGAAGGATCAGACATTGAGCCCTCCGATTTTGCCATGCCAGGCTTTCCAGACACCCATAAAAATCCTTCCGAGAATCCGGAATTCCCCACATCCATACAGCCCGGTTATAAAAACGCCAAGGAAAACGGCGTTAATTCACCGGGGAATCAGACCCAAATATCAGATGTAAAAGGAATTAACAACTGTTTAAATAGCATCGATTTTTTTAACGAAATAGAAAATTTGAGAAAAAAAACGCGAAAAGTGGTTCAAATAACCGTATATTACGACGATTCTACATTTGAATCTTTCTATCCCGGCAAAAAGTGACAGCATAATCCAAAGTTTTAAAAGGACAATAAGGCATTTTCCATTTTCGTTATATAAAGATGACAACATGGCTTCCGACGACATGCGGTCATCTGAATTATATGTGCAACAATCGTACAGCATATATTATATGAAAAAGGAATTCCAATTTGCCCTACGGTATCATAAAGCATTTGCCACCGGTATTTGCCTCTCATCTTTTGCAGCTCTTTTTCCGTCGAATCTACAATTCGACGGAGGTGCGCTGCAAGCCATTGAAATCACTCCCGACAAGAACACAGGACTTGATAGATTATATGTGCTTTACGGGATGGACGGAGTGTCGGTTTCTTATCACTCTTCTTCATCGTCGCCGGCCAAATGGTACATTTTCGGTAATACAGGAGGAGCGTTCGCTGTTCCGGTTGAGGACATCGTATATGAAGGCACCAAATCAACGTTAAAATCACCGACAGGCAATGCCGGATATATCATCGAAGACGGAGATAAAAGGTATTATTTCTGGCTCATAGATTATAGCGCATACGGACTCGTCTTAAACTCGATTACCCCTTCAGACGAACAGGATTGCGACAACACGATAATCGACATCGACGGCAAAGGGGAATCAATAAATTATTATACAATCAACGGTCGGAGAGAAACATTATCGAGAGATATTATTCTCGAATATTCCACTCTGCAATGGGATGATGAAACACATAATTTCAAAGAGATAATTATCACAAAAAATATACCTTATATTTCAGAAAAAATATATCTCAATCCGCCTGCATATTGTGCCACAATATTCAAACTGTCGGGAGATAGATTTTTAAAAGAATGGAATAGAGATTTATCTTTGGAAAGTAATCGTTTTTACCCGGTATCAGTCGATGTCATGACCGATGCCATTCAAGAGAATTCATCCGATAATGAAACTACGTCGAACCAGATTGGATCGGCGACCGACGGATTGGGTGGATCCGCGCCTGCTGACATATCGTTTAAAGCATATACTACAGATGCTGTAATACATAATGAATGGCAGTTTGCAACCGACGAGAATTTCGATAACATTCTATATCGGTTCAATGAGCAAGACCTTGATTTCACATTCACCGAGGAAGGTAATTATTATGTGAGATTCATCGGAAGCAACAGCGACGGTTCATGTGAATCGTTCGGAGAAACCTACACCATAAGTATAGGTTCTTCCGAATTGAAAATTCCCAATGCATTTTCACCGGGCGATGACGGCATTAACGATGTCTGGAAAGTAAGCTACCGGTCGCTCCTCGATTTCGAATGCAGGATATTCGACCGACAGGGACATGAGCTTTTCAAATTCAACAATCCCGATGAAGGATGGGACGGCAAAAAGAATGGTAAGACTGTAAAACCCGGAGTATATTTTTATGTGATTAAAGCCACCGGTTCCGACGGTAAAAAATATAATAAAAGCGGTGATATCAATATAATCAAATTTAAAGGAAGAAATAATCAAACAGGAGGAGAGAATTAACTATTTATGGAAAACATATATTCAGCCACCGATGCTGTGGAAGTTTACGGTGCGAGAGTACATAATCTTAAGAACATTGACGTGACAATTCCACACAATTCATTATGTGTTGTCACAGGGCTAAGCGGATGCGGAAAATCTTCGCTTGCATTCGACACGATATTCGCGGAAGGACAAAGAAGATATATCGAGACTTTTTCCGCTTATGCACGCAATATGTTAGGTTCGTTAGAACGCCCGGATGTGGATAAAATCACAGGACTCAGCCCAGTCATAAGTATCGAGCAAAAAACCGTAAACAAGAATCCGCGAAGCACAATCGGCACCACTACCGAAATATATGATTTTTTCAGGCTCTTATACGCACGACTCGGAGAAGCACGCAGCTATATTTCGGGAAAGCCGATGGTAAAATATTCGAAAGATAAAATAATATCGTTGCTTCTTGAAAAATATGACGACCGGAAAATACAAATCCTTGCTCCGCTTGTGAAAAACAGGAAAGGACACTACAAGGAACTTTTCGAGAATCTACGTAAGAAAGGATACCTTAATGTCAGAATCGACGGGGTGGTAAAAGAACTTGTATATGGAATGAAACTTGACCGTTATAAGAATCATTCCATCGAACTTGTCGTTGATAGATTGAGAGTGAAAGGGAGCGACGTGCAACGTCTCCGTTCCACCGTTGACGACGCACTGAAACAAGGCGGAAAACAGATGATGGTCCTCGACATGGAGAGCAACCAGGTACGCCACTATAGCCAGCTCCTCATGGACTCTGAAAACGGCATATCATATCCGGAACCTGCGCCCCATAATTTCTCTTTCAATTCGCCTCAAGGTTATTGCAATAAATGCAAGGGCCTCGGGATGGTAAATATCGTAGATGAGGGAAAAGTTATGCCCGACAAGAAACTGTCGATTTACGACGGCGGAATCGCGCCTCTCGGCAAATATAAAAATTCACTTATATTTTGGCAAATAGAAGCAATCTGCCAACTTTATGGCAAAAGTTTGAAAAACCCTATCAACGAACTTCCGCAAGAAGCCATCGACGATATTCTTAACGGCACGGACCAACGTCTTGACCTTAAAAACGCCACTCTGTCAACATCGCACTATCCGGTAAATTACGACGGTCTGGTTAAGTATATCGAGATACAACAAAGCGATGATGCAGGCACAGCTGCCAATAAATGGAGCGGACAATTCTTTTCCAAATGCGTATGCCCGGAATGCGGGGGACGCAGGCTCAATAAAATCGCTTTGAGCTATTTTATCGACGATAAAAGTATAGCCGATGTCGCCTCGATGGATATCGCCGAACTGTATGAATGGACCCAGACTCTTGAAGAGAAAATAGAACCGGAAAGGAGAGTGGTGGCACGAGAGGTGTTAAAAGAAATCAATAGCCGTCTAAAATTTCTTCTTGACGTAGGGCTCGAATATCTTTCGCTCAACAGAAGCAGCTCTTCGCTTAGCGGGGGGGAAAGCCAACGCATACGTCTCGCCACACAGATCGGTTCAAAACTCGTCAATGTGCTTTACATACTCGATGAACCATCCATCGGTTTGCACCAAAGAGATAATGTAAGGCTCATAAACAGTTTGAAACAATTACGGGATATGGGCAATTCGATTATCGTCGTGGAGCACGACAAAGACATAATGGAAGAAGCGGATTATATCATCGACATCGGACCGGGCGCAGGTCGCCACGGCGGTGAAGTGATGTTCCAAGGAAAAGTGAAAGACCTAAAAAAGACCCATTCCTTAACGGCTTCATATCTTAACGGAGAAAAGCGTATTGAAATACCTTCCCAAAGAAGGAAAGGCAACGGCAAATATCTTGAAATAAAAGGGGCCTCGGGCCACAATCTCAAGGGCGTTGACCTGAAACTGCCGTTAGGTTTGTTCACATGCGTGACCGGTGTCAGCGGGAGCGGCAAATCATCGTTGATCAACGGCACTCTGCATCCGCTGCTAAGTCAGAAATTTTATCGTTCGCTTCAGGAACCCTTACCTTACAAAGAGGTAAAAGGTATCGAAAACATCGATAAAGTGGTTACGGTTGACCAATCGCCCCTTGGAAGGTCTCCGCGTTCCAATCCCGCCACATATACCGGCGTCTTTACCGATATCCGGAAATTATTTGTGGAGCTTCCTGATTCTAAAATCAGAGGATATAAGCCAGGCAGATTTTCTTTCAACATTGCCGGGGGTCGTTGTGAAACGTGCAAAGGTAACGGCTACCGGACAATCGAGATGAATTTTTTGCCCGATGTCCTGGTTCCGTGCGAAACCTGTCATGGCAAGAGATATAACCGCGAGACACTTGAAGTGAGGTTTAAAGGGAAATCTATTTCCGATGTACTTGATATGACCGTAAATCAAGCGGTAGAATTCTTCGAGAATGTCCCTGTCATATTGAAAAAAATCAAAGTGCTTCAAGACATAGGCCTCGGTTACATTAAGCTCGGTCAGCCATCAAGCACTTTAAGCGGAGGGGAGAACCAACGCGTGAAACTTGCTACGGAGCTTGCAAAAAAAGACACAGGGAAAACTCTCTTCATACTCGACGAGCCCACCACAGGTCTTCATTTTGAAGATATCCGTGTGCTTCTAAACGTAATCAACCGCCTTGCCGATAAAGGGAACACCATTGTGGTTATCGAGCATAACCTTGATGTGATTAAATCGGCCGACTACATAATAGACCTTGGTCCGGAAGGAGGTCGCGACGGAGGATTAATAGTTGCCGAAGGGACACCGGAAACCGTTGCAAAAGCAAACACACATACATCCATTTTTTTAAAGGAAGAATTAAAACGATAATAAGAAGGTTATAAATCGGAAGAATCTTCCGATAAAATTGCAGAATAATGCTTGCGACTCGCTCGTAAGCATTATTTTTGTATTCAGAAAAAGACGGAAAGAGTTAAACGAGACCTCGTTCTACCCCCAGTCCATATTTATCCATAATCACTATTATGTTAAATAGACAATCTCAAAGACCCATAAACTATATAAAAACCTGCCCCTCTATAATCCTATTTTGCTTTCGAAGTGTCGGATATCACATATTTATCATTTCTTTTTATTAAATTTGTAACAGTTTATTATTAATTTATCAATTTCTTTACCATGTTATCTTCTGAATTAAAACAAGGTCATTCATACCGTTTTGAGGTTTTGAAAGACCGTTCGTCAAGAAAGTTCTACAAAATCAGGACAGACGATGGCGTAGAATTTTCCCTGCAAAAGTTTAAATTCCAGCAAAGCATACCAATTCCGGATTTTATACGGTGTTATGTCAAATCGCTCTACCCTCTCACTCTGGGTCAAGACATTTCAATCTTCATCAACGATTTTTATACTGAAGGAAATGAGTATGATTTTAAAGTTAAATCTGTAAAAAACGATTCCGTACAAGTTTATGAACTCGAAGATGAACATGATTTATGTTTCAGGCTATACAATGCTCCCGAATCGTTGTCTATAGGAAGCAGAATTAAATGTAAAATAGTAAAAATCAGAGGAGTAAATGTCACTTTAAAATATGTCGGTACGTTATCTACAAAATTACCTCTTGAATTTTTAGATCTTTCTCAATGGCTTTCCGCTCTTGGAATACCGCGACACCACGAAGCTTATCTTAACCTTATTGAAACAATACCGGCCTTCCAGACCACACTCCTTAAATACGATGAAGGAAACCCTGATTGGATTATTGAGTTGCTTAAAGCCACATCCGAGAACATAACGGATTGGCTTATAGAATGTAAAGATGACCGGAAGCAATTGGCAAAGACCGTATCGAGGATGACGATAGCCAGGAAACTTGCATTGCTTATAATTGAAGAATCGGACTATCTCCGGAATTGCAACGCCGAGCAACGATCCATGTTGCAATCAAGACTTTCATTTTATGTCGAATTGTTCGACCAATACGAACAGGGTGCGGCAAGGATTTTGAGCAAGACCTATGAGGAGTTTATCGACAAGATGTTCAGGCGATTGAAGAAATCCGGCTACCTTTATAAACCTTCGAAACAATTCCGGATAATGATGACGATTCTCAAGTTGCGTCCGGAGCTTATCAATGCCCGTATGGGCGAACTCTTCGAGGCATTGCATAACTGGGAACTGTCAAACTGGCAGTCGGAACCATTCAGGGGTGCGCTCGTGCAGCAACTTCAGATATTCATTAAGGAAAACTGCGGACAAATCAACCTTCTCCCCGCCAACGATTCAAGCGATGACAACAAAGCAATAATCCGAATGATCCTTGCCATTGCAGTGCAAAGCATTCTTGCCACGGAGGCAGACGGCGTTGACCTCACCATTAACCGTGCCATGCTCTATCGGTATATATCGTATCTGAATCCTGACAATGTCGGCACATTGCTCGATAAAGGCGCGGAAGCCATCCTCGGTTCGGAACATCCTTCGGAATTTACCTGGAACGATACAGACCACCCCACCCTTCTTATGGAAAAGTCGTCGCACCCTTTCGCATACACGGAAGAACGAGAGAATCTTGTTAAGACCTATTCCACATCAAAAGCGACCGTTCAACTCAGGGCCGGCAATATACATATAATAGCAAAGAATGCCGAGCCGGAATCTACAGTAATTCCCAATAACTTGATTGACTGGCTTAGCCCGAAAATTTCTATTGAAGACGACATCAAGGTGCAGAATCTTCGAAAAACCAAAGATTTAAAGACTTATGGAAAAATGTGGGACGAAATCGGATGGTCGATTTTCGGTGAAGAACAAACCGCCGGTTCCATAATTGAAAAGAGGGCGCCTTTCAGCGGAGAAGATGTGAAAGTCATTATCGATGATTTCCGGATACTGAATTACGGCCCTGAGAAACAACGGCTACAATTCCATTGCACCATTCACGATGAAATGTATATCGGCGAAGGATGGATGCCCTGTGATTCATATCACATGATTGGATGGCTTTCAAGCAAAGACGTGCCTGGGAACTACGACGGGTCGTTGTCTTTCTCTCTTGACGAAAAAGGGTCGCCTCTACTATTCAACGCCACTGTGAACAAACGCGACGACAAGCTTTTGTTTTCTATGAAATCACAGATAGAAGACTATCTCCTCGAAACGTCGTGGACCGGCGAAGAAAGCGTATGTATCGTTACGCATTTCGACAGGCATAACAATGTATGGCTTTGTCTTTCCGAGAAGGGATGTACGTTCAAGGTGCATTGCGACGAATCCACCTCACATCTTTTCGAAGGTATGCTCGTAAGGGTGAAGTGTCTGGAACCCGACAGATCAAGCACTACCACTCAGTTTTTCATCGGGGAATTATCGGATAACCAGGAAGACATTCCACCTTCAATAAAAAAATCACTTTGCCTCATGAACCTTATGCAAGGTTTGGGTGAATCGTCGGAAGAGAACTCAAACGAAGACTCCGAGGTTGTCGAGATTGAAGAAGTGATGACTCGAGAGGAACTTCTTGAAATCATCTATATGTTCCAACGTTGCGCTTTCTCCGAAACGGAATATATCAAAGCTTTCAACTATCTGGGGTTTGCGTCTGTTTTGTGCAGGCTTGCTGAAGAAAAAAATCTTCTGAAAGAGATTTCAACCCACATGGAGCTGCTTCAACTTCTGCAAGATTTTGGCAAAAACCAGAAAATCGACATTGAATGGCTCATAAACTGCGAGCAAAAGATTAAAGACACTCCCATGCTCGAACGTCTTTTCACTCGCTTGAAAATTGTAGCCGATATCGACCTCGGCGAAAACACCGACTGGCTATGGAACGTGAGGAGAAATCCAAGGAACGAAACGGAGCAGAGACTGGCTTCATTGGTTTTGTCGTTCAACATGCTACCCAAAGAACTCGACAAGACAAGGAAGGAGATTATGAAGGAAATAACCACCTTGCTGAATGTGAACAACACCGCCCCCACTTCAAAATACTATGGCGACGAATCACAGACCGTCGAATTCAAAAGCAGCCTGATTTATTCCACAAGTGGAGGAGGTCGTCCTGACTTCAAGACACAGTTGCATGAAATAATACACGTGATTTGCGGTTTCATGAATGCAAGGGGCGGCACGCTCTATATCGGGGTAAACGATTCCGGTTACGAAAACGGTCTTGACGACGATATCGCCTATCGGCGCACACACGGATTGAAACCAACCATCGACAGTATGATGGTTGATTTGCAAAACCATCTTGACCGCATAATGCCCATGCACGCAAAAGACCATTGGGAAATCGAATCCGACCCGGAATCAAAGAAAGGTGTAATCATAGTCCGTGTGCTTCCGGTGGAGGAACCCGTGGAATACGACGGCATAATTTACGTCCGCTCCAGTTCCACCACCAAGCCTCGTCTCGATGACCAAAGGGAAGAATTCATTAAAAACCGCAGCCATAATTATCAGCTACTCATGAAAATCTGGGGGGTCGGACAGGAAGATGCCTCCAAAACTGAGGATTCAGGAAATTGCGGGGAGACTGAGTCTCAGCAGGATTTAATGCCACGCAAATCCGTAGTTTCACATGAACCTGACGAAGACTACACAGAGACGGCTACGGAAGACGACGAACCGTGCCATATTGGCACCGGGAAATACCGGTTGAACGTGCTTCACAACTACGAACCGAACTTTGTGCTTCCGCATCTCTACATCTATTTCATGGATAATAAATCAGTGATGCTTTCTCATGAAGACGCGTTCACGGATTATGAAAAAGAATGCAGGCTTGCGCTTGCCGTCAAAGAAAAAGAGAAAGAAGGATTCCTACTCCTTACATATTCGGACGGCAACGTGGCAAAATACCCTATAGAAGGATTCCCGCAGTATCTGAAGAACGAAATCCGAACCCACAGACAGCATCCCGTTCTTGACTTTGTGAACATAGGTAACGACGAAGATTACCTTCTAAGCGTCGTTAAGGCTCCATACGGGGGATTGTTCTACCGAATCGACAGCATCACCGGCATCCCCAAATCAACAAATCTTGACGACGACGGAACCCCCCTATGCTGTTGCGAACACACAATCATCACCCAAGAAATTATAACTCCGGAAAAGTTAGGATTTTTTGACTCCGACGCAATCAACAAAGAGTCTCGATTCTTCGGGTTGCCGGTGCCGATGGGCGACGGAACCCTGTCAGAACAAGAACGTATCGACAAACTCCTAAAACCGGTGGTTCATTATGAATGAATCCTGATTAAACGGAACGCCCGGCTCGAA
>CABRKI010000003.1 GCA_902471455.1 uncultured Porphyromonadaceae bacterium | reverse complement strand
CCATTATGCTGCCCCTCGACTTGCATGTGTTAAGCCTGCCGCTAGCGTTCATCCTGAGCCAGGATCAAACTCTCCGCTGTTAGTATATCATAGTTTCCTATTTTCTACTCGGTTCGGAATCCCTTGCGGGACCCCTTATTGTTTGTCTTCGACTTAGGGTCGCTCTTGGTTGCCTGGTTCGACTTTCGATTGACGGAGACTGCGTTCTATGTTCCGTGTCTCCTTGTCTCTGTCTGTATGGCCCGGACGATGTCTCCATCTGTCCGGTTGTCCTGTGGCATCGTTGTCAATGTTCTCTCTTCGCTCGCGGTTCGTAACCCGTGGGGTTGTTTCCCGTTTGCGGTTGCAAAATTACAACCGTTTTTCCCGCTCCGCAAATTTTTTATGCTTAAAAACATGTTTTTTTCTAAAATCAACCCCGCAAAACTCTGTGAACCACCGTTATCAACAAATGTTAAAATCTGTTTAGTTTTGTTAATCAATAGAACAATATCCCAAAATAAGGCGTTATATTAAAACATGTGTGCAGTAAAAAAAGCCGTTTTTTATTACCGCACCCCTAAAATTTCTCCATTTTACTAATATTTTTCCGATGTTTTTTAATTCAAAAAGCCTTTATAAAGGTTGCTCAATCGCATTTTTTATCTCCATAACAGTTTCGACAACCTCATATGCCATAGAAAAAGCCCCCGCCGCCGACCGTCAATCATACAAAATATACGTTGACCGCAACGGAGTGATGCGCCGTTCGGATACAAAAGAGGAAGTCAGCTATTACGGCACAAACTATACGCTCCCCTTCGCACATGCCTACAGGGCCATCGAAAAAATCGGGAAAGACCACAAAAACGCTATCGACCGTGACGTGGCCCATATGCACAGACTCGGCTTCAACGGATTCAGATTGCATCTATGGGATGCGGAACTTGCCGACAGCGCCGGCAACCTTCTTCTCAACGAGCATCTCGACCTGCTCGACTATCTTATAGCATCACTTGAAAAACGAGGCATCGACATTGTCTTGACCGCGCAGACAAATTTCGGCAACGGATATCCCGAGAAAAACATCGACACCGGAGCCTTCACCTACGACTTCGCCAAGTGTGATATCCACGAAAACCCCAAGGCTCAAAAAATACAGGAAAACTACCTACGGCAACTTGCCTCACATGTCAATCCATATACTGGGCGGAGCTATGGCAAAGACAATGCTATTATTGCAATGGAAATAAACAACGAGCCATGCCATTCCGGAACAAAAAAACAGGTGACCTCCTATATTAACAGAATGGCGAAGGCTTTGAAAAAAGGTGGGTTCGACAAACCTATAATATATAATGTAAGCCATAACCCCCAAGTGACGGAAGCATACTACGACGCCGACATCCAGGGCACCACCTATCAATGGTATCCCGTCGGACTTGTCGCCGGCCATGAACGAAAGGGGAATTTCCTACCAGCCGTTGACAGCTACGTCATCCCTTGGAAAGACTCAATAAAAAATTACGACAAGATGGCGAGACTCGTGTATGAGTTCGACCCGGGCGACCTGCTTTATTCATATATGTATCCCGCCATCGCCCGCACCTTCCGCAAAGAGGGTTTCCAATGGATTACACAGTTCGCATACGACCCTACGGATATCGCCAAATATAATACGGAATATCAGACGCATTTCCTCAACCTCGCCTACACCCCCGCCAAAGCATTGAGCATGCTTATCGCCGGAGAGGCGGCCCGCAATATCCCGAGGGGAAGCGATTTCGGCATTCTTCCCGCCGACACTGTATTCGGAGATTTCAAGGTGAGCTATCGCAACGACCTCAGCGAGCTCAACAACGGAGAAAAGTTCTACTACAGCAACACCACCACATCCGCCCCTAAAGACATCTCTATGCTCGCCCATGTAGCAGGCCACGGCTCTTCTCCGGTAGTAAATTACGAAGGCACAGGGGCTTACTTCCTCGACAAAACCGATATCCCCGGCGTATGGCGTCTCGAAGTGATGCCCGACGTCATGCTCATAGCTGATCCGTTTGAAAAACCGTCTTTAAACAAAGAAATCGGCAAAACGGTATATCGCGACCGCTCCATGACCATCAATCTTCCGGAACTCGGCACCACCTACAACTTCGCGGCAATCAATGAGGGGAATCCAAGAAAGGGACGTTCAATCGATTCGAAGATATCGGTCTATCCCGGGGTATATCTCCTTTCCGCCGACATGGCCGTCCTTGACCGGGTGCTTTCCGACAACTCCGTTATAGACGCCAAGATGAAAGAATTCGTGGCTCCCGAACCGGAAACGGTGAACAACATCGTGATACACAATCCGAAACATTTCATCAATCCGGAAGGAGACGTGGAGATTACCGCCGAAATATTCGGCACCTCCGATCCGGACAGTGTAGTCGTGTATCCTTCGACCGTATCGTTCTGGAGAGACGACAACCGACTATTCCCGATGAAACACAAGAAAGGTTACACCTACACCGCCACCATACCGGCCTCCGGTTTGGGATGGGACGAAGCATTCCGCTATAATATTGTGGTTAGAAAAGATGGAAAAGACACCACTTGGCCGCAAAACACCGAAGGGAACCCGCTCGACTGGGATTTCACCGAATCCAGTTATTATGAATCTACAAAAGCATCACCGTCAGCCCCCGCCATCCTACTTGCGCCGGTAAAAAACGACAAAAATCTGGAGGTGGCCATGATTCCCGAAGCTTGGGATTTCCGTTTCACTACCGAGATGAAGTCGCCGGTCGGGAATGATTCCTACAGGCTTACCTCTACCCCATCGAACGACGGCACGCTCGTGGTGAAGCGTTATATCGGCGACGAATTCGCCGGCGCGCCCCAACTTAACAGCAAGAAAGAGATTGTGATAAAACTTGGCGAAACCGAGGGACTCACCGGGAGCGAGATAGCCCTCGTCGGAAAGAACGGCGCCACATACTCCGCCCCGCTCCCCCTAACCAGACTCTCCGATGCGGCCGGCTCCAGAGAATTGCGCATTCCATTTTCCATCCTCAACCAGAGGAGCACGCTGATTGTGCCCGCACCCTATCCCTCCTTCCTGAAAAGAGAAGCGGAACTTTCGGCAATCCCCTTCGACCCGACGGCCATCGACTTCGTAGAACTCATCGTCCCCACCCGCAAAGACACCCCCGTCGCCGCCACCATCGAAGGCATCTGGCTCGAATAATCGGAATATCAGCGCCGCAAGACTTTGTAATTTGAATAAAAAATACTACTTTTACAAAGTCAAGTCATGGGATTTGACAATTCCAACAGAACGCCATGGCAAAGTATCGCGATATCATAAAAGAAATTTGTTCAAATATCCATACCGGTCTTATAGACTTTAATGAACCCCGCTCGAAAGCATCCATGCCTACGCAGGCTTCATCAGTGTTCATCACCAACAAACAGCAAGGAGATTGGGCGGAAGACGTTATCTTCCGTGCCATCAATAATAACTCCGACAGAATCGTTGCCGTAAAATACGGCAAATCGGATGATTTGGTGGCCGGCGACGATGGCTTTAAAGAATTTTTTAAACAATATCAAGACGAATTGGACTCAATCGGGAAACGTCCCGACCTTCTGATATTCCGGAAAGAAGACTTTAATGTCGATTTGGGAAACGACATCAGTCATTTACCGACCGTTGACATAGAGAACTATGTAGGCAAAGCCATTGCCGGCATTGAAGTGCGTTCAAGTGCATTCCTAATAGATAAATATACTCAAGAAATCAACCGCCTCATTGAAAGCAATACCGACAAAGTCTTAAAACTTACTCAAGAATTATTGTCGGAATATAGCGACCTTTTGGAAGACAAATGTCCCGGATTGATCCCGATACTCCAAACTATCAACGCCGATTCCGTAGGTTGGATAAACATTTCAGACCGCACTTCCTGGCGATCTTCCGAACGTCTTCAAAAAATGTCGGTGCTTTTTTCCGAAATAAAAGCGAGCCTTAAAGCCATCCAGGATCGAAACACTCTGTGCTTCACCCCCAAAAACGAGGATTTGAAGGTTGTGGAGAAATGGGTGATGAAATACAATGTGCCTCATTATTACGTACAAGTGTTTTTCGATAAAATATACGGAATATCGTTTGAAAATATACTCAGGCTCGTATCACAACCCGCATTGGAAGGGAAAAAATACTTTATAGAGCAAGACCCAAAGAACCAGAAAAAACCGACAATAAAAGTGCCATTGCAAAGCGGTACCTGTATAGCACAAAAGGTAATAGAACCCCACCATCACAGCGTAAGAAAAGAACTCATGCGGGGCAGGCTATTGTTTTATGTGAAATTCCAGGGAGGAGAAGCATTTATCGATAAAATACAATTCGACAATCTATTTGGGTGTGATTTATGATTACAGAAAAGGAATATTGCTCGATGACCGACATATCCCATCGCAAAAGATTCGCCCAGTTCTTCACGCCGGACGACATCGCGGATTTTATGGCGAAATGGATTATTGGGGAATCCTATACAAGAATGAGTGTGCTTGAACCGGCATTCGGGCTCGGCATATTCAGCCGTTACATTCTTAAAGGAGACAAAGATATATCGATTACGGGGTTTGACATCGACACCCGTATCTTCGACATCGCAACATCCAACTTTTCAAAAAACGAAAACGTAACCCTGCATCGGGAAGACTATCTGACTTCTTCGTGGCAAGAACGATATGACGGCATAATCTGCAATCCCCCCTACATGAAATTTCATGACTACGACAACCGCCGCCTCATTCCTTTTATAAACGAAAAACTAAATTTAAAACTAAACAATTTCACTAATCTCTACCCCCTCTTCCTCCTAAAAGCGGTGTCACAACTTAAGGAAGGGGCCAGACTCGCCTTCATCACACCTTCGGAGTTTCTGAACGCCGACTACGGAGTTGAGGTGAAACGCCATCTTTTAAATGCCGGGATAAGCATTCATTTCATAATAATCGATTTTGAAGAGAATATTTTCGACGGCGCCATGACCACGGCCTGCATCACATTGATTGAAAATAAACCGTCGGGGCAACGTATCCGTTTCTCATCCATAAAACGTATTCCCGAATTAATGGATGCTCTCTCAAACTATTCCGAAGTGCCGTCCTCGGATCTCAGACCTGAAGAAAAATGGAAAAAACACTATCAAACAAACGCTTCGGCTAAATATCGACATCTCACCGATTTCTCCAATTATGCAAAAGTTTCAAGAGGAATCGCTACCGGTGCGAACAAATATTTCACTATCAGCCGCTCGAAAGCCTCCGAATTGAACATACCGCAAGAGGCTCTTCTCAAATGTATATGCCACTGTTCGGATATTTCAAAAAGCATTTTTTCCGAAGAAGATTTCAGCCGCCTTTCTCAAGACGACAAAACCGTATATCTTTTCAAAGGACAAGGAAACGAAGCAATTCCTCAGGTGCGCGACTATATACGCATTGGGGAAAAAGACGGAATAAACAGCAAGCATTTGTGTAGTAAACGCCATCCCTGGTATTCCTTGGAAAAACGTTCGCCCGCCCCTATCTGGGTCTCGGTTTTCAGCCGCCGGAAAATCAAATTTGTCAGGAATGAAGCCAACGTATCCAATCTAACAACATTTCATTGCCTGTATATCACGAATATGTTTATCGATATAGATGTGTTTTTCGCCTATCTTCTTACCGATTTCGCACATCAAGTGCTGCTCGACAATTCAAGACAATATGGCAACGGACTTACAAAATTTGAACCCAACGATATCAACAATGCGAAAATAGTAGATTTCGACATATTGACTGAAAGACAGATAGCCGATATTAAACACCTTTATACTGAATACAAAAAAAATGAAGACCCAGCTATTATACATGATATTAACAAAATCTTTGTTTCCGTTTTTTGTTGCGATAATTGAGGGTTGGAGAATGGGGAGGCATTAAAAAAGAGATGTAAAAATTTGTAGGATTCAACAACATACATTACATTTGCATCACCGATACGGATTTTCACCGCAGGTCAGGCACCGCCGACACCCGGCACCGGACTTGCCATTAGCCATGGAAACACTGACACCGACAATCCGCACGGCTCATATCAACCTAATCTGACTAATGACATTTTATGTTTGAAATTGTAAGCAGACGTGAACTTTCACCCAACATCGTGGAGATGAAAGTAAATGCCCCGCGCGTGGCGGCGTCAGCCAAACCGGGACAATTCATAATCGTGCGGACAGACACCCACGGCGAACGCATACCCCTCACAATATGCGACTTCGATGCTGAAAAAGGCACCGTCACAATCGTGACCCAAGCCATCGGCATTTCCTCACGCAAGATTATCGACATGCAGGCGGGCGAAAGATTCGCCGATTTCGCGGGGCCGCTCGGCCGCCCCTCCGACTTACTCGACCTTCCGGAAGAGGAACTGAAGAAAAAGAAAATCCTGTTCGTGGCCGGAGGCGTAGGCACCGCCCCCGTTTATCCGCAAGTGAAATGGCTCAAGGAACATGGAGTGGATGCCGACGTAATCATCGGAGCCAAAACCAAAGACCTGTTTACGTACGTGGATGAAATGAAAACCGTCGGCAACGTATATCTTTGCACCGACGACGGTTCCGAAGGTTTCCATGGAATGGTGACCGGGCTTATGAAAGACCTCATCGACAACCAAGGGAAAAAATATGACCATTGCGTGATTATCGGCCCGATGATAATGATGAAGTTCGCTTCGCTGACCACCAAAGAATACGGCATACCCACGATGGTGTCGCTCAACGCCCTTATGGTTGACGGCACCGGCATGTGTGGCGCATGCCGCGTCACCGTTGACGGCAAAACCCGCTTCACATGCGTGGAAGGTCCGGAATTCGACGCCCACAAGGTGGATTTCGACGAAGCCATGAGAAGGCAGAACATGTATCGCGACAACCCGAAAAACAATCCTAAAACCCATAACTGCAAGTGCAATGGCTAACAGAATACCGCGCGTTCCCGTCAGGGAACAGGACCCGAAGGTAAGGGCCACAAATTTTGAAGAGGTGTGCTACGGATATAACGCCGAAGAAGCCACCCTTGAGGCAAGCCGATGCCTCAACTGCAAGAACCCGAGATGCGTGGGGAGCTGCCCAGTGCATATCAACATACCCGAATTCATCCACCATGTAGCCGAAGGTGACCTTGCCAAAGCTGCCGAAACCATAGCCGCCGACAGTTCGCTGCCGAGCGTATGCGGAAGGGTTTGCCCGCAGGAAAGCCAATGCGAGGGTTCATGCGTGCTTGGCATCAAGTCCGAACCCGTAGCCATCGGCAAACTCGAAAGATTTGTGGGTGACTGGGCTATTGAAAACGCCGGCAGTCTGCCGAAGCCGGAAATCACGCCCAACGGCAAGAAAGTGGCCGTCGTCGGTTCCGGACCTGCCGGACTCGCCTGCGCCTCCGACCTTGCACGCCTCGGTTATGAGGTAAAGATTTTCGAGGCTCTGCATGACGTGGGCGGAGTGCTCGTATATGGCATTCCGGAATTCCGTCTTCCCAAAGAAAGGATAGTGGCGAAAGAGGTGGAAGCCGTGAAACGCCTCGGCGTAGAAATAGAGACCGACGTAATCGTAGGGCGCACCCTCACCGTTGACGACCTTCTCGACAAAGAGGGCTACGATGCGGTGTTCGTAGGTTCGGGTGCCGGACTTCCCCGCTTCATGGGAATCGAAGGAGAAAACCTCAACGGAGTCTTCTCCGCCAACGAGTTCCTTACCCGCGCCAACCTTATGCATGCTTACGACGAAGCCTACGACACCCCGATATATCTGGGAAGAAAAGCCGTCATCGTCGGCGGCGGCAACGTGGCGATGGATGCCGTAAGGACAGCCAAACGTCTCGGAGCGGAAGCCATCATCGTATATCGCCGCAGCGAGGCGGAGTTGCCCGCACGTGTGGAAGAGGTGCATCACGCCAAGCAGGAAGGCATCGAATTCCGTATGCTCACCAATCCGGTGCGTATAATCGGCGATGAAAAAGGTCGCGTGTCCGGTATAGAATGTGTGGAAATGGAACTTGGCGAACCCGATGCCAGCGGACGCCGCAGCCCTGTTGTGAAAGAGGGCAGCAACTTCGAGATTGACTGTGACATGGTCATCATGGCTCTCGGCACAAGCCCCAACCCTCTGATAAAATCCACCACCGAAGGTCTCGACACCAACAAACGCGGATGCATCGTGGCCGACGAAGAAGGACGCACCACCCGCGCAGGAGTGTTTGCCGGAGGCGACGCCGTGACAGGTGCAGCCACCGTAATCCTCGCCATGGGCGCAGGACGCAAAGCCGCCAAAGCCATCCACGAATACCTCAACGGCAAGTAAATCGGGCGACATAACACAAACCATATAAAAATCCGCAGGACGCAAACGGGTGTCCTGCGGATTTTTTATAAGGTTGTTCAGAAAATATTATTCCTATATATCAAGGAAAGATTATCTATATCAAGGAAAGATTATCTATATCAAGGAAAGATTATCTTACGATTGTTTTTTTCCCGTTGACAATATATATGCCCGGGGAATTAATACGGTTCAAGCGGACTCCTTGAAGATTGTAGATTACATCGGGGGTATCGGAATCTGCCTCTATACCTTCCACTGCGGAATCTCCGGATGTGTTTGGATAGAATTTGAAACTCATCCCTCTTTCCGTTTTCTTCACATCCGTAATCGAAAATTCGGCGCGTGTACCGTCGGCATAGAACGGATAATCGGCATCTTCGACGAGTCCGAAGGAAACGCGACCGGTGTCCGGTCCGAGAGGAGCCTTGGAAACCTGTCCCGCAGCCGTCAGCGAACCTCCCGGACGAAATACATACATTTCGAAGTCTTTCCCGGTATTTCCATTGAAAGACGGATTGATGCGATATACCAACAATCCTGAATTCGGAAGTGATTCGTCCCAAAAATCTTCCTTGTCGCGGTATTCGACCATGAAATATTCCGATTTTCCTTTATCGGGATCAATCTTATATGCCACATTACCCTCTTCCGTAGAAGAAACCGGAAGGAGTTCATATTCTCCCGCTTCTTCGAGAGTAACGATTCCCGATTCCGGTAGCCATTCTCCATATTCCGCACCATATTTCATGCGCATATAAGCGGAAAATCCCTGAGGTTTCTTCTGGTTGTCGCTCATGAGGTCCCAGACGTTGACCGGCTCGAGCTTGGAAGAACCGGAAGTATAGAGGTCGTAGGCATTGAGGGTATGCATCATCTCATGACAAAGCACACCGGTGTTGAGTTTCTGCGCCACCAACGATTTATAGCCGTTGGCACCGTCGAACACTTTAAGGAAATTCCCCACGTTAAGGCCTTTCAACCTCGCCGCCGGGGCAGTGTTGTTGGCCGGCCACAGCATTTTCGACGCACCTATGTCGGAATTGCCGTTGAAAATAATAACGATATTGTCAACTGTGCCGTCGTTGTCAGCATCGAGCACCACATCGTCCCCAATTTTGTCTGACAAAAACTCGCACATATCCTTCACAAGCGTCTTGGTCCGGAAATCGAACATGAGGTCAAGGCTTGTATAGCCGTCGGGATTGGATGCTGATTTCTCACAGAAATAACCGCGCGAGTGGGAATCGACATATTCCGTAAGGATAAGGGTGGATTCCCAATCCATCTTGCCGTAGCTCATGTCGGAATAATACTTGCGGACCGAGTTTGCACCTTCATCCATAGAATTGAACATCGCCTCATAATAATTGAAGTCATGTTCCCAGGCATTCTCCGTTTGGTCGGCAAATTTAACGAAACAGACCACATTCGCCATTTTATAAGGCTCGGCGAACATGCACAACGACAAAACGGCGGCAAAAAGGGAAATCGATAGTCTATGCATAGCTGAAACCTAAAAATCAAGAGAAGGCATGTCATGATTGATTTATCGTAGGGGCATTCCTTTGCATTTCATCCGAGAATCAGATTGTCAAATCAAACATGCCGGAGGCATGTCCCTACATAATACCAACGATAATACGCCTTCTCTTCAAGATATGATTCTTTATTTTACAATCACTTTGGATGTCTTCGCACCCTGACGACGCACGTAGATGCCCGGCTCGTCGCCCTTGACCTTCATGCCCTGGAGATTGTAATATTCCACAAGGGCGTTGTCATCCGCCTCGATGCCATCAACGGCAGCGCCTTCGTTGGTATTGGTGTAGGTGAATACCTTGATTGCCTGCACAAGAAGCTCGTCGCCACGGTTGTTTCGAATCAATGCCGTCACTTTCTCCCCGACAGGAGAAGCCAACTGCAGACCGGTATTTGCATTCTTCACATCCTGAATGTTGTTCCATGTAAATTGTCCCAAATCCGAAAGCTGGTTTTTTACAAAAATACCCATCCTATAATAAGTTTGAACCACACCGCAGTCAACGGGTTCAACCCATCCCTTTGACCCTTTAAGTCCCAAGCAAATGTAATCGCTCTCAGTCGATAGTTTGAGCCCGAATTCGGCAAGATCCGGAAGATGGAGCATAATACCGCCTCCATTAGGAGAATCGGAACCGGTTGCATTTTTTGAGCCGCAAAGCACGATTGCACCGGTCCAGGCACCTTCGCCGCCTTGCACGTGGTCAACATTAAATCCCTTGATATCCGGATCCAGATACGGTTCGTCAAAACCCATATCGGCATTCTCGAAATCCGCTGTCTGGAGCATTATTTTCGGATTTTCTCCCAAACCTTGCCAACCGACATATTTGTCGAGTTTCTCCTGGGTGTCGAACCAGAGCCAACCGTCGGCATCGCAATCAGCCGGGTCGAAATAGTTGTAGGTCTGCTGCGCGTTGGCGGCGGTGAATGCAGCGAAAGCCGCAAGAGTGAGTAAAGTTTTCTTCATAAAATTAATAATTAGGTTTTAAATTAGATAATTATGTTCTGCCTGAAAAGCATGTATCAAATTTAATTGTATTTATGTAGGGACATCACCTCGTGAATGCCATATTTTGTAATCAATCGATTCATAAAACATGCCGGAGGCATGTCCCTACATACAATCATTTTTATGCTCCTCAAAGCCTTTATTTACATTTCAACCCATTCGGGATTCTGTTCGAGTCCATGATAACGGACATCGTCCCAATCGAGAGGGTAATAATACTGGCGTGCCCGGAAATACCTTACCACCGTATTACGTCCGTTCACCACAGGGTTGGTAATCCTTCTGTTGCCGTTAGCCTGATATACAATCTTCACACCATAAAGCGGATTCGTGGTGCCGGTCATATATTTCTCGGCCACATTCCAACGGAGAAGATCCCAGTATATGGTCTTTTCGAAAGCAAGTTCCACGCGGCGTTCGTTGTAGATGTCGTCCCACGTAATTGAAGTGAGTTCAGGCATCTTCACACGGCGGCGAATCTGGTTCACCTTGTCGAGAGCATCGCCCGTACGTCCGCGCTTGAAATCTATTTCGGCATAGTCGAGAAGTAGTTCGGCATAACGCCAAAGTATGCAGTTCTGCGAACTTGCGGTGGTTTCATCGTTGTCGATTTTCTGTTTCTCGTTCAAAAACTTAGCCATATAATAGCCTGTACGTGTCACGGCCGCCGTGGTGGAACTGCCGTATTTCGTAAGGTCCTCTCCCGCAACTTCCTTGCCATCCACCGTTTCATAATGGATATCCATCGTGTGTCCGTTCCATTCGGCACCGTCATAAAGAACGTTGGCATAGAAACGCCAGTCGCGACCTTCATACGGGTTGTTCTTATCGTAGCCGGAATCCTTCTCGGAAATACGCTTACCGTTTTCCATACGGTATTCGTCCACATGGTTCTGAGTGGGATTATAGGCAGCCACGGTGCCACCGAAAGAGGAAGCAGCCGCATCACGGTCGAGCTTATGGCCGTTGGCATACGAGAAATCGCCATCGTTGGCATGCTGCACCTCCCAAATGGATTCACGCGAATTCTTGGTAAGGAAAATGTTGCGGTATTCGGCTACGACATCCTTTTTCGTAGTTCCCGAAATCTGGACAAGGCCATACTCCCCTGTGGCGATCACACGGTCGTATTCCTTTGCGGCGAGGTCAAGCATATCCATCGAGCGGTCGTCGGGGAACCCGAGATAACCTTTCTCCTGATTCTGGAAATGCTCGCCCGCCACCCAGAAATAAGTCTTGGCGCGAAGCATGTAGCATACGCCCTTGGTAGGACGGCCTATATCTGAATCCGCATTTTCATACGGAAGCAGAGTCGAAGCCAACTCAGCTTCGTCGCAAATGAATTTCACCATCTCCTCGTATGTGGCACGCGGGAAACGGACCGGATCAACGAGAGGGTCGTAAGTACGGTCAATAATCATTGTGCCGCCGAAAAGACGAAGCATCTTGTAATAATACCATGCTCGGAAGAAATGAGCCTCCCCAAGCACCCGCTGCTTCACCGACGGGGCAAGTTTGTCCTCGTTTTCAAGAAGGGTGTTGATACTATTGATCTGGCCGTAGAATTTTGACCATTCCGTGCGTGCCCGCGTGTTGATATCCTGTTGCGAACTCTTGAGGATGCTTCCGTAGTCGCCCGAATACCAATCGCTCTTGCCGACGGTAAGCTGGTCGGAATACCATGTCTCGTATTCGCTTCCCAACCCCTTCATTATGGTGGTGACATAAGTGTAAAATCCATCGTCCATGTTACGGTACCATGGAAGCACATATTCGTCCACAAGGTGTGGGTCGGCCCAGATTATGTCGGCGGGCAGTTTGTCGATGGGCTGGTCACGGAAAATGCCGTCGCACGCCCCCAGGCCGGTAGCCGCTAACAGGAGCGGCAATGCGTAGATATATGATTTAAATTTTAATTTCATGAGCAGTGGTTTAAAATCCGAAGTTAAGGGTCACGCCATAAGAACGCGAAAGAGGATAGCCGCGTAGCGCTTCCGGATCCATGTTGTGGAGCGAAGAAATCGTAAATAGATTGCCTCCCTGCAGGGCTACGTCGAGAGTAGAGATATGGGCTTTACGGAGCATCTTCGAAGGGAAACGGTAGCCGAGCGTAAGGGCTTTAAGGCGAAGGAAATTACATTTCCTCACCCAGAATGTAGAGGGAAGACGGTTGTTGTCGCCGCTCGGAGTGAACTTTATGCGCGGATAATCGGCGTTGGGATTTTCCGGGGTCCAACAATCGGTGAGGTGATAGTTCTGGAAGCGCGGCAACGAACGGCTCTCCAATGTATAGAGCTCGTTGATTAGCTGGTTATAGCCCGCCACTCCCTGAAACTGGGCATTCATGTAAAGCCCTTTCCATGAAGCCGAGAGACTGATACCGTAGTTAAGGTCGGGATATGAAGAACTCTTCACATAAATTTTGTCGTTGTTCGAGAGGACGCCGTTGCCGTCATGGTCGATATATTTGATGTCGCCGGGGGCAAGCGTTGCGTTTCCCCGGCCGTCCTGGTCAACAGGCCAGGCGGCGATTTCTTCATAGCTTTGGAAGAGTCCGGCGGCTTCATACATCGAAGACACGAGATACGGCTTCCCTTTGCGCTGAAGATTGGGAGCCACGGTCGATTCGTCGCCATAGTCGAGCACCTTGTTTTCAGTAACGCCCAAATTGAACCCTACGCTATATTTGAAGTCGCCGAAGGTGTTTTGATGCTTGATTGAGAAATCCACACCCTGGAACCTCACCTTACCCATGTTGATGTTAGGCACGGTGCCTCCGGTACCGACCGACGGGGGAAACAGATAAACCGGAGCCGAGCTGACCATATCGGTTCGGTAACGCTGGTAATATTCCACAGTAGCGTTTACGCGATTGTTCCAGAAACCAACGTCAAGACCCACGTTCCAATCTTTCGACTTGCCCCATTGTAAGAAAACGTTGGGCCAGTCGCCGGTAGAGACGATAATGCCGGGTGCAAAGTTTCCTCCGACAGGATAACCCGCGTTTGGTGAGAAGATGTATTGCTTCAGGTAGCCATATTCAGTTGCAACCCCGTCGTCGCCAAGGATGCCGGCCGATGCACGGAGTTTTGCAAACGACATGATGCCGCCGTTCATGACTCTCTCAAAGAATTTTTCGTTGCTTAGCACCCATGAGGCAGAAACGGTGGGGAAGAAGCCCCAACGGTGGCCCGGTGCAAACTTGGTAGAGCCGTCGAGACGGAACGAGAATTCCGCAAAATAACGCGAATCATACCCGTAAGTGGCGCGGCCCACGAGCGATGCCCGTTGGCCCCTGCTTTCCGAACCGTTAATACGCCCGGTATTGGTCGAACCGATTATCTCGGGATATTCACCGGGGAGGTTGTTGTTGATTCCCCTGAGGTATTTGTTGTTGTCCTCCTGATAGTTGACTACGACAAGCCCGGTAACATCATGCTTCTCCGCGAAAGTATGGTTGTAGTTAACCCCGAGTTCCAAGAGGGAGTTTCGGAAGTTTGACCAATTGTCTTCCATCGATATTTTCGCTTGGGGATATATGGTGTTTGGATTTACCGATGTCGTGCCTGTGGCCTCGTCGTAGAGATAGAGAGCCACCGGTTTGGAGAACTTGGACGTGTTCTGATGGTTGAGTTCAAGGGTACCCTTCAGGTAGGCCTGGAGACCTTCCACACCGGGGATACGATAGGTGAGCTGCGCATCGAGGATATGGAAATCTGATTTCACCTTGTTATAGCCGCCGATACCCTCCACGTTGATGAGTGGGTTGCCCCCGTCGATCGAGGCGAGGTTGCCGTCGGTGAATCGGAGCACCTGCAGCGGCGAATAGGAATAAGCCGCGTCGATTGTGGCGTAAGAGGAGTTCTTGTTGGACGATACTGTCCCGTTGAGATTGACAGAAGCGGAAAGCCCGGTGAAAAGTTCGGCATCAATTTTGGCAGAATAGTTAAACCTATCGCGGCTCACGTTAGAATACAATCCCTTCGTGTTTGTATAACCTCCGGAAATATAATAACGGATGGTTTTCATACCGCCGGAAACGGACAGGGTGTAACGCTGCGAATGCCCCCATTTGTTGAGATAATCAAGCAGGTTTTCGTTGCCATACAGGTTGGGGTTAGACCCAATCTGAGAAAGGTCGTAGGGTTTATATGTCCAGTTCGTCGGATCCTCGCCGTAAGTGTTGATGATTGCCTGGTTGAAAAGTTGTGCGAACTGAGTGGCGTCAAGGAATTTAGGAAGATATGTGGCCTCCTGGAAGTTGAACTGGCCTCGGAAATTCACCCTTGCCTTCCCGTCGGTTTTACCACGCTTGGTCTGCACGAGGATAACGCCGGACGCCGCGCGCACGCCATAGACTGCCGCCGCCGCTGCATCCTTAAGCACGGAAATACTCTCGATGTCGTCGGGATTAAGGTCGGAAAGGCGCATCTCCTCTCCCGAATTGTTTTTACCGAAGCGTGGCACGCCGTCGATTACGAGCAGGGGGGTGCTGTTGTTGCCTCGAATGGCGAGCCTCGCCTCTTGGCCGCTCGAAGGGTCGGCGTTGGACGACATAACGCCGAGACCGGGCATCGTGCCGGCAAGGGTTTCGTCAACGTTCATGGCGGGAATCTTCACAAGTTCTTCGCCCTTGATAACTTCCACCGACGAAGTCAGCGAGCTCCTTTTGGCGGTGCCGTAACCGATGACCACCACCTCGTCGATGTCGCTGGCCGACGGTTCGAGTTGCAAATTTCCCAGCTCCTGACCCGGTACGACCTCAATATGCTTGGAGCGGTAGCCCACGTATGAGATGTCGAGCACATTCTTCTTGCCGGGGATAGTGATGGAGAACTTGCCGTCAAGGTCGGTGGTAGATCCGAGGGAAGAGCCGTTGACCTTTACGGTGACTCCGATAAGGGGTTCACCCTTTTCATCCGTCACAAGTCCGGTGACGGGTGCCGACTGTGCGTAGCCCGCCATCGCCGCAAGGCAGATGAAAAATATTGAAAGGATGGATCTCATTTAGAATCAGTTTGAATTAATATATTATGAATAAAAAGGCATAAGGAGAGATTACTTGCCGTCGAGTGTGCGCTGTATTGCGAGAATCTGATAATCGTAGAAATCGCGGGTAGAAGCGTCGGCGGTCGATGCGCGTCGGGCCTTATAGAGAGCCAAAGTTTTGCGCAGCAACGACGTCATCATGGGGCGCAACTCTGTGGCTGGAAGGGGGTTCTGATTGAGAAGAAGGCGGAAGAAGGAATGGTCGCCGTCTTCGTATGCCTGGCACGGGGAGAATCCGCAGGGCATTTCCGGGAGGGTTGACAAGGCTATAGCCTCGGCATACTCATCCACCGGGGAAAGGGCGAATGCGCTCGTTTTCTTTGCTTCTTTCGGTTTGAGACCGGAATATGTGGTCATCACGTCGATGGCAGCCTGCTGCATGTTGCGTTCGGTGGCATCGAGGGCTTTCCCCTTTTTAGAGGCGTCAAAAATTCCGTCGTATGCCTCGGCGATATACTCGGGAAGAGTATAATTCACTTTCGGGTCGAGTTGGCCGCCCTCTTTGATGCGCTCCAGGCTTGTGGAGAAAAGGAGGCAAGCCACTATGTTACGCTGCATTTTATCGCGGAATTGATAAGGCTCCTCGAATTTTGCGACAAGTGCCGGCGGCACCATCCAATCGCTCGTGCGTGCCTGTTTCAAAAGCCACTTCATAGCTTCACGTTGCTTCGCCTTGGGTATAAAGCTCCGTTGTGCGAGGTCGCCTTTTTCCCCCTGACGGATTTCCTTAAACACTACGCCGCCGATATAGGGATAGACGTGACCGACATGGCGGAGGTATTGCGAACACATAGCCTTGTATTTGTCGGCAAGGAGTTCGAAATCCTCTCCCGGCTCGCCTGCCCAGTCCTCAAGATTGTTCATGATAATCTTAAGGTTGGAGATAGCCATGTCGCCTGCCTTTATATGGTCGTTACCAAGGTCTTCTGTCTGGTCGGTGGGATCGACGAGACCGAGGAACTGCTGCGCACCGAATTCATACATGGGGTCGCCGGATTTCTCGGCAATCCAGCGGTCGAGGGTCGGTTTCTCCGCTTCCGGGGTGTCTGCTCCCGGGATAAGGCGGTAGCCCCAGTTGATGGCGTAAATATCATACACGCCTACAGGCGGAGGGGTAAGGCGCACGCCGCGTTCGAGGTCGCCGGGCTGTGCCACGAAGTTATTGCGGGCATAGTCCATGATAGAGGGCGTGGTGCCATGCTTCTGTGTGAAGGCCGGGTCCCGAAGATTTTCGAGCGTGAAGGAATGCGACGCGCCCATGTTGTGCATCAGGCCGAGGCAGTGTCCGATTTCATGGGCGGCCACATAGGTGAGCGACTCATGCATCACATCGTCGTCGAACACCGGTTTGCGCACGCGAGGGTCAACGGCGCCGGTCTGGGTGAACCGCCAGTTGTGGACAAGGCTGAGGATGTTGTGATACCATATCACGTCAGCACCGAGGATTTCACCGGTGCGCGGGTCGGTATATGAGGGGCCCATGGCGTTTGCCGTAGGGGTGACGCAATACCGTATGCAGGAATAACGTATGTCGTCCGGATCAAAGTCCGGGTCATCTTTCGGATAGTCGCGTGCCTCTACGGCGTTCTTGAAGCCGGCAGCCTCGAAAGCCTTGTTCCAATACTCGATGCCCTCTTTCACGGCGGGACGCCATTTTGCGGGGAATGCCGAGTCAACGTAGAATATAATCTTCTCTTTCGGCTCCACGAGCTTGCCGGCGAAGTATGCCTCACGGTCCTCGTCGCGCGGTTCGAGACGATGGCGGTTGATTATCTCGAACGTCTTGGTGCCGTCAAGTTTGGAAGAATAAAGGTTCTTATATTCGGAAAAATAACCTACCCGTTTGTCGTGGAGACGCACCGGCATGGGGTCGTCAGGAAGGAGGACGATGTTGCGCGACATAGTCACCGTATAGGGGTTGGCGGCAGACTGGGTGGTATATGCCAGACGGCTTTTCACCTCTACGTTCTTCGGAAATGCTTTTGCCGACAACACCGAAGACCCGTCGGCGTAATAGGTTCCTTTGATTCCGTCCTTGCCTCCGAGAAGCTTCGAAAGGGGATTGGTTTCCTTAATCGGTGAAATTGATTTCTCGTTGCCCGAAAAGAAAGAGGTTACATCCACGTATATCTTACCGTTTTCCTTATGGTCTATCTTAAAAGCTTTCAAGACAGGATCGGAGAAATTAAGGTCGAACGACACCGCGATGGGGTCGCCTTCCTTCACTACGCTCGTGGTCTGCGGGAGTGTGATATAGAAGGTATTGTCGTTGCGCGAGAATTTGATAAGCCTTGAAGAAACCACCTGCCCTGCAACCCAATCGTTTGTCTGCGAAATTGAGTTGACGCGGTTCACGAGCATGAAAGTCTTGTCGAGCACAGAATCGGGAATCTCGAAATACAGTTTCCCTTTCTTGTCGAGATAGGTGTTGAAGACTCCACGTGTCACCACGGCGTCTTTTATCTTCTTATGGAAATCGGCACTGTCTTTGGCAGCCCCGGACAACTCGGTTTTCGGCAACTCGATTTTCTTTTTCTTCTTGGCATCCGCCGGTTGTGAAGAACAAAGTGCGCCTATTGCCAGACAAGCGACAGTTGCATACTTTACGGACTTCAGTTTCATAAAGGAAGTTAGAATATTATGAATAATTCTTTTAAATCACTCTGCATTCCGATTCTACATCGGGACTTGGGGCACGGATATCGGAATCCATATCTTCATTACTGAAATATAAAAACTCCGATTTCCGGTGGGTTTGAATCTTATGACAAATTATCGGGTATATACTTTTCAGAAAGCAGAAGGCACGTTATCTTCTAATCACACATGTAATAACTATGCATAGCGCTAAGAAAATGCTACATGATATCGTTCCGATCACTCGGACCGACACAAGGAAGCCCCGATAATTATCTCGTATATCATTCGCAAAGATAACGAAAGGATTTTAATTTCTGTGCATGCAAATGATAAATTTTACCCTATTTAACTAAATCCTTCTGAAAACCGCAACAAAAAACGAAGTTTTGATGAAGCGATGCATTTTTATGTCATAAAGCATGCATAATAACGCCGGCCCGAAATTTGAATTCGAACCGGCGTTATTTTCTCAACACTATCGAAGACATCCCCCGACAATGCCATATTTTCTATTTTATTTCACAATCACTTTGCTCATGGTCTTGCCCTGACGGCGGACATAAATGCCGGGGGCGTCACCGCTTACTTTCACACCCTGGAGGTTGAAGTATTCTACAGGAGCATCAGCATCTTCCCCTTCAAGTTCGGCAACGCCCGAAGTGGCGTCAACCGTTATAGGGGCAGTGGTAAGGGTAAGCTTCGGGAAAAGCTCATTTTGCATTTCGCAAACATATTCACCCGATTGCGTGAAGGTGAAGACTCCTTTATCGGCGACGATGCCTTCGCTGACTTCGGCATCTCCAAGTTTCCATGTATAAACCGTAGCGGTTTCGCCAACCATTACCTGTGAGGAAAGGTCAACCACATTCCCTTCGGCCTTAACCACCATTTCCTTTTGGGGGTTATATACGTAATTGTTGGCATTTGAAGTCATTCCGGCTGCAGGGAGCGTTGTGAAATCGAATGCATTGTCTGCCAGGTTCACACGTGTCATCTTGCTCGCCGACGTGTCGGGAAGCTTCACGCTCTTAAGATTATTGTGGGCAAGGAAAGCGATACCGCTTTTAGCCACCATATTGGAAAGGTCGATTGTAGTAAACCCGTTCCACTGGGCGTTAAGGGTTTTCAATTTCTTCAATGAAGAGAAATCATACTCATCTATTCCACATGCATTTATCGTAAGGGTGGAAAGATTGGCACACTCGGAAATATCGAAAGCACCTGACCCTTCAATCCTGGAGGCAAGGTTGCCGGTCACGTTCAATGTGGCAAGATTGGGGAGCAGGCCCCATGACGACCCAAGCACCTGGTTGTCGCCTGCGCCATCATTCTTCTCCCCGGTATTCATATTGTAGTTATTGCTTACGTTAATCGACTTAAGTGCCGCATTGTTTGCGTCGAAAATCACATAAGCGAGTACATTGTCTGTCGCGTTAAAAGTTGCGAGCGCCCCACACTTGGAGATGTCGATACCGGCGATTCTGTTTTTGCTTACATTAAGTTCGGTCACGCCGGTAAGGTTAGCCACATTAACAGATGTAATTTGCACTTCCGGATCGTCATCGTTATCCTTGTCGAGGTCAAGGTAATTGATTTTAGATGCGTCGGTGCCATAAACAGTGACCGTGGTGCCGGCAAGTGTGCCTTTCACTTCCGAAAACACCCACCCGTCTGCGTTATAGTCAACGATATCATACGAGGTAAGAGCACCGTTGCCCCAATCCACGTTGATTTTCTGTCCGCCTTCGGAAGAAACCTTTATAAGGATGTTTTTCTCCACAGCCGTTTCGTCAACGGTAAAAGAGAACAACTCAACATCTTCGGCAAAAGCCGGCATAGCAACCCCGAGAACGGTTGCCAACAAAGAAAAATGTAACAATTTCGCCATAAAAGTTAAATTATTGTTTATGTTATGGAATATAAGCGACGTCAATGCTATAAAAACGACACGCCGATGCACCGCACCGGCAATCTTCCGACTGCATATCTACCACTTTCAACCGCCAAAGATATAAAAAAACATTGAGAATGCAAATAAAACCGCTATAATTCATCAATATTTATGCAAAACCCGCCTTCCTTACACAAAATCTCAAACCAGAACAACATCTTTGCTCCAACCAGAACAACCAAGGGCAACCAGATTTTTTTACAGGCACACTCAAAGAAAGAGCATCTTGATGCAAAATCTCAAACCAGAACAACCAAGACCAACCAGAATTTTTTTATAGGTCATACAATCTTTGCAAACCAGTACAACCAAGCGCAACCAGATTTTTTTACAGGAGGATTGTTGGACAGATAAAAATGTAGGGACATGCCTCCGGCATGTTTGATTAACCATCTGCTTATCAAACGAAGCCAAATGCAACATCCCTACAAAATTTCAATTCAACAAACCTTTGTCAAGTCAGTTATTTCAAATTCAAAATTTAAGATAAGTTATGTTCCAGATAATAAGCTAATGGTCCAAATAATTTCATAGGCATAGGCATAGGCATAAACACCATACAATTTCGGCATTTTAAGAATTTTACTTATATTTGTGGCATAAAATACAATACCATGAATATACAGGCATTATTGAAGATTTCATTGCCATTGCTGATGGCGTTTTTTACATTTCTCTCATCTGAGTCAAAGAAATCAACAATGGGTAGCAACAAGGAATCCGGCGAGTTCTTTAAACTTGGAACCGCCATGGTAACCGTCCATATCGACGGCATCTCTCCCGATAGCATAGGGTCTATCACCGCCCTTACGTCGCCGATTTTTATTGACCCTTGGAGTAATGATAATTTCGTTCTTACTAAAACTTCCCCGAATATATTTACGGGAAATGTACTGCTTGAACAACCGGAAGAAATCGCCGCTATATTCATTGAAGGCTCCAACGTAATCTGTGGCCTTCCTCTATTCTTGAATCAGGCAAAACCGACAGAGATTTTTTTAACATTCTCTCCCAACGGCGAATTTATAAATGCACATACCACGGATTCCCAAGATGTAACCGTTTTGGAATTAAGCAATATTACTAAGGCCTATATGGATTTCCTTGAATCTGAGAAATGCCAAGCCGTTCCGAAGTCATTGTATCCGGATTGGAAAAAAGTAATGAAGTACAATATTGAATACAATCTTAAGGAAACATTAGACAAAACGCTAAATACCCATCCGATTCCGAAGAATGCAAAAGATTGGTTTGTAAATTCATTGCTTATGCATTTTGCCGCCTATTCTTACATACCATATTCAGCTATTGCAAAAATGGAATCAGGCATCGAGGTGGAAGAGCCTCCGATGGATGCATATTCATGGCTTGACAATATCAACTATTCCGGGAATTTCATTAAGCATATTCCATATATCGGACCTAAGCCTTTCCTTTCCACCCTTCTCCGCTATCCGGAAGGAGGATTCGAAAGAATCGGGGAAACTCCAGTGGCACAATGGAAAGAATATGCAGCCAATAAACTCAAGCCGGCTATAAAGAAGCCCACCCGGCTTCTACTCGACTTGATGTCTGCAATGTCTTATGTCCTACAGATTGAGAATGATTTCCGACCGCTTTCTCCAGTACAGATTGAAAACATAAACAAAGGCTATGGCGACGACCTCGGCAAGATTATACTGAAAAAGAATGACGAACTCCTTGCCATCCTTGACAAGATGGAGGAGATGACCGATCTTTCAGCGGAATCCTTTACCTTGAAAGATTATATCGATAAGGTATTTCCGGGGCAGCCGGTATCGGTTGACATGTGGAACACCTGGTGTGGGCCATGTCTTGACGCGATAGGAAAAGTCGGTGCCATAAAGGACTCGCTTCCGAAAAACGTGGCCTTCCTTTACCTTAGTGACACCTCCTCTGAAATTGACGCCTGGAAACGCAAAGCCGACAAGATACACGGCAAAAACGTCAGGATAAGCAAAGAGGATTCCGCCAAAATCGGAGAGCAATATCAGCTGCAAGGGTTTCCTTCTTATCTATTCTTCGACAAACACCACAACCTCATACATTCGCAGACATCTTTCCCCGGTCTTGAAGAATACACCCGCCTCCTCAATCAAATATCCCGATAATCCTCACTCAAATATCCCGATAATTATTTTAGCATTTCTCGATTTTCCAGTCGTCGATATTACACTTCCGGGAACTGAAATTGAGGCCAATCTTGTCATCATGACAGTCTGCACAAAGTTCGAAAAAAGCCTTTTGCCACCTCTTGGTTTGGCAATCCGAGGCGGTAGGTTTCAAATTCCGGGTCATACCCTTTTATAGTAAGGTAGCCCGTCTGGTAAAGTAGGCTTAGAGGATGGCTACCGTCAAAATCGCTTCCCTGCAGCTCCCGCTCGTCGGCTTCTTCATTCAGGAGTCCCGAAAGCGGGCTTCTTGATCTACGGAGTTGCTTCATAAGAAACGAAGGAGTGCCGGTGGTGTACCAATACGCACCGATTTTTCTGTTTTCGAGAGCGGTAAACAAGGAATAGGGGTTATAGATGTCGGGCGATTTTTCCGAAAAATGATAACCGTCATAATTACTCTTCAATGCCTCCAACGTTTCCCTAAACGACATACCCGATTCCTCTGCCAAAGCCTCAACCCCGAAACGACAATACTCTACCAATTCCTCTTCCGTTATGCCGCAAATTGCCGAATATCGGTCGAGCATCGAAATATCGCGGAGGTTGTTGAGGTCGCTGAATATGCTGAGGCGTGAAAACCTTCCGACACCGGTAAGCAACGCGAAGGCAATAGCTCCGTCGCAGCGTTTAAGATTGGCATAGACCGGTTTGAGAATATTGCGCAATTCCTCGTTCAGCCTATCATTGTCGAGATTCGTCACAAGAGGCTTGTCATATTCGTCGATAAGAATCACCGCCCTCTCCCCCGTCTGCGCATACGCCGCTTCAATAAGCGTCTGGAAACGTTGCGGAAGAGGCTTTTCTCCGGAATTTATACCATAAACTTTGTCCCAGTCATCGAACTGTGCATTCAGGAACTTCCGCAACTCATCGCCCGAGGACGCATCGAGGTTAACGAAATTAAGATGAAAGACAGGCCTTCGCTTCCATTCCACCTCCATACCCGATATGGCGAGACCTTCGAACAAGTTGCGTTTTCCGAGAAAAAAAGCTTCAAGCGTGGAAAGAAGCAGACTCTTCCCGAACCTCCTGGGGCGGCACAGGAGGTAATACTTGCTTGAAGATATGAGGTCGTTTACATAACGGGTCTTATCAACATAAAGATAACCACCCGTAATCAACGCCTCGAAATTCTCCACACCTATGGGAAACCGTTTTCTCTCCATGATTTATGACATTTTTATATGCAGACGCCTGCTGGCGGCGACTCCTTTGCAAAATTAATAAAAATAAGCACAAACAACAACGAAATCGGCTCATTCTCACGAATGAGCCGATTGTTTTACGAAATATTCTTAAAAGTTCGGGGAAGTGGGCGATTACGGATTCGAACCGCAGACCCTCTGCTTGTAAGGCAGACGCTCTAAACCAGCTGAGCTAATCGCCCGGATGCAATTTCTTGCGAAGTTGCTATCGGTGGGCGATTACGGATTCGAACCGCAGACCCTCTGCTTGTAAGGCAGACGCTCTAAACCAGCTGAGCTAATCGCCCGGATGCAATTTCTTGCGAAGTTGCTATCGGTGGGCGATTACGGATTCGAACCGCAGACCCTCTGCTTGTAAGGCAGACGCTCTAAACCAGCTGAGCTAATCGCCCGATTGCGAGTGCAAAGTTATATCAAAATTCCTTACCTACCAAATTTTTTTGCTAATTTTGTAAAAATTTTTTTCAAAGCTTTTTAATTCTTCGGTTCATTTCAAACAGAATCAACGAGTTATCAAGAAGATAAAATTTTAATTTTTTCTTATGGTAAAAGAGATAAAAATAGAAGATTTCGACTATAACCTCCCCGACGAACGCATTCCCCGCCATCCTCTCGCGCAACGCGACGCCTGCAAACTGTTGCTTTCGCGTCCCGACGGAGTGGTGGCCCACCGCCGTTTTTCCGACCTTCCGGGCCTGCTTCCGCCCGGAACGATGCTCGTATGCAACGACACGAGGGTAATCAACGCCCGCATCACGTTCCACAAGGCCACAGGGTCGCGCATCGAGGTGTTCCTTCTCGAACCAATCGAACCCTCCGACTACGTGCTGACATTCCAAACCCGCGGACGATGCGTATGGAACTGCCTCGTCGGCAACCTCAAACGCTGGAAAGAGGGTGCGCTGACCCTTGAAATCAACCCGGAAGGGTGCGACACCCCGCTCACCCTTTCCGCAAAAAGGCTCAACCCCACCGAAGGTAACGCCCATGCCATCGAATTCACATGGGACAATCCCGACGTGACGTTTGCAAGCGTGGTGGAAGCAGCTGGGTTCATTCCTATACCCCCTTATCTAAAAAGGGAATCGGAACAAAGCGACACCACCGACTACCAGACCGTCTATGCCGACGTGAAAGGTTCGGTGGCCGCACCGACAGCCGGACTTCATTTCACGCAGACAGTGTTCGACGACCTCGCCGCACACAACATATCCGTAGGAAAGCTTACGCTCCATGTCGGCGCGGGCACATTCCAGCCTGTCAAATCGGAAACCATCGGCGACCATCCCATGCATACGGAAACGTTCTCAGTGACACGTGACCTGATACAACGCCTCATCCGGCAGAAAAAAAGCGGCCGTCCGCTCGCGGCCGTAGGCACCACTTCTGTACGCACCCTGGAATCGCTTCCTTATTTAGGTGCTGCAATAATGCGTGGCGACAAAAGCATGCACGTAACCCAATGGGAAGCCTACGAACCGGCCACATCCGGATTCGACACGACAGAAGCCTTGGAAGCCATCGACCGCTATCTTGCGGAGCAAGGGGAAGAATCGCTCACGGCTTCCACCGCCATCATGATAGCACCTGGATTCAAGTGGAGGATGGTTGACGCGATGGTAACGAATTTCCACCAGCCGCAATCCACCCTCCTGTTGCTCGTGTCGTCGTTCTTAGGCGAAGAAAACGGCGAACCGCGCTGGCGGAAAATTTACAAGGAAGCTCTCGAAAACGGCTACCGTTTCCTATCCTACGGCGACGCATGCCTCTTTTTCCCGCACCACGCATAGAGGCTTCCGCATTGACAAAAAGATTCACCGATTGATTACCATATAATAAAAGCATTATGATTACTCTTCCCGCATCAAAGAGCATCGGAGCACGTTTCCTCGTGGCGTCATATTTCGCAGGCACACTGCCGGAATGCCGCCGCTTCGACGACTGCGACGACCTCAAGGTCATCCAGCAGGCATTGACCCGCCTCGACAACCGTACGCCCGGCGAACCAACCACCTTGGACATCCACGCTTCGGGCACCGCTTTCAGGTTTATGGCAGCTGTGGCGGCCTCCACACCGGGTGCCGACGTAATCCTTACCGGCACGCCACGTCTTTGTTCCCGACCGATGACACCTCTGCTCGAAGTGCTCCGTCAAGCCGGTGCGGATATCCGTGCCCTCGGCGACGGCGACACGGGGCCGTTCCGCATATCAGGCACATCTCTCAAAGGCGGGGAATATGAAATAAGAGGCGACGTAAGCTCGCAGTTCATTTCAGCCATAATGCTTGCCGCCCCCACTTGGAGAAACGGAATCCGACTGCGCTTCACCACACCGCTTGTCTCGCGCCCCTACGCAGAAATGACGGCACAAGTGATGCGCAAATTCGGCATCCGCGTCTCCCTTACCGACAATGGTGTGGAAGTGGAACAAGGATCATATTCCGCGCCGGGCGATTTCCGCGTGGAAGCCGACTGGAGTGCGGCTGGTTTTTTCTACGAAGCATGCGCCTTCAAACTCAGCCCCGTGGAAATAGCCGACCTCGCATCGCCTGAAGATTCACTTCAGGGAGACTCGGACACTGCAAAATTTTTCGAAAGCCTGGGAGTAGTGTCGAAATTTCAAAAAGGGAAGGTAACCATACAGAGGTATTATGAACTCCCCGACCATCTGGAAGCCGACCTCTCTGACAATCCCGACCTCGCACCAGCCTTTGCCGTGGCTTGCGTGCTTAACACATGCCGTTTCCGGTTCACGGGTGTGCGCAACCTCCGACTGAAAGAATGCGACAGACTCGTGGCTATAAAGACGGAACTTGAAAAAATGGGCTATCCCATCTCCGTAGGCGACGACCATATCGAATGGCAGGGAGGAGCCTGGAGCGTGCCGCGACCGATAACAATCGAGACGTATGACGACCACCGCATAGCCATGGCTTTCGCTATGGCTGCCCTTAGAATCAGGGAAATCCGCATAGTCAATCCGGACGTAGTTGACAAATCGTTTGCCGATTTCTGGAACCAGCTTCCCAAACTCGGCCTGGAATGCAAGCGTGAAGGAAACATAATGACAATAACCGACATAACCGACTCTACATTTTCATGAAAGGAGCTCTTGTAATATTCGTGGCGATGGTCGTCATAGGCATTGTGCTGTATGCGACAGACGTGGTTTATTACCGCAAACGCCATCGCGGGAACCAGCCTGACGGCAATGCCGGTGCCGAGCCTGCCCCCGTACCGGACTCCGAAGAATCCGACGAACGGGCGCTCAATGAAAGCAGTGGCATCTGCTGCGGGGCGCATACAGTCTGTGAGAAGACCAACCTATCCCCTCTCACCGGAGAAATCGTATATTTCGACGACGAGGAACTCGACCGCTTCAAAGGGAGGACCGAAGATGAATATACCCCAGAGGAAATCGAAGAATTCCGCGACGTCCTGCTCACCCTCCTTCCGGAGGATGTGGCCGGTTGGAGCCGAAGCATACAAGTGCGCGGCATCACGCTGCCAACCGAAATACGCGACGAACTCCTTATGATTGTAGGCGAACTGAGGGGAATATGAACGTCTGCCCTTATTTGAGGCCAAGTCCGGGATATTCCTCCATATACTCGATGAAATTTATTCTTGACATTATGGGGACTGTCTCTTCACCTCCGGAAGGCTGCGACTCATAGACAGGGCTAAGTATTTTCAACCCTCTAAGATATGCGTCGGCACAGCCCATATTTTCCAGAAATCTGAAAGCCACGAGATCGGCTTCAAGCACTTGGTTCTTACTGAACCGGAAAGCATATTTCAGAGGCTCGGAAGTCGGATTATTGATGGTTATATTGTTTTCCTCATAATAGTAAACGTCGCCGTTGTCAGGCGGGAGAGCCGCTTCTATCGCCGACACCGCACCGATGGTGCCCACCACCGCCAACACGCCGAGTGCATTGTCTTTCCTTTTCTTCCGAGCGTCGTCATACAATTTCTGAAGGTAATGGCGGTAAGCCCCATGCACGAATTCGTGGGCCACAAACCCCATCGTCACATCGTCGTCAACACCTTTCATGGCCAATAGCCCTTTGGTCATGCATATCGCGAAGCCGTTGTCGGTGAGCATAGTGTAAAGGTCGGGGGCGTCCGTGTCGATTATATAAAGGTTGCAATCCAGACCGAGCCCGGGAATTCCCATAGAATTGAGCAAAGAATCGCAATAAGCCTGCCGGGAATGCATTATCGATTCGTCATAGCTCGGATAAAGCCTCGGCAGTTCTTTCCACTTTTTCAAGGCTTCCTTCTCCGCCCCGCGGTTCTTCTTTATATCCTTCTGAAATTTGGCAAAACGCTTGTTGCAGTCGATGGCGGTTTTCCAGAACTCTTCCGGAGAATCCTGCGGCAGATTCTTTGCCTCATACGCCACATCATATTTTCCCACAAAGTCTAATATCTTCTTATCCCAGCCGTATGAAGGGATAGAAGCGGCAATAGCCAACAAAACAAATAATACCTTTTTCATACACCTTAACTTTACAAAAATTACATAAATCGAACTATTCTTCTGCAATTTTACAGAGCGGGCTATTATTTGCTGCAAAAATAGACATTAAAAATCAGAAATAAAAATCTAAAAATACGCATTTTATAGTCGATAACACTGTTCCAAGTGACTATGCTTTAAATTTCATTCTGTCATCGCTTTCACTTTACCTATCAACCCGAACCATCCCCCACTTTCCGAATGATGACATTATAAAATCTAAATCTATGTAGGCGGTTGCAAATCCGGTAGAAATGTAGGGACATGCCTCCGGCATGTTTGATTAACGACCAGATTTACAAATGATGCATGCCGGAAATATATCCCTGTTTCAAAAGGAATCAATGCGTTCAGATCTCCTTTTTCACATATTTCTACCGCCTGACCGTCAAAAAAAAGCCTTATGAATTGCGAAAACCGCTTTTTTGAAGTATTTTTGCAACATCTTACACGTATTGTGCAATTACGGTGTTGTCTCCACAAGGATATGACGCCGTGAATCGGTATATAAACATAAAAACAAACAAGATACATTATGAATCTCTTTGACCGGATAAGCGAAGATATCAAAAAGGCCATGCTGGCACGCGAAAGAGTGCGCCTGGAGGCCCTTCGCGGCGTGAAAAAAGAATTCCTGGAGGCAAAGACCGCCAAGGGTGCAAACGGCGAACTCTCCGACGAGACCGCAACCAAAATTATGGTGAAAATGGTAAAGCAGCGCAAGGAGAGTGCCAAAATCTATGAAGAGAACAACCGCAGCGAACTTGCAGAAAACGAGCTCGCGGAGGCTGCCGTAATCGAAGAATACCTTCCCAAGCAACTTTCCGCAGAGGAACTTGAGGCCGAACTCAAAGCCATCATCGCCGAAACGGGCGCCACAAGCGCAAAAGATATGGGCAAAGTGATGGGAGTGGCCACAAAACGCCTTGCAGGTCGCGCCGAAGGCAAACTCATTTCCGCAAAAGTAAAAGAACTCCTCTCTTAAATCGATGCTCAATGCATAATGCTTGATTCAGAATGCATAATGCTAAATGCATAATGCTTTTCAAACTTACAAATTATGAATTATGCATTATGAATTATGAATTGATTAAAACTCTAATCTAAGAAAATGCTTACCCTTCAAACCATAAAGGCCGACCCCGATTTCGTGGTGAAACGCCTCGCCGTAAAAGGCTTCGACGGCAAAGCCGTAATCACAGAGATTCTTGAAATAGACGGCGAACGACGTCGTCTGCAGCAGAAATGCGACAGCGACGCTTCCGAACTTAAAAAACTCGCAGCTTCCATCGGCGCACACATGAAGGCCGGCGAAAAAGACCTTGCCGAACAGGCAAAGGATCGGGTGGCCTCCATAAAAGGTGAGTCGAAAGGCTTGCAAGACCGTCTGCAGGAGTGCGAGAAAAGGATGACCGACCTCCTCCTCACTGTGCCCAACCTCCCTTGCGACGCGGTGCCCGAAGGTCTCTCGGCGGAAGACAACGTAGTGGAGAAAACCGGCGGACCGATGCCGAACCTCGGCCCCGACGCACTCCCCCATTGGGAACTCGCCAAGAAATATAACCTCATCGATTTCGAACTCGGCGTGAAAGTCACCGGGGCAGGATTCCCCTTTTATATCGGCAAAGGGGCGCGCCTGCAGCGTGCCCTCATCCAGTTCTTCCTCGACGAAGCCTGGAATGCCGGTTACCTTGAAGTGGAGCCTCCTTTCGTGGTAAACGCCGCTTCCGGCTATGGCACCGGGCAGCTTCCCGACAAGGAGGGGCAGATGTACCACGTCACCGTTGACGACCTCTACCTCATCCCCACCGCGGAAGTGCCCGTCACCAACATCTACCGCGACGTAATCATCCCCGGCGACGAACTTCCGAAAAAGAACTGCGCATATTCACCATGCTGGCGCCGCGAAGCGGGAAGCTACGGCAAAGACGTGCGCGGCCTTAACCGCCTACACCAGTTCGACAAAGTGGAAATCGTGCGCATCGAAAAGCCGGAAAACAGCTATGCCGCGCTTGAAGAGATGAAAGACCACGTGCAGGGCCTTCTCGAAAAGCTCGGGCTTCCCTGGCATATCCTCCGTCTCTGTGGCGGCGACATGTCGTTCACTTCCGCCATCACCTTCGACTTCGAAGTGTGGAGCGGCGCGCAGCAGCGTTGGCTTGAAGTGTCGTCGGTATCCAACTTCGAAACCTATCAGGCAAACCGCCTGAAATGCCGCTACCGCGACTCCGACAAGAAAATCAAACTTTGCCACACGCTCAACGGCTCCGCACTTGCCCTTCCCCGCATAGTGGCGGCGCTTCTGGAAAACAACCAGACCCCGGAAGGGATTGTCGTGCCGGAGTGTCTGCGCAAATATACAGGTTTCGACATCATCAACTAAATCGGAAGGTGCATAAGCACCTCCACAACACAGGCAGCAACGTGAGCTATAGTTATATCAGCAAAGGCGAAAAGCAGATTCCTATCGACGACCCGACAGGAAAATGGACCGAACTCTACCTCCTCCCCGAGTGGGAGGAGGAATTCTACGACGTATATACCGTAAAGAAGCATGGTAAATGGGTGATGCTTAAAGCCTTGAAAAAGGAATATGCCGACAAGCCCGAATACCAGGCCATGCTCGACAAGGAATTCGACATACGTTACAACCTCTGCCATCCCAACATCGTGATGGTAAACGACCTGGAAGTGGTGCCGTCGGTCGGCAAGGCCATCATCACCGACGACGTGTATGGCTATTCGCTGCGCCGGCTCATCGACGAGAAACGCCTCACCCCGAAGATTGTCAACAGGCTCCAGACCCAGCTTCTCGATGCCATGCAGTATATTCAGGAAAACCACATCAGGCATTTCCCGATTACGCCCGACACCATCATCTTCACCGAATATAACGAAAACCTCAAGCTCACCAACGTCGGCTATGACAAAGACGTGTGCCTCACGCCGCAAGACACCATCGCCGACATAGAGAGCTACGGCAAGGTGGTGAACGAAGTGCTCGACCATCTTCCGGCATCGTTGCCCAAACTTAGGAAAATAGCGCGCAAATGCGAAGATAAAAGCCATCCCTACCAGTCGGTGGCCGACCTCCAGCTCGACATGGAGCGGCGCACTTCCGGACAGCTTTACATACTTATCTGCGCGTTCATAGTCATAATGCTAACCCTGCTTGTGTGGCTCACGTTCCGTGGCTAATAGCATACCCCCTTCTGAAGAATGATTGAAATAAAGACCATCGAACCTACGAAGGAGAATCTCAAAAGATTCACCCAATATCAGATAGACCTCTACGACGGAAATCCTTATTATGTGCCGCCGCTCATCAGCGATGATGTCGCCACGCTCTCTCCGTCGGTCAACCCGGCGTTCGACTTCTGCGACTCCGTATATTATATGGCTTACCGCGACGGCAAGCCCGTAGGACGCATAGCCGGAATAATAAACCGCCAGGTCAATGAAACCCACAACTCGCGCACCGCAAGGTTCGGCTTTATCGACTTCATCGACGATCCCGACGTGTCGGAAGCACTTCTTACCAAAGTCGAAGAATGGGCGCGGGGAAAAGGGATGAAGAAAATTATCGGTCCCCTCGGATTCACCGACCTTGACCACGAAGGAATGCTTGTGGAGGGGTTTGAAGAACTCTCCACGATGGCCACCATATACAACTATCCCTACTATCCCGAGCACCTCGAATGTCTCGGCTACCGCAAGGAATCGGACTGGGTGGAATTTGTGATGGACGTGCCCGAGGCAATACCCGACAAATACAGCCGCATCGCTGAAATCGTAAAGAAAAAGTTCGGCCTGAAAGTGCTGAAATACAAAAGCCGCAAACGCATAAAGAACGAATACGGAAGGGCGCTTTTCCATCTTATAAACGATGCCTACGACGGACTTTATGAATATTCCCGGCTCTCCGAACGTCAGATAGACTACTACATCGACATTTACCTCGGGCTTCTCAACCTCGACCTTGTCACCCTCATAGTGGATAAGGACGACCAGCTCGTGGGCGTGGGCATATCGATGCCCTCCATGAGCCGGGCTCTCCAAAAGAGCAAAGGGAAAATGTTTCCATTCGGATGGTGGCATCTTCTGAAAGGACTGAAAGGGAAAAATGACCGCGTCGATCTCCTACTCGTGGCGGTGAAACCGGAATATCAGAACAAAGGGGTCAACGCTCTCCTTTTCCAGGACCTCATCCCCTACTACATCAAGAACGGCTACAAATATGCCGAGTCGAATCCGGAAATGGAAACGAACGCCAAGGTGCAGGGACAGTGGGAATATTTCAGCCATAGGCAGCATCGCCGCCGCCGTTCATTCTATAAGAATCTCTAATGGCTGAAGAAACGGAAAAAACGGGTGCCGAAAAGGTAAACCCATACGATAATTGCCGCGACAAAAGCGAACAAGTGGAGGAGATGTTCGACTCCATCGCCCCGGCCTACGATTTCATGAACACGGCGATGACCTTTGGGCTTCACCGCCATTGGCGCGACAAGGCCCTCAAAGCGGCCATCGCTGCGTTGCCGTCGAAATCCGGGGTAAAAGCCCTCGACGTAGCCACCGGCACGGGCGACGTAGCCTTCCGGCTCCACGGATTGCTCCCCGATGCACAGGTCACGGGGATAGACCTCTCCGCAGGAATGCTCGACATCGCGCGCAAGAAACTCGAATCCATGCCGGAAGATGCGAAGCGTCTTTTGGCCTTCGGCAAAGCCGACTGTCTCGCGCTCCCCTTCCATGACGGCGAATTCACCCTCATAACCGTGGCTTACGGGGTAAGGAACTTCGAAAACCTCCTGCAAGGGCTGAAAGAGATGAAACGTGTGCTCGCTCCCGGAGGGATGCTCTGCGTGATTGAGCTCTCCTGTCCGCAAGGGAAACTCACCGGACTGGGCTATAAGCTTTATACCCGCCATCTGATTCCCACAATCGGGAAGATGGTAAGCGGCGACAGCCGTGCCTACACCTACCTCCCCGAAAGCATTGCGGCCGCCCCTCAGCGAGAAGCCATGGCTGAAATAATGAAGCAGGCAGGATTCACCGCCGTCACCTGGAAATCCCTCACCTTCGGCGCCGTCACCTTCTACCTCGCCCGCTAATCCCGAATCCCGCTCCCCTCTCGCACCAACCCAACTCCTCTCCCCTCCGGCGCATCGCGCATCATGCGCAGCGTGCTTCGCGTCTCGCCCATCGCATCCAGCGTGCGTTGCGTGCGGCATGTCTTTGACACGCCCTCCCCTCCTCCCTCTGAATCAAAATATTTTGCTTCCCGATAAAATTTTTAAGGATTTCTCTTCAATTCCTTTCATTATCATATTTTTTGATTAAATTTGCAGTCACAGACCGCATTGGCAGAAGTCCGGTCAGGGCTATGCGGGCGGGGCTGTGACTTTTTATTATTTACAAGCGTTTATCCGACGCTTATTCTTGACGCCTTGGAATCTGGCAGTTTCAAATCACAGTCAAGATTTTCGACAACGGGGTACTCACCATCTCCTCCTCCTTCAAATAATCACCCTCGTAAAAAAGAGGAAATGTAGGGACATGCCTCCGTTATGTTTGATAAGCCACCCAATTATAAGACAACACGATAATCAAATCTACCTTCAAAAACTCATGCTTATGTAACTGCCTCATTTTATAAATCTAAAAATCTCCTTTTCCCCCTCTTCTACTGTCCTTTTTATTGACAGGAGTACAGGAGCAACAGGAGAAATCTAAAGATTCACCCAATCAAACGTGCCGAAGGCACGTCCCTACATAGAAAACCCACCAAAAATTCCTATTTCACTAATAATAAACATGAAAACATTTAGAATCACCACATTATTATTGTGTCTGACAATATTATCATTCTCTGCGAAAGCGCAAATCGGCTATCAGGTGTCGTTGCTCAACAACGCTGCCGGTGAGCCGCGGACAAACGAGAGCGTGAACGTTACCATAAAATGAATAACCTTCTTAAGTCAAACAACATGAGAAATTTCTTACTTTTAATTACGTGTATCTCTCTCCTCTTTTGCGTCATGAGTTGTACGAATGAGAAACCAGAAACCACTGATAATACACCTTCCGAAGAAACTCCATCTTCTCTATCAGTAACTACCGTGAGTGAAGATTTTATAAAATATGTGGTTGGCATCGACTCTATTTCTGATACAGAATATTCTGTTCTCATAGACAAGTCTATCCCAAGAGAAATTCTCCCCAAAATCGGAACTATAGTCGTTATACCTCAATGTCCTATTGCAGAATTTGGCTTTGCCGGTATCATAAAAAAAATAATTCACAATGACAACATTGAAATAACAACGGAAAATCCATCCTTAGATCAATTAAGTGAAGAGTTTGATCTAACCGATAGCGACTTTGAATTTAACATTTATGATATTCAAGATGATGATGGTAAGGCACTTGATTATACTTTAGAGAATTTGGATTCGAGAAGTTCTAATACTTTTGAAAATCTTATCATTCGCTTCCCATTCAATATTAAATTTCCGGATTACGACAACTATGAAATAGCCGGAGATGCTTACATGGGATTCAAAAAATTTTCTGTCAATTTATTAAAAGAATATGATAAACAATTGGTATCTACATTTGAAATTGAGCCCTCGATTGGTGTGAATATCAAAAGTACCATACAAGTAAAAGCAAAAAGAAAATTGTCAAAAAGAATTGGACAATTACGTTCTTATTTAAGAGCAACCATACCACCTGGGATTCCTATTATAATGCCCGTTACTTTTTATGTCTATGCAGAAATAGATTTAAATGGTGAAATATCTACATCTTTTTCTGTAAATCCACATTTTGATGGGAAATATAGAATCTCTTCTGAAAGCGGCAAATGGGAATGTTCCAATGAAAGCAAATCTACAAACCAAGAATCTCCTTGGGTGTTCAGTTCATTCGATGTAAAAGGAGAGTTTGGTTTGAACTTACGATGTGGAGTCATTATTGGTTTATACAGTGCATCCTCCGGTATAGGGTTAAACATCATTCCCAGATATTCTATTTCCGCTGAAGCATCTCTTTCATCGAATGATTTACTTAAACTTAATCCAATTGTAACTAATAATATTTCCGTCAATTCAGAAGCTTATTGTATTGCATCATTTTTTGGTAAAGAATTAGCCAAAGGCACCATGTCGTTCCCTTCTACAACTCTATGGGAAGAAAAAATGACACTATTCCCGGAGATAACAGGACTCTCCGCTCAAACTGTGGATAAAACGAGTGGTCTCATTTCTTATAAAAGAAATAAACATTACTTTTTAGAAAATTTCCCAATAACTGAAGGTCTTTCGCTATTTATTAATAATTCAGACAATCATCTGGATGATTACCACGGAAATGACGTGAATGAAGATGAAGAGTATCTTTATAAGGAACAATACATTACAAATTTAAAAGGGAACACTACCTATTATGTTTGTCCTTACATAGAGATTTTTAATAAAAAATATTATGGAGTTTTTAAAAGTTTTACCACAGATGAAAACATAGAAAAAAGAACATACCGATTCAGTATCCTTTCATGTGAATATGCAAAACTAATTCCACCCCAAACAACCTATACATTAGACGTATTTGTGGATGATAATGGAAAAATCATTAAAGTTTGTGACCCGGGAAACCCGGAAGGTTATGACTTTACAAAGCATTGGGAATTTCAAAATAAAAGAGTAGATCAAGGAAGTCGTTCTGATGTAGTTACCGAACGCCTTGACCTATCCTTCTCTAACTATGGTGAATCTCATGATTGTATTAATACCAATCACAATCATTCTCAAGATGAAAATGGTGTAATGATTTCAATTTCATACGAATATAAAAATTGGTACGGATATAATATTGATCAACCTCATCAAGTGTATATGCTAATCCATAATTGGAGAAACATGGAATTCCATACCAATTTAAAAAGTAGTATGATTTCTCCCTGTTGGGGATGGTATTATCTATTAGAGGACAATTCTATCCATTGGAAAGTCCATGATGCCATTATTAAAATAGAACGCCTTGAATGAATATTGACAAATAAAAGAATAATTGGATAAAATGTAGATTTGGTCAATCTAATCTCAGTTAGCTTTCCCGTCAATAAATAATTAGGAAGACACCCCCCGGTATGACGTCAGCTTAATGAATCGAACCGAATACTTTTATGGCCTATTATTTTTGAGAAATCGGGGATTTATGTTATCTTTGCAAATCGTCAGTCTGACTGACGATTTGCAAAGATAATTCCAATTCCATTGATTATGAATATTATCCCTCGGATATTGGCTCATAAGATTAAGGATATGAGTTCCAAATTCCCTATTGTGGCAGTTACCGGTCCTCGCCAGTCGGGCAAATCCACTCTGTTGCGCCACATGTTTCCCGACTACAGATATGTGTCGCTCGAAGATCTCGACATGAGGGAATTTGCAGTGTCAGACCCAAGAGGATTTATCGCCACATATCCTTCGCATACAATTATTGACGAGGCTCAGAAAGTGCCTTCACTCTTCTCTTATCTTCAGACACATATAGATCTTACGGGTGAAAACGGCATGTATATGATTGCCGGTTCTCAAAACTTCATGCTGATGGAGGCAATCGACCAATCGTTGGCAGGAAGGACAGCCATAATGAAATTGTTACCGTTTTCCCGACAGGAATTGTACGAAGCGGAATTATTGCCTGCAACAATCGATCAACAAATATTCAAAGGGTTCTACCCGCGAATCTATAGCAATGATATCGACCCCAACGACTACTATCCCTCTTACATACAGACTTATGTAGAACGCGATGTCCGCACTCTCCTCAATGTCTCCAATCTCGGTATGTTTCTGAGATTCATTAGACTTTGCGCAGGGAGAATCGGACAAGTATTCAACCGCACATCAATCGCAACGGAGACAGGGTGCTCCGCCGCAACCATCGACAGCTGGATATCCGTTCTCGAAGCCAGCTACATCTGCTATAGGCTTGAACCGAATTTCAACAATTACAATAAGCGGATTATAAAAAGTCCGAAGCTTTATTTCTACGATACAGGTCTCGCCTGCAACCTCTTAGGAATCACGACGCCGGAACAGACCGCTACACATTATTTAAGGGGAGGTCTGTTTGAAAATATGGTCATCAACCAATTTATTAAAGATTCACTAAACCAGGGATATACCCCCGACCTCACCTATTGGAGAGACAGCAGCGGAACAGAGGTTGACCTCATCGAGACAAAAGGAGGGGAGCAATATGGATATGAGATAAAATCAGGCCAGACCTTCTCCAAAGATTTCTTCAAAGGATTGAAAGCCTGGGGGACATATTCAGGCACGCCGGCCAACCGTCGCGCCGTAATCTATGGCGGACAGTCTGCTCTCCAGACAAGCGAAGGGGTAGCCATCCCTTTCCCCTCCACATTTTAGAGATTCTATTATAATTTTTCCACCTCCCTCTGAATCAAAATATTTTGAGTATTGTTTATCATATTCGTTGCGGTGGGATGCAAAACCGGGTGATGGTTTTGAATTTCACCGCAACTTTGTTATATTTGCATAAAAATTGACTGATATGGAATTCAAGAGGTATCCGGCGGGCGTACAAACCTTCGAAAAGATTATCGAGGGTGATTACGCATATATCGACAAGACTGACCTGGTTTACAGATTGGTGAACCAAGGTGTGCCCGTATTCCTTTCCCGTCCGCGGAGGTTCGGGAAAAGCCTCCTCCTGTCAACCATCGAAGCCTATTTCCTCGGCAAACGGCACCTCTTCAAAGGGCTTGCAATCGATTCCCTCACCGATGACTGGGAGCCGCATCCCGTCTTACATATCGACCTCAGCGGCAATCCGTTTAACAAAATGGAATACCTTGAGCAACATCTAAGCGCCCACCTTGACAGATGGGAAAACATTTACGGAAAGGAAAACTGCCATTTGTCAATAAGCGATCGATTCGCCTATATCATCGAAAAGGCGTTCAACGCCACCGGCAAAAAGGTGGTAGTGCTTATCGATGAATACGACAAACCCCTCCTCGACACTCTCGACGACGAGAAAAAGGAAATACACAACTATTACCGCGAAGTGCTGCGTGGATTCTACGGATGCCTGAAACGTTCCGACAAGTTCCTGCGGTTCGTGATGCTCACCGGAGTGACGAAATTCAGCCAGGTCAGCATTTTCAGCGGCCTAAACAACCTCCTCGACATCTCGCTCGACGAAGCGTTCTCCACCATCTGCGGCATAACACCGCAGGAGATAATCGACAACCTGTCTGACGGAGTAAAGATGCTTGCCGGGCGAAAGGGTGTGTCTTACGGACGGATGCTGGAAAACCTCCGCGACTGGTATGACGGTTACCATTTCGCTTCCGACCTCCGAGACGTCTATAACCCGTTCAGCCTGATGTCGGCTTTCACTTCCGGAAAAATAAGCAACTACTGGTTTCAGTCGGGGAATCCCGATTTCCTGATAAAGAAACTTAAAAACAACGCCATCGACCTCTTCGAACTTCAGAAAAACGTCGAATCCGGGGCGCAGCTCCAAGACCTCGACCTCGCATCCGCCAATTCAATACCGTTGATGTTCCAAAGCGGTTACCTTACCATAAAGGCATACGACGACGACTTTGACGAATACACCCTCGGCTACCCCAACCGGGAAGTAAAGCAATCGCTGCTCCAGAGTCTTGTGCCGCAATATACTGTCTCCACCGGCAACGGTTCCGTGTTCAATGTCAAGGAATTTACCAAAGATGTGAAAAACGGCGACATCGACAGCTTCATGAAGAGATTCCAGGCCCTGTTCGCCGGATTCCCTTATGACCAGGTGGGCGACTGCGAGCTCCACTACCATAACGTGATTTACCTCACCTTCGTGCTGATGGGATTCTACGTGAGGACAGAATACAAGACATCCGACGGACGTTGCGACGCAGTGGTAATGACCGACAGGTTCGCCTACATATTCGAATTCAAATATGACCGCACGGCGGAAGAGGCGTTACGCCAGATCAACGAAAAAGAATACCACCTACCCTTCTCCGCAGACGGAAAGGAGATAATCAAAATCGGTGTGAACTTCTCCTCCTCCACACGCCGAATCGACGACATAAAAATCGAAAGAGAATAGATTTTAGTTTTGGAAAGAAAAGACTTTGAAATAATGGCTCCCGTGGGGAGCTGGGAATCCCTTGCGGCCGCTTTGTCGGCTGGCACCGATGCCGTATATTTCGGCATCGAAGGGCTCAACATGCGCTCACGTTCAAGCGCAAACTTCACTGCCGACGACATGGAAAATATCGTCAAGGAATGCAGGGAATGCAACGTAAAGACATATCTTACGGTCAACACCATCGTCTATGACTCCGACCTCACCCTGATGCGCGAGATAATCGACAGGGCGAAACGCGCCGGCGTGAGTGCGATTATCGCTTCCGACATGGCAGCCATACTTTATGCCCGTGAAATCGGACAGGAAGTGCATATCTCCACCCAGGTCAACGTCACCAACATCGAAGCCGTAAGGTTTTATTCCCAATTCGCCGACGTGATGGTGCTTGCACGCGAACTTAACCTCGACCAGGTGAAAGCCATTCACGAGGCGATTGAACGCGAAGGAATCACCGGCCCCGGAGGGAAACCGATCCGCCTTGAAATGTTCTGCCATGGAGCCCTGTGCATGGCGGTGAGCGGCAAATGCTACATGAGCCTTCACGAGATGAACTCCAGTGCCAACCGTGGAGCATGCAATCAGATTTGCCGCCGTGCATACACCGTGCGTGACCGCGAAACAGATGAGGAATTAGTGGTTGACAACAAATTCATAATGTCGCCCAAAGACCTCAAGACCATCCATTTCCTCGACCGTATGGTCGATGCCGGAGTCAGGGTATTCAAAATTGAGGGACGTGCGCGTGGCCCGGAATACGTGCATGAAGCCGTGCAATGCTATTCGCAGGCATTGGAAGCCGTTTGCGACGGCTCTTTTTCCGAAGAGAAAGTGGCGGAATGGGATGAACGTCTTGGCAGGATTTTCAACCGTGGATTCTGGAACGGCTATTACCTCGGGCAACGCCTCGGCGAATGGAGCGCGAAATACGGTTCGTCAGCCACCCGCACGAAAGTATATGCCGCCAAGGCCATCCGCCACTTCCCGAAAATAGGAATCGGCGAATTCCAGCTTGAAGCCGGCGAACTGAAACCAGGCGATGAAGTCGTAGTGACCGGCCCCACCACCGGCGCCTTGATTTTCAAAATAGAGGAACTGCGGGTTGATCTCAAGCCTGTGGCGGTTGTAAAGAAAGGCGACCGTTTTTCGATGCCCGTACCGGAGAAGATAAGACCTTCCGACAGGTTATACCTATGGCGTGAGAACAAAATCTGACGGTAATCCTTTCAAATTTCCAACCTTTATACCGGAAATCTGAAACATAATCGCTACCTTTGCAATAATCAAAAAACACCATAATACCATACCAGATGAAGAAACTGATTCTCGCTTCGGCTCTCATGGCTGCAGTCCCGGGTCTCGCCTCCGCCACCTACATGCAGGCGCCTGCGGGAGAACCCGAAATCGTGAACCCCGATTCCACGGGCTTCAAGTTCACCGACATAAAAATCAACAAGACCACACCGGTAAAAGACCAGAACAAGTCGGGCACATGCTGGAGTTTCTCCGGCACTTCCGTGCTTGAGGAAGACGTGCTCCGCAAAGGTGGTCCCGAGCTCGACCTTTCCGAAATGTTCACCGTCCGCAAATGCTATATTGACAAGGCAAAGAAATACATCCAGACCCACGGCAACATCAATTTCGCACAGGGCGGTTCTTTCGCCGACGTGCTCTACGTAGCAGCGAACTATGGCGCAGTGCCTGAAGAAGCTTACGCCGGGCTCAACTACGGCGAGAAGAAGCACAGCCATTACGAGATGGAAGCAGCCCTTTCCGCCTACCTCAACGCCATCGTAAAGAATCCCAACAAGAAACTTTCAACGGCGTGGCTTCCCGGTTATATAGGAATCCTCGACGCATACCTCGGTCCGGAACCCGAAAAATTCACCTACAACGGGAAGGAATACACCCCGAAGTCGTTCGCCAAGGAGATGGGCATCAACGCCGACGAATTCGTCAACTTCACAAGCTATACCCACCATCCCTTCTACGAAGAATTCGCACTCGAAATTCCCGACAACTGGCTCTGGAGCAAATGCACCAACGTGCCTATGGAGGAACTGAAGGAAATAGTTGACAACGCCATCGAAAAAGGCTACACCGTAGGTTGGGCAGCCGACGTTTCGGAAGGCGGGTTCAAATGGAACAAGGGTTATGCCGTGAACCCCGAACCCAAGACGGGTGAAAACCTTGAAGGCACCGAACTTTCACGCTGGGTGAAGCTTTCAGACAAAGACCGCGAGAACGCCACCTTCGACATCAAAGGCCCCGTCAAAGAGAAGAAAGTGACCCAGGAAATGCGTCAGCAGAGCTTCGACAATTTCCAGACTACCGACGACCACGGCATGGTAATCGTGGGCACTGCCAAAGATCAGGAAGGCAACCGCTACTACAAGGTAAAGAACTCTTGGGACACCAACCAGGTATATGACGGCTACTTCTACGTATCCGAACCCTACTTCCTTGAAAAGACCCTCAGCATCATGGTCAACAAAGGCGCCGTACCCTCCAAAATCGCCAAGAAAACCAACCTTTGATAAACACTCATAACGCCGGTAAGAAAATAAATTTCCTGCCGTGCGTCAGCTCAGGCATAAAGTCAGCCGTCCAGAAGTGGGACGGCTGACTTATTTTTATTTCAGCCCCACCACATTTAGGGATTCTACTAAATAATCGTCTCATATTAAAAAAAGGAGTCATTATGAATCTCTTTATTCTAAATTTTTATCTATATTTACATGAAATTTGTCAATATGCCGCATATCAGCGGCATTGTTGTCCATCTTAGCACCTATCCCCTTACAGCAATAACAAACCTCTTTTCAATGACTAAAACCACCCGACTAATATCCATTCTCCTGTCGCTGGCAGTCTTTACTTCTTTCATGTCGTGCAAAAAAGGAAAGGATATTGAAATCTTTTCCGAGAATGAGCAAATCAGGCTCTTCTCGCTCGTGTCAGATCCCGGCGCACAGGGAGATTACGCCACAACCTTGTCGAGGGCGGATTCCATATTGGCTCTCACCAATATCGGCGACACCCTCAGAGGGTATATCATGATAGAAAAAGACGTGGCATTGATGAACAGTGGCCGTGTGGATGAGGCGCTTATATATTCCGACACACTTATCGACTTCGGCAAAAAGAACGGAATCTCCGATGCCACCATCCAGGGACTTCAGGCAAAAGGGGTGGCCTTACGACGCAAGCTGAGATATGACGAAACCATCGAATGCTATAAAGAGGCCCTTACCCTCGCCGATAAAGAAAACGCCATCGACCAGCAACAAGCCCTCACCGACTATCTCGCAATACTATACACCGACATCGGTCGTCCGGACGATGCCGCCGATTTCAGCAGGAGGTCTATCGCCCTCGCCAAAGAGATGGACGACACGCTGTGCATCATCTCCGCCACTTCCACTCTCGGCGCCATCCTCGTGCGACAGGAAAAATATCCGGAAGCCATCCGTTCGCTTTCCCCTTATGTCGATATGCTTCAGGAAATCCCGCCTATCGCACGCGTAAAATTCCTCACCCCCCTCATAAGCAGCTATCTCAACCTCGATTCCCTTCCGCAGGCGCGTGCCGCCATCCAGATTGGGGAAGATGCCGTGAAAGGGTTCCCGCCCACCCTGCAACAGAGGTCGGTGTTGCTGAAAGCCCGCGCGGAACTTTCAGCCAAGGAAGGAGACTACGCCTCCCAATGGAAATTCCTGTGCGAGATGGATTCTACCGGCACACACGGCCAGATTCCCGCCAAAGTACTCTACGACAAAGCGACGTGTCTTGAAAGGCTCGGCAAAGACCGCGAAGCGTTCGGGATGATGCGCAATGCCTACGAAGCACTCGACACCACGCGCCGCTCCGACATGGAAAAAGAATTGTCTGACCTCAAGGTTTCATACGAAACATTCCAGAAAGAAGAGGAAATCCGGAGACTTTCATATCAGAAATGGATTCTTATGCTTGCAGCCACCGCCGGCCTTCTGCTTGCCGCGATAATCGCTGCGGCCGCCATCGCCTCGCGGCGTAGAATGAAACGAAAAGAGATGCAGAAACGTCAGATGGAATATATCCACGGCCTTGAACATGAACGGGAAAGGATGGCGAGGGAACTTCATGACGACATAGCCGGATGCCTCGTAGGGTTGCAATGGGAAATCGACAATATTTCTAAGGAAGATTGCGCCGTAAGGATTTCCGAAATATGCCAGAGGGTACGTACGCTCTCTCATGAAATGCTGCCGCCACAGTTCACAAGACAGCAGCTTACCGCACTCCTGCTCGACATGACCGCAAGATTCAATTCCTCAAACACCGACAGCCGCATTGTTTTAACCGACGAGGGGTCGTTCGATTGGGATTCGCTTTCCCCGGAACAAAGCCATGAACTCTACCGTATCATCCAGGAAGCCGTAAGCAATGCCACAAGGCATGGGGTCCCCGGCGAAATACGAATCACCCTCGACGGAGATTCACAATTCTTCCTGTGTGTGGAAAACAATATTGACCCCAACAGCATTCCGGCTGAAGAAACCCCTGCCCTGCGCACATTGAGGGCGAGGGCGGCAATCCTCAACGCCTCACTTTCCGCCGTCATCGAAAACGACAAATTCAAACTCACCATACAACAGATTCAATGAAAACCCTTCTTGTAGTTGACGACCATCCCATAGTGCTCGAGGGCATCCAGAGCGTGCTCTCGCGCCACGGCTACAAGGTGGTCAAGGCCACCACTCCGCAACAAGCTTTGTCGCTTGCTGAAAACCTGCCGCAAATCGACATATTCGTTATAGACCTTTCGCTCAACGAGGGGTTTGACGGCCTCGAACTTATCAGGGAAATTCGTGAAAAGGGAATACAGAAACCCGCCATCGTCTATACCATGCATGAAGAGCTCTGGAACATCTCGACAATAATGAAAGCCGACGTCGAAGGGATAGTACTCAAGGGCGACAACGTCAACGAACTTTTGCTTGCCGTGGAAGAAGTGGCCGACGGACACCGCTATATCAGCCGTTCGTTCGAGAAACGCCGCTCCGAAGTGCTGAACACAAAGGGGATATTGTCCGAAAAAGATATCGAGGTGATACGCCGTATAGCTGCCGGAGAAAGCACCAAGGATATTTCGCGAGCCATGTTCCTTAGCGAAAAGGCCGTGGAATACCACTGGGGCAACATACTCAGGAAACTGTGTGCGAAAACAATCTCCGAAGCCACAACCAGGGCCATCCGCCTTGGCATCGTCACTTAACTATTGTTCGGCACCGTCTCGCCGCTTCCGGAAGTGCATATCATCCACTTTGCCGACGGACGTATCATAAAGACCGTTATCCGCCGCTAAACCGGCTTGATTTCGAAATAATTAGGGATTACACTAAACCACGATTAGTGTAATCCCTAATTGTTTTATTATAAAGAAATTATATGGCAAAAACAGCATGATGTAAGCGTTTTTTATTATTATCTTTACACAAAGATTGCAACAATTACAATCTTTACGTTTCCACCTGTGCTATACCTCTCTATCCGGGACCCCGCACGCAACCTGACAAACGAATATTCAAAAAACCTAATACAATGAATCATCTATTTTACAAAGACATGGTCCCGTTGGCCGTATCGGCGCTCCTCGCGGCGGCCGCCTGCTCTTGCTCCGACGATTTCTCCGACCCCGACAAGCCGGTGGCGGGGAGGCTCGCATTTGAATTCAGTGCGAACATCGAGCAAGACAATTCCACACGGGCGGACGAGAGCGGATTTGCCGACGGCGACCGTTTCGGAGCCTTTGTGGTCAATTACTCTTCGGGTGAACCGGGAATGTTGACGTTGTCAGACAATCAGATCAACAACGTGGCTATCGCTTACGGGGCGGATGCCAACCGTTGGACTCCCGCCACCGACATATATTGGCGCGACCCTCAGACTCCGGCTGACGTCTATGGCTACTATCCTTTCAACAACGGACTCGGCGATGTCAAGACATATAATTTCGAGGTACGTGCCGACCAAAGCATTGCCGGAGGCGAGGGAGAAATGGGGTCATACGAAGCCTCCGACTTCCTTTGGGCAAAGGCAACACGCGTGGAGCCGGGCACCAAAATAACGCTTGCGTTCACCCACCGCCTTGCCGGCGTAAAGGTTACTCTTGAAAAGGGCGACGGATTCACCGGCGACGAATGGGAAAAACTGCCACGCATAGTGACTGTGGATAACACTCTCCGCACGGCGGCAATCGACTTATCTACAGGAGAGGCCACCGCCACCGGTTCATTTGACCGCAACGTGGTCATGAATCCCGATGGGGATGCCATATATCGCGCAGTCGTAGTTCCGCAGGCGGTTGCCGACGGCAAGACTACAATCGGCATAACAATCGACGGCTACAATTATTCCTACAGCCGCCAAGGTGGCATGGCCTATACTGCCGGAAAACTCCATACGTTCACTATCCGTGTGGATAAAAAGCAACAGTCGGGCGGATATAGCCTCACCCTTGTCAACGAAGCAATCACTCCTTGGGTTGCCGACAATTCGTCACATGACTTCGAAGCCAATTCATATCTCGTAGTTGACGTTCCCGTAGCAGGCACTCTCAAGGACTGCCTTGCCAAAGCCGGAGCAGACTATCAGACCGTCCGCAATCTCAAGATCACCGGGCAACTCACTGACGAGGACTTCCGCTTCATGCGCGAAGACATGTCAATGCTCACCGCCGTCAACCTCAAAGAGGCAAGGATGGTTGATATCGTAATTGGTGAATTTAATGAAAACGGAGAATGGATTGAAAAAAAAGTAAGAGATTATTTCCCCAATTATGCATTTAATAATAAGATTACATTAAGACGGGCGACGTTGCCTGAAAATCTAATGGAACTTGGAGATGGGTGCTTTGTTAATACTTATCTTTCAGGAACTATAATTATACCTGAAAATGTCAAAATAATAGGTGAATATGCTTTTAGTGAGACTAAAGGTAATTTTACCATCATGTTGCCAAATAAGCTTGAAAGGATTGAAGATAATGCATTTGCCCACTCCTCAGCATTAATCGAACTACGTTTCAATAAGACCCTAAGGTTCATAGGATTCAGGGCATTTATGGATGTCAAAAATGCCTATGGCACTTTTACCCTCCCGGCAAATTTGGAATATATTGGAGAGGAATGTTTCTGTGGATGCGGAACTAATTTGGATGGTGAAATCTTAATACCGCAATCCATAAAAGAAATACCTTCTGCCACTTTCTGCAATATGGGATTTAAAGGAGGCGTCGATTTAAAGCTGCATGATGGTGTGAATTCTATAGGAGCATCCGCTTTTTCAGGATTAAGTTTTTCTACACCAATATCATTCCCTAAGAATCTTGTAAATATAGGTAATAGAGCTTTTGAAGGTTGTGGATTTGTAGGAGATCTTATTCTTCCGGAATCTATCTCAACACTTGGCAAGAATGCTTTTAGCTATACTAATGTTAAAGGAACTATTAGAATTCCGACAGGAATGAGTTCATTTGGTGGTATTTCTGGAATATATTTGGATGAAACCGGTCCTTTTTCAAATACTAATATTGAACGATTGGCTATCGGAGATAACATAGAACAAATAGCAACTCTTGCAAATATCGAATGTCCAGAATTAAGATATTTGGAAATCGGTAAAAACGTTACATTTATCGGAGAGGAAGCTTTTGCCGGTTGTCCGGGCATTTCTACAATTGTATGTCTTGCAAAAGAACCACCTACACTTAAAAGTTCAGCCTTTCGAGATGTAGATTTTGCACACTGTGTTGTCGAAGTGCCGGAGGAATCTGTCGATGCCTATCGTAGAGCTTCTGGTTGGAGTTCCTTCCCAAGTATTACGCCACACCATGAATTAAGCCTATCACGCTCCGAATTCAAATGCCTCAACAAGGGATTGACACGCGAAATAATCATTCGCGCCGAAGGAGCTTGGGATATAGCCGAAAAACCGGATTGGATTCACGTCTCCCCTGACCATGCCGACTATAAAAAGGAAATCACGGTCAAAATCGACCCCCTTCCTCAAGGGGCAGGCAACCGTGAAGGAAAAATTCTGTTCCGTCTCAAGGAAAGCGGCTACACCAACTACTTGACCGTGCATCAATATGATTTCGCGCAAGAGGAAGACAAGGAAATCGTTCTCCAAACGGCAACCGGAACCGGGAAAGCCATACCCATATTTATTGTTGGAGAGGGTTACGGAGCAGAATCCATTATCAACGGTGATTATATGAAAAGGGTGGGGGAGACGATGGAACAATTTTTTGCAATAGAGCCATATAAGACCTACCGCAATATGTTCACGGTCAGCACGACTATCTCCCTTTCTGTGGATAATCAGGCAGAGGATATAGTCACCCCGAGAGATACTAAATTTTCATTTACTTATCCTTATATAGATTGTCCCTTTGTCTCAAACCTAACAAGGAATCTTAAAGAGTATATTAAACGCTGCTCTTCACATATCGACAATTCCAATATATCCGACGCACTGATAATTATGCTTTCAAACTACAATACTTTCAGAGGAAGCAGCTATATATGCACCGACGACCAATGCTCGATTGCATGCATAGGTATATCCGATGACATATATCCTTACGATAACCGTGGTCTTGTGCAGCGATATGCCGGAGGTGAGGCTTTTGCCGGTCTTGCCGATGAATCAATTTCACATATTGAGAATATCAAAGGTTGCACTTGTCCCGGATGTTCTGCCTTAGATACATACCGAAGTATGAAAGCAAAGGGGTTATTTGAAAATGTAACCATATCGGGAAATATGAATGATGTCCCCTGGTCCCAATTCATTTTTAATCCGAGATACAATTCATTGGTAGATATGTATGAAGGTGGATATCGGCATATACGTGGTGTATGGCGTTCCGAGCCGGAAAGCGTGATGAGCAATTGGATTCCATACTACAACACCATCTCCCGGTATGCTATCTATAAGCATATTATGCGCCGTGCAGGACTTCCCGCCTCTTTGGAGGAGTTTATAGCAAACGATAAAATTGAATTACCGCAATAATGAAACAATTTAATATATACTTCTTAACGGGCGTTGCCGCAACATTGATTCTTACAGGATGTAGCGATGATTCTGTTGTCTCGACCGGAGCGGCCGACGGCTCTCGGAAAGAAATCCGACTTCAAGCCGAGATTGATCAGACAAACGTGACACGTGCCAATGACAACGGTTTTACCGGAGGCGACCGCATAGGCATTTATGCCGTAAATTTCAAGCCTGACGGCAATCCCGGCACATTATTGTCAGACGGCAATCTGGCAGACAACGTAAACTTTACATTCGATGAAGAGAACTACAAATGGACCGGTGACCGCAATCTTTACTTTGCCGATGACAAGACACCCGTTGATTTTTACGGTTATTATCCTCAAATTGATGAAATAGCAGATGTCAATGCTTATCCCTTCTCGGTTGAACGCAATCAGTCCGCCGAATCGTCACAAAAAGGTATGTCAGCGTATGAGGCATCAGATTTCCTTTGGGCAAAAACGGCAGGTATCACAGCATCCACTCCCCTCGTCACTATGACATTCAAACATATCCTTGCTTCCGTACAGGTGACATTACTGGAAGGTAGAGGATTTGCCGAGGGAGAATGGACGAAATTTGATAAAAGTGTCATTATTTCAAACACCAACCGCAAGGCCCTTATAAATCTTGCAACAGGGGAGTCAAAACCAATCGGTGAAAAAGATAACAGCGACATTATAGCCAATCCGTATAAAGATAATTATCGCGCTATAGTCATCCCTCAAACCGTTGATGCGGGCAAATCTCTTATTACTATAACAGTTGACGGGCAGACTTATAATTTTGTAAAGAATTCGGCCATGACCTTTATGCCGTCGAAAATGCATAAGTTTACTATTGAGGTTTCAAAGACTACTCCTTCTGGAGATTTCGAGTTCTCTCTGATTGACGAATCAATCACAGCATGGGAAAGCGATATGACCTCCCACAACGGTCAGGCTAAAGAATACATCGTTATAAACATACCTGAAGGTAAGAATCTAAACGATATTATCTCGGAAATGAAACTTAATCCGGCAGAAATTATAAATTTAAAAATCGTTGGAGGAATCAGGTCTGAGGATTTTAAATATATTCGGAGTAATTTAAAAAATTTGGAAGCACTTAACATGTCTGAGACATATTCTATATATAAATCCAAATTGATTAATATTCCAGATAATGCTTTTGTTGCAATGTATAATTTACATAATGTAATTTTATCAGAAAAAACAAAAACAATTGGTGGGTTCGCTTTTTACGGGACTGGTTTAACAGGCTCTCTCGAAATTCCCGAAGGGGTGGAAGAAATCGGATATATGGCATTCAGTAACCAAAATGAGGGAGAAGGTTTTAGTGGGTTAGAAGGAGTACAAGTAAATTTTCATAATAACTTAACCGGAAAATTATCGCTTCCAAGCACTTTAAAAAAAATTGGAGAGAGAGCCTTTTCTTTTTGTGATTTTACCGGTCAATTGTTATTGCCCAACGGATTAACTCAAATTGGAGCTGAAGCATTTGCCAATTGCAAACATTTCAGTGGCGAATTACATTTGCCGGAAAATCTTTTATCTATTGGATCTGATGCATTTGGAAATATGGAAGGAATCATTGGCAATATCACCATACCGTCAAAAATATCTTCTATAACAGGTTTCTCGGGAATGAATGTCAATGGTATTATTTGGCCAGACAATCCCATTGTAATTAAAGAAGGTGCATTTGTCAATCTAAAATGCAAGGGTGATATTAAAATTCCAGAAAGTGTTGAGATCCTTGAGCGCCAGTGCTTTAGGGGCGCCCTTATTAAGCATCTGCTTTTACCTTCACAAATTATATCTATTCCAAATGATATGTGTTCTGAATGTAGTAATCTTTCTGACACGTTAAGCATTCCAGATAAAGTCGAGATGATTGACGATGGTGCTTTTTTAAGATGTGGGAAACTCGAAGCGGTCATACTTCCTTCCAAACTAACACGTATAGGAGAAAATACCTTTGGCCACTGCTATAACCTCACTTATATCCATTGTAAGGCAATAGAACCTCCGACAATAGCAGCAAATACATTTATCGGAGTTGAAAAAGATAACTTTACAGTTGAAGTCCCCGAACAGAGTGTAGAGGCTTATCGCAATGCACCCGGTTGGCGTGAATTCAAACGTATTACCGCATATAGAAACTTTGTTGCCCGCCCCTCCAAATACAATGTGCTTAACAAGGGAGGTAAAAAGGAAATTATCCTTAATGCGGATGCTGAATGGGAGATGATAGAATGTCCGTCATGGTGTCATATCGATAAATCCTCTGGCTCTCAAAAAGCCTTAATAAATCTGACAGTCGATCAGATGAGTCACGGAGAGACCGACCGTTTCGGAAAAATTACTTTCCGCCTTAAAGGAGCTCAGGGTTATTTGACTCATATTAACATCGGACAGTATGACTATGAATATGATGAAGACCAATATCTCACACTTCAAACGGCTACAAAAGGGAACGGAGTCAACCTTGCTTTTATCGGTGACGGTTATGATGCAGCCGATATTGCCTCAGGTGGTTATTTGGAAGATATGAAGCAGGAAATGGAATACCTCTTTGCTGTGGAACCTTACGCTACATACCGTGAATACTTTAATATATATACGGCAATCCCGTTGTCGGAAGATAGCGGCATAGAGTCCATCAATAGTTGGAGAAACACTAAATTTCAAGTTTCCACAGGTGATGGTTGCAGTAAGAGCGGACAGCGGTTATTCGCCAATTGGGAAGAGGCTTTAGATTATTGCACTGAAAATATACCTCCTACTGTCAGCGGCACAAATCCACATGTCGGATGTGTACTCGTCGCCAACACCGAAATATATGAAGGAAAAACTTATCTTACAGGAAGCGACACATTCTGTGCTGTCGTAACCAAAAGCACATTGGACTATCCTTCCGATGCAAGAGGCCTTGTGCAGCATGAAGCCGGCGGCCACGGTATCGGTTGGCTTGCAGATGAATATATATATCACCTTGCATTTATTCAAAAATGTGGTTGTCAATGTTGCAAGCATGTGCGAGAACTTTTGTCACAGCAAGCAACAGGCTTCGGGTTAAATTTATCGCTCAACGGTAAATATAAGGAGACACCTTGGACTCATCTGATATTCAATCCTAAATACGGCGACATTGTCGATATCTATGAGGGGGGTTATTTCCACTCGCGTGGCGTATATCGTTCGGAATATAATTCCTGCATGAACAACAATGTCCCCTACTTCTCCACGTGGAGCCGTCAGCTTATTGTTCAGCGAATTATGAAAATTGCGGGAGAGAAGTTTGACCTCGACAGTTTTTATGCCAAAGACAGCCGTGCCGTAGGCCGTGACTTTACAACCACAAGCCGTGCAGGGGCGACCAACATAACCACTCCGTCACGCCATGGCAACGCGCCTGTGAGGATAACCAATTACAAATATGGTAAGAAAGGAGTCAAAAGATGAAACCGACATTTAAACATATATTTGCGCTGTCGCTTTCTGTGATACTCACATCGTGCGCAGAGGATGTAATGAACACTCCCGGCAGTAACGACGAAAAACTTCCAATAAGCATCTCCGCTGCATATCCTACCGCAACCCGAGCTTCGGACGCAGGTTTTGAGGACGGAGACAATATGGGGATTTATGTGCTCGACTACAACGACGACACACCGCAAGGGATTGCCGATGCCGACATACATGCCGGCAACGTAAGATTCCGGTTTGACGGGACCAACAACACCTGGAACGGCGCAACCACCGTCTATTGGTCGTCAAGCTCCACTCCCGCCGACATCATAGGCTATTATCCCTTCAGTTCGTCGATTGACGATGCCTCGGCCGTGCCGTTTTCAATTTCCCGCCGTCAGGACCTGACAGGCGACGAAACCTCCACCGGAGGATATGAGGCAAGCGACTTCCTTTGGGCAAAAGCTGAGAAAGCAATGCCAACATCTTCTCGCGTGGACTTGACTTTCCGCCACCTTATGGCGGGAATACGCGTCACTTTAACGGAAGGCTCCGGCTTTGCAGAGGGTGAATGGAGAGAATCGGAGAAAAACGTGCTCGTTTCCAATATAGTCCCGACGGCCACAGTCAATTTGTCAGATGGTTCTGTCAAGGCAGGAGATGATAATCCTATAAGCGTGACTCCATACGGGTATAACGGAGAGTGGCGTGCGGTCGTCGTGCCTCAGACTGTCGCCCCCGGGAATATTATTTCCGTAAGCATCGATGGAACGAGTTATAATCTTGTAAAAGGAAATGCCATAACCTATCAGTCAGGTAAATTGCATACATTTACCATAACGGTTAACAAACGTTCCGCATCAGGCGACTATGAATTCAAACTCACAGATGAAGCTATAACCGTGTGGATTGACGATGTGGATTTCCATGACGGGATAGTCAGGAATTACCTTACAGTGAATGTGGAGAATAAAGGTAATCTTCAAGAAGTTATAGAGAATACCGGATATTCGACGGCTACCATTACGGCACTTAAACTTACAGGGGAAATCGATGAGAACGACTTCCAGTATATGAGGGAAAAATGTCCGGCTCTAAGATCCCTGAACTTGTCGGAGGTTACAGTTTGGGATGGAAATAGAGAAAATGTTATTCCCGCCAAAGCCATGTATGAGAAAAAAACTCTTTCTCACGTGCTTTTTCCTGATAACTTAAAGATTATAGGGAGTGCCGCTTTTTATCGCACCGGTTTAATCGGCAGTCTTATAATACCGGAAGGTGTAGAAAAAGTTGGAGAAGAACCATTTGTAGAGGATGGAACCGCATGGGGAACTGATATAGGTGCATTTTCATATTGCGATAACCTCATTGGTGAACTTTCATTGCCTTCTACATTAAAATATATCGAAAGTGGCGCTTTTGGTAATTGCAGATTTACAGGATCACTTATATTACCTCAATCTCTCAAGGTGATTGGCAATTCGGCTTTTGATGCTAATAATTTCAATGGAGAATTAAATATACCTGAAAATATTGAAATAATTGGGGCAAGAGCTTTTTATGGGAACTCTTTTACAGGCAATCTTATTATACCTTCCAACATTAAAAAAATATATGCATATACCTTTGGAAATTGCAAATTCAATACTCTCGTTTTGCCGGAACACTTGATAGAAATAGGGAAATATGCCTTTGATGGCTGTGACCTCAAAGGAGAATTGTTATTACCCTCATCTCTAAAGGTAATCAATAACCGCGCATTCTCTGACACTAAAATAAGCAGTATCTTTTTTCCCGAAGGACTGGAATATATCGGAGACGGTGCTTTTATGAATTGTCGCTATCTCAGGGGGGAAATGGAAATTCCTAAAAAGGTGGCACGTATAAATGATTACCTGTTTAAAGATTGCGGACTTATCACAGGAGTAAAACTCCATAAAGACATTATATCGGTCGGAGGGGCGGCTTTCTATGGATGCCATGCTTTGACAAAAATAGTATGCGACAATCCCGCGCCTCCGTTGATAAAATATCTTGAAGATGACAGATATGCCGTTCTTGGGTGGGATATTCGATTTCCCGTAAGCCCATTCGACGGGATTTCAACGGTAAATGTCTCGCTTGAAGTGCCGAAAGAATCAGTTGCCTCGTATCGTTCTGCCAAGGGCTGGAAAGAAATCGGAAGGATTTCCGAACATTACAATTTCGTATGCCAGCCCGCCTCGGCCTGTGCGCTCACCACCCGCCATCAGGAAACGCTTATTCTCAATAGCGAAGGAGAATGGGTAATTACCCACAAGCCGGACTGGTGCGACATCAGCAAGACATCGGGAACCGGCAAAGCCGAACTGACTCTCACTGTCAACGAACTGTCAAAAGGCTCGGGCAACCGCGCCGATTATGTGGAATTCTCGCTTAAAGGCACTGAATTCACGACTAAATGCGAAGTCAGCCAGTATGACTGTCAATATGGAGAAGACGAGTGCATCACCTTGCAGAGAGCCACTCGTGGCAACGGTATCGACATCCTTTTCCTCGGCGACGGATTCGACGCAGAAGCAATATCCACCGGCAAGTATCTCGATCTTGTCAACGAGCAGATGGAGGCTTTCTTCGGTGTGGAACCGTTTACCACCTATCGCGACTATTTCAACGTTTATGCCTGTATAAGTCTTTCGCAGGAATCCGGCATCAACACTGCCAACACTTGGCGTAATACCCGTTTCACCACGCTCTACACAATAGACTGCGACGGCAACGGCCATCTCCAGCCTGATGATGCCGACTATGTGTTTGACTATGCCGTAGCCAAATCGCCGCTCGTCGCCGAAAAGATGCAACAGTCACTAATCATCATGTCACTCAATTCCGACGAATACGGCAGCGAAACTACCATTACCTGGTATGGTAGTCCTATTGCAATATGCTGCCGTGGGGATGTCTATCCTATGGACACAAGAGGCATCATCCAGCACGAAGCCTGCGGCCACGCTTTCGGCAAGCTTGCTGAAGAACGAATCGTGACAAATAAATATATCAGCGGTAATGAGAAAAGTGAAATTATGGACAAACAAAATATGGGTTGGTATCAAAACATATCACTCTCCGGTAAAATGGCTGAAGTCCCCTGGAGCCATTTCATTTTCAATCCGCGTTATAGCAACAAAGTCGATGTCTTCGAAGGTGCTTACGGCAAGACCCGAGGCGTTTACCATTCGGAAATCAATTCGTGTATGAACTACGGTATCCCTTATTTCAACGCAATCAGCCGTCAGGACATCGTTCGTCGAATACTCGATTATTCCGGCGAAGAGTTTACAATGGAGAAATTTTATGCCGCCGACTCCGACAAATGGGGAACCACCGGGTCGAGCAGAGCCGCAATGGTTGATGAACAACATGGCTACACCGCATCGGCGACGCACCATCCCGTAAGAATTATCAAATCGAAAAAATATTAATCATCATGAAATCATATCTCAATCTGCTCCTCTTAGGAGCCGCTGTAATGCCGGTGGCATGCAGCTCCGACAACGCTCCCGTCAACAATAACGAAAAGGAAATCGCATTCATCTGTGATTATGACCGGGCATCGCGTACCACCGATACTAATTTTGAAAACAACGACAAAATCGGCATTTACATGGTAGCGGAAGGTGCGTCGCTTCAGCTTGGCGGCAACGAACTTAACAACGAACTGTTCTCATTCAACGGTTCCGCCTGGACATCTTCGCGCAAAACATATTGGGACAATGGAAAACATACCATCTATGCTTACTACCCCTACGCCGCTAAAGTCAACGACACAGAAGACTACACTTTTGCTGTTGCTTCCGACCAGTCTGCCACGGAAGGATACGCCGCTTCCGATTTCCTTTGGAGCAGCAAGGAAGGCGTGGAGGCTTCTGCCGACCCCGTACGCCTCTCTTTCTCTCACCGGATGAGCAAGGCGATTGTAAAGCTTGAAAAGAGCGAGGATTTCGAAGGCGAAATTCCCGGAGATTGCGAAGTCTATATCCACAGCACCGTGGCAACCGCTTCAATCAACCTTGCAACAGGAGGAGTATCGAAAGACTCTTATTCAGGGACTTCCACAATACGTGCCCGTAAGATTTCGAACACCGAATTCCAAGCCATCGTGGTTCCGCAGAACATCGAGTCACGCCGTCCGCTGGTCGAGGTGGTCTCCCAAGGCGTAAGCTACCTCATGGAGGGGAAAATCTCTTTCAAACAGGGCTACTGCCATACCCTTGTAGTGACATTGAGCAAGAATCCTACCCAGACCAAGATTGAAATCGGCGGTTCAATCGGCGGCTGGAACTAAAATCAATCATTATGAACCGATTTTTAGCAATAATATGCCTATTGTCGCTTACTGTCGGCTCCATTTCAGGGGCGACACGCTATAAGGGAGACCTCAACAACGACGGTAAGGTCAATCTTGCCGATATGGCAGTGCTTGCCAACGCGATAAACGAAGGTAAAACCGACAAGACCCTGCACGATGTCAATGCCTCCGGCAATGTAGATGACAACGACCTTCACGCCCTCGCCAATATCATCCTTTCCGAAAAACTGACTGAGGACACGGGCCTTAATGTCGGCATAGGAGGTTGGGAAGATAGTGGTGAAGACTTTGGCGGATCTGTCGGTGCATCTACCCGTGGAACACGCGGTATGGACGATGTCAGGCTTTATATCGAGGGTCCGAAGTCTGATTTGGACAAGTCTTTGACATACGTAGATTTTGGAATAGAACCGTCTTCCGAAGGTGTCTCGGCAATACTCTTTAACATTCAGGTTCCTAACGATGTAGTATTCGAGTCAGGGAAATATGCTATGCTTTATAATGAACTTGTCCCCGGGCATGCCATCTACGGCACTCCGGTAATCAAGCAGGATTCCGAATGGGAAAAACGTCTGAGGTTCATAGTTTTTTCTCCCAAACTCGATGCAATCGAAGAGTCTGCCCCCATAGGTCGTTTAGTTTATTCAACCCTAAATGAAACGGGAGGCAATAGCGTCTCGTTTAAAAACTGCCAGGTTATTTCAAAAGGGTCTGCAACAATAGAAGAGATGCCTGAGCATGGTTCCTGGATCAACAGCTGGACCCCTAAATTAATATCCTCACTTTCAATAGAGCAAGGAGAATCTTTGGAGACATATCCCGGTGAATATATTTGGTTGAGTAGAGTTATAGACCCTGTTGACGCGTCATATACTAAATTAAAATGGACATCAAGCAATCCCGAAATAGTATCTATAGATTCGTCTGATGATTATCAAGCCAATTGCACGCCTCATATTCCAGGTGAAGCCGTAATCACGGTCTCCGCTCTCGACGGCTCAGGCTGCAACGCTTCCATTAGATTCATTGTGAAAGACCCTGTAATAGTAATACCCGTGTTAAGCCTTGAAATCACAAATGCAGATACCGGAGAGTTAATTCCAGCCGATGGGTTTAGCCTTGAGGTTGGCAACGGAATTCGCCTCGGCGTGAAATTCACTCCGGAGAACGCTACCGATAAAAGAGTGGAATGGTCATCGTCCGATGAAAGGGTTGCCACCGTTACGCAAGACGGTTATTTGGAAATAAGAGGCGAAGGCAACGCGCAAATCAAAGCGAAGAGTCTCGACGGCTCAGGAATTGAAGCGACGTTCCAGATACTCGGCAAATCGGGAATCGACTCTATTTTCAATGACCCCAACGCGAGGGCAGACGTCTATAATCTCCGAGGTATCCTCGTCATTTCCCAAGCCTCCGCATCAGACATCGAGACACTCCCCAAAGGGACATACATACTTCACACACCACGCACGACAGTGAAAATACGCAAATAGCGATTCAAATTAAAAGGAAAGACAAAACATAGAGATTTGTCATTTTTCAACAGCCCCTGCCGGAGAGCCTATTGCCTCCGGCAGTTTTTTCTCCATCCATTTTTATCTCGTCAACAAAACAAATCCTCCGCCGCATACTATCAAGACCTCAAAGTTCATCAATAAACGACATTGCCAATTTCTTTTCTGTCTTTCATTGTAAACATTTTTTTAAAATCATGAACGATAGAGGATGATAATGAATTTATCCCCCCTAAAATTGAATACACGAAACAGTACCATGCCGAATATTATTTACATCCTGGTGGTATTTTTTCGTGTAAATAATTTATTTATTCCAATTCTTATCACTAACTTTGCACAAAAGATAAACCTATGGTTAGACAGCTAATAGCGCGACAACGAGAATGCACGGAACTCCAGAAGGCACTTGACTCTGATGAATCGGAGTTTGTAACCGTATGCGGACGCAGACGAATAGGAAAGACGTTCCTTATTGAACAGTTCTTTGACGGGAAATATGATTTCAAATATGTCGGAGGACACAACAAGAGGACAAGAGAGCAGCTCAACGCTTTCGCCAGGGCCATTCACATATATAGCGGTAAGGCGCAACTACATTTTTCGGATTGGTATCAGGCTTTCGACGCTCTTGAAGATTACCTGTCAACACTTGGGAACGACCGCAGAATAGTTATTTTCATTGATGAAATGCCATGGATGGACACAAAGAGGTCGAATTTTATTACAGCTCTTGAATCATTCTGGAACGGATGGGCTGTAGGCAGACGAAATATCCTGCTTGTAGCTACCGGTTCGGCAACATCATGGATGACAGACAAGCTCCTTAAAAACCGCGGAGGGTTATATAATCGCATCCGTAGCCGCATATACATCAGACCCTTCTCTCTTAAGGAAACCGAGGAATATTTTGCTGCCAACTCGTTCTCATGGGACAGATATCAGATTCTCCAGAGCTATATGTTCACCGGGGGCGTCCCGTTCTATCTTAAAATGCTTGACAGTCAGTTAAGTCTCGCCCAGAATATAGACATTCTTTGCTTCAACGAAAACGGCCAACTAAAAGAGGAATTCGATGAATTATACAACGCAATATTTCCCGGAGCCGATTCCTACATCGCTGTTGCAAAAGCTCTTGCGGAAAACCGAAACGGCCTTACAAGGAATGAGATTTCCGCCAAGACCCGACTTAGCGGCGCATTTCTGACGCGAGTTTTGAAAAATCTCGAACGATGTAATTTCATCGACAAAACAAATCTATTCGGCAACCGCAAGACCGAAGCAATCTATCGAATGGTGGATTACTTCACTTTGTTCTATTTTAAATTCATAGAGAACAATCTTGCAAAAGACGACAACTGGTGGACTCACCATATCGATTCAAGAAGCATATCGTCATGGATGGGACTGACTTTCGAGCTTATATGCATGGAACATCACTCCCAGATTAAAAAGGCTCTCGGAGTCTCAGGAATGGCGACGGCCGTCTCCACATGGCGGTGCAAGCCTGATGATGAAGCGGGGACACCGGGAGCGCAAATCGACCTTATCATTGAGAGGGCTGACCGTATAATCCACTTGTGCGAATTGAAATTCAGTCAGGAACCTTATGGACTCACAAAAGATTATGCTGAAAAGGTCAGAAATCGCAATTGGCTTTTCAAAACAAAGACACAGACAAAGAAATCAGTGGTAAACACATTTGTGACAACTTTCGGTATTGGTTCCGGCAAAAACCACAGTATCGTTCACAGTGAAGTAACTATGGATGACCTTTTCAACTCATGAATAAATCATTCAGGGTTGAATTTTCATATTAAACTTCAGATTTCACAGTTCAAAACCCGATATCGTGAAGCCATCTATCGTTAACAAAAACCAATCGGGGATGCGAAATGTTGATTGGTTGGATTATTATGCTTACCTTTGCAGCAAGTAGCCGCTAACTTTGCAGCAAGTAGCCGTAAGATGCAGCATCGAATTGCGGAAAGATGCAGCGAATGGCTGCGGAAAGATGCAGACGATGACTGCGGAGATAAGTTACTTTCAACCCAGGATTTTTCAATGACACAAGTAAAAGCTAAAAAGGCCCTCGGACAGCATTTCCTGACCGACCTCAACGTGGCGAAACGCATCGCCGAAACCATCGAAAAAACCCAGCTCCCCGACCGTGCGAAGCAATGGGCCGACCTCCCGGTGCTTGAGGTGGGCCCCGGCATGGGCGTGCTCTCCCAGTTCCTCATGAGCGCGGGCAGGGTGGTGAAAGCCGTGGAAATCGACACGGAAAGCGTAGAATTCCTCCGCCGCGTTTTCCCCGACCTTGAAGTCATCGAAGGGGATTTCCTGAAAATGGACCTCAAGCAACTTTTCGGCGGCGAGTTCGCCCTTATCGGCAACTACCCATACAACATTTCCTCCCAGATATTTTTCAAAGTTCTCGACTATAAGGACCAGATACCCGTAGTGGCAGGAATGCTGCAGAAAGAAGTGGCGGAAAGGATTTGCTCCAAACCCGGTTCCAAGGTCTATGGCATCCTTTCGGTGTTGCTCCAGGCGTGGTATGACTGTGAATACCTCTTCAACGTGCCGCCGGGAGTTTTCGCACCACCGCCGAAAGTGACGAGCGGGGTAATCCGCCTCACCCGCAACAGCCGGGAATCGCTCGGATGCGATGAAAAACTATTTAAGACAGTCGTGAAAACGGCATTCGGGCAGCGCCGCAAAACCCTGCGCAACTCCCTCGGCGGGCTTATCCCCGCCGACTCCCCTATTATGAAAGAACCCATCATGGCACTCCGCCCCGAACGTCTCGGAGTGGAAGATTTTATAACCTTAACACTTGCTGCATCAAAATGAAAATCACAATTCTTGACGGATATGGCATGAACCCCGGCGACCTTTCCTGGGACGGCATCGCCGCATTGGGCGAACTGAAAGTATATGACCGCACCGCCCCTTCGGAAGTCATCGGCCGCTCCGCCGACTCAGAAGCGCTCCTCACAAACAAGACCGCACTCGACGGCGAAACGCTCCGCGCGCTCCCGAAGCTAAAATACGTAGGCGTGCTTGCCACGGGCTACAACGTGGTGGATACCGCCACCGCGCGCCAACTCGGAATCGTCGTGACCAACATACCCGCCTACAGCACCATGTCGGTGGCGCAGATGGTTTTCGCCTACCTCCTCAACGTGACCGACCGGGTGGAGCATTATGCCGAAGAAAACCGCCAGGGACGCTGGAGCCGCAACCCCGATTTCTGCTATTGGGACACACCCGTCACCGAACTCGCCGGAAAAACGTTCGGAATCGTCGGACTCGGCCACATCGGACAGGCCGTGGCGAAAATCGCACTCGCTTTCGGCATGAAAGTAATAGCCTTCACATCGAAAGAACCTGAGCATCTTCCCGACGGCGTTTCAAAGGCAGACCTCGACACCATCTTCGCCGAGTCTGACGTGGTGAGCCTCCATTGCCCCCTCACCCCCTCCACGGAAAAACTAATCAACAGGCAGACCCTCTCGAAGATGAAACAGGGCGCAATCCTCATCAACACCGGGCGCGGCCCGCTCATCGACGAAGAGGCGGTGGCCGACGCATTGCGCGACGGGAAATTGGGGGCCTTCTGTGCCGACGTCCTCTCGTCGGAACCTCCGGCCGCCGACAATCCGCTCCTTTCCGCCCCCAATTCCTTCATCACGCCCCACATAGCCTGGGCGTCGAAAGAAGCCAGGGAGCGCCTCATGCAGATAGCCGTAGCCAACCTCAAAGCTTTCATCGAAGGGAATCCGGTGAACGACGTTACAAAATAGCACACCATCTGCGCCTCTATCTGTCTCGCTCCTTTTCCGATTGAAATTTAGGGAATATACCGTTTTTTTGTTAATTTTGCATTATAAAACCATAAATAGGCAAAAATGGCAAATCAGGAACTGAGCGAACAGGAAATAGTGCGCCGCAACAGCATGCAGGCGCTGCGCGACCGTGGCATAGAACCATATCCCGCGCCCGAATATACAGTCACAGGACATTCTGCTGAAATAAAGGAAACATTCGTTGACGGCCAGGAACCTCCACGCGAGGTGACCGTGGCGGGCCGCATTATGAGCCGCCGCATCATGGGCAAGGCCTCTTTCATGGAGCTTCAGGACGCCGAAGGGCGCATACAGGTGTATGTAAGCCGCGACGACCTCTGCCCCGGCGAAGACAAAGACATGTATAACGTTGTCTTCAAGAAACTCCTCGACATCGGCGATTTCATAGGCGTAAAGGGATACGTGTTCCGCACCCAGATGGGTGAGATTTCCATCCACGCCCAGGAAATAACCGTGCTTTCGAAGAGCCTCCGCCCCCTCCCCGTGGTGAAGATGAAAGACGGCAAGGCTTACGACGCCTTCACCGACCCCGAGCAGCGTTACCGCCAGCGTTACGTTGACCTCGTGGTCAACAAGGGGATAAAAGACATCTTCATCAAACGCACGAAGATGTTCAACTCCATGCGCGAGTATTTCAATTCCCACGGCTATCTTGAAGTGGAGACCCCGATACTCCAGGCCATTCCCGGCGGAGCTTCGGCACGCCCCTTCATCACCCATCACAACGCGCTCGACATACCCCTCTATCTCCGCATCGCCGACGAGCTTTACCTCAAACGCCTTATTGTAGGCGGGTTCGAGGGTGTGTATGAGTTCTCCAAGAACTTCCGCAACGAAGGTATGGACCGCACCCACAATCCGGAGTTCACCTGCATGGAGATTTACGTCTCCTATAAGGACTACAACTGGATGATGGCCTTCACCGAGAAGATGCTCGAAAAGATTTGTCTCGACGTCAACGGCACCACTGAAGTACAGGTGGGCGACAACGTGATTTCGTTCAAGGCCCCCTATCCCCGCGTCACCATGACCCAGGCCATCCTCGAAAAGACAGGGTTCGACATCACCGGCAAGAGCGAAGAGGAGCTCCGTGCATTCTGCAAACAGGAAGGGATAGAGGTTGACGAATCGTTCGGCAAAGGGAAGCTCATCGACGAGATTTTCGGCGAAAAGTGCGAAGGCACCTACATCCAGCCCACTTTCATCATCGACTATCCCATCGAGATGTCGCCCCTCACCAAACGCCACCGCAACGACCCGCGTCTCACGGAGCGTTTCGAGCTTATGGTCAACGGCAAGGAGCTTGCCAACGCATATTCCGAGCTCAACGACCCCATCGACCAGTATGAACGTTTCGTAGAGCAGATGCGCCTTGCCGACAAAGGCGACGACGAGGCCATGATTATCGACGGCGACTTTATCCGCGCCCTCGAATACGGCATGCCCCCCACGTCGGGCATGGGCATCGGCATGGACCGTCTCGCCATGCTCATGACCGGGCAATCCACCATCCAGGAGGTGCTTCTCTTCCCGCAGATGCGCCCCGAGAAGAAACAGGCGAAAGACGAAGAAGAGAAAGAAGCTGAATGATGGAAGGACTCGGCAAGATAGCTGTAATCGGTGCGGGAAGCTGGGCCACAGCCCTCGCCAAACTGCTCATGCTCAACAACGACCGCATCGGATGGTATGTCAGGCGGCAGGAGCGCATCGAGGAGTTTATCAAATACCGACGCAACCCCGTCTATCTTAGCGACGTCACCTTCGACACCGCGAGAATCGACTTCCATTCCGACATCAACGAGGCCGTGGCGGAGGCCGACACCTTGGTGGTGGCCATCCCCTCCCCTTATTTCAAGGGGGAGGCGCAGCGCATCGAGGTGCCCCTCGCAGGCAAGAACATCGTCTCCGCAGTGAAAGGGATCGTGCCCGACGACAACATGATTGTCACCGACTGGTTCGCATCCCGCTACGGATGTGCCGGTTCCGACCTCCTCGTCATCGGGGGGCCCTGCCATGCCGAAGAGGTGGCCCTCGACCATCTGAGCCATCTCACCATCGGCTGCTGCGACACCGCCAAAAGCCACCTCTTCTGCCGGGCCATTGCCGGGCCGAAACTGAAGACCATCGTGTCGGGCGACGTGGCCGGAATAGAATATGCCGCCGTGCTGAAAAACGTATATGCCATCGCCTCCGGCATGGTAAGCGGAATGAAAGCCGGCGACAATTTCAAGGCCATGCTCGTATGCAATGCCGTCAGGGAAATGAAAGGGTTCATCGACGCCATCGCCCCCATGGAGCGCGACATCGACCGGTCGGCATATCTCGGCGACCTCCTTGTGACGTGCTACTCCCTTTTCTCGCGCAACCACAATTTCGGCGCGATGATCGGGAAGGGCCATAGCGTGAAGGCGGCAAAGATGGAAATGGAAATGGTGGCCGAAGGGTATTACGGCACCCGCTGCATCCACGAAATCAACGAGCAGACGGTCTGCGCCCCGATGCCCATCCTCGAATGCGTCTATTCCATCCTCTATGGCGGCGTCAACCCCCGGCAGGCTTTCAAATCGGTGCAGGATGCGTTTTGCTGACATTTTTTAACCTTCCCGAGGATATGATGCCACATCTTTCGCGATGCCCGGAATGTTATATCGATAAAACGCTTTTTATTTGCGCAATTACGAATGTAGGGACATGCCTCCGGCATGTTTGATTGAACAAGACGGAATGCACAAATATCGGATGCGTTGTCTATAAATGAAAGAGTTAGAATCCCTAAAACATAAAACAATGAAATCTATTGAAATCAACATTCAAGACGCTGTTTATTTCGCAGAGAAACAGTATGAAGGCAACCGTGCCGAGGCCGTAGAGGCAATGGCCAAACTCCGTGAGGGCAGCGGCGAAGGCGCCGACTTCCTCGGATGGCTCAACCTCCCCTCGTCGATTTCCGCCGACCTCATCGCCCGCATCAACAAGACTGCGGAGCGTCTGCGCGAAAACTGCGACTTCGTGGTTTGCGTAGGCATCGGCGGCAGCTATCTCGGTGCCAAGGCTGTCAACTTCGCCCTTTCAGATTCATTCGCCGATTTCTATGCGCCGGCCCCCAAGAATCCGAAAGTGCTCTATGCCGGTCAGAACATCGGCGAGGAATATACGGCTGAACTTGAAAAGCTTCTTGACGGCAGGAAATTCGGCATCATCGTCATCTCAAAGAGCGGCACCACCACCGAACCCGCCATCGCCTTCCGCATCCTCAAGGAACTCCTGGAGAAGCAGGCCGGTAAAGAGGCAGCCAAAGACCTCATCGTGGCTGTGACCGACGAGAAGAAGGGCGCACTCCGCACCCTCGCCACCCAGGAGGGGTATGAAACCTACGTAATCCCCGACAACGTGGGCGGCCGTTTCTCGGTGCTCACCCCCGTAGGTCTCCTTCCCATCGCATGTGCCGGACACGACATCGCCAAGCTCGTGGCAGGCGCCGCAGAAATGGAGAAGACCACCGCACACGAAGGCGAAGACAACCCGAGCGAGGTTTACGCTCGTCTGCGCAACGCCCTCTATCAGGCCGGCAAGAAGACCGAGATTCTCGTCAACTTCAATCCCAAGCTCCATTATTTCGCAGAGTGGTGGAAGCAGCTCTACGGCGAGAGCGAAGGCAAGGACGGCAAGGGAATCTTCCCTGCATCGGTTGACTTCACGACCGACCTCCACTCCATGGGCCAGTGGATCCAGGAAGGGGAGCGCACCATCTTCGAAACCGTGCTTTCCGTGAAGGAACCCGCCATCACGCGCCGCATACCGGAAGACGCCGCCAACCTCGACGGAATCAACTATCTCGCAGGGAAACGCATCGACGAGGTCAACAAGATGGCTGAACTCGGCACCAAGATAGCCCACGTTGACGGCGGTGTGCCCAACATCCGCATCGAAATCAACAAGCTCGACGAGCATGCCCTCGGCCAGCTCATCTATTTCTTCGAGAAAGCCTGCGGCATCAGCGGATATATCCTCGGTGTGAACCCCTTCAACCAGCCCGGCGTGGAGGCTTACAAGAAAAACATGTTCGCCCTCCTCGAAAAGCCCGGCTATGAAAAAGAGACCGCTGCCATCAAGGCCAAGCTCTGATTAAAACCCGTCGCGTGGCCCCCGCCATGCACTCCGACACAGAATCGCGGGCAGGTTTACCAATCTGTCCGCGATTTTAATCATCCACCCTATGAGACAATTTATATATTCCGCTATTGCAATCGCTTTTTTGCTTTGCTTCCTCTGCCAATGCGGGGGACGGCACGACGCGCGCCTTGCACGCATCGCCGCTACCGTTGACTCCCTGCCGCAGGCTGCCATCGACAGCCTCGCCGCCATCGACACGACGCGCCTTTCCGACGCCGACAAGAGCCTCTACATCTTCCTCCTCACGAAAGCCCGCGACAAGGCTTACGTCAGGCATACCTCCGATTCTCTGATTCTGAAGGCTGTACGCTTTTACGAAACCGACCCCGGGAATCCCCTCTATCCGGAGGTGCTTTTCTATGCCGGACGCGTATATAACGACATGGGTGACTACCCCACTTCCATCGACTACTACCAACAATCGCTCGACGCACTCCCCGACACTCCCGACAATCTTCATCTGCGGGGTTTGATAATAGGCCATCTTGGCTGGACACTTGATGAACTTAGACTCTACCACCAAGCCATTCCATACCTTAAAGAATCACTCCGCATTGATTCCCTGGAAAAGAATGCCTACAACCTTATTTATGATTCACAACTCCTCGGAGCAATCTATACAAGCCTCGACAGCCTTGACAAGGCACAAAGCATATTGGAAAGCATCGTCGATTTAAGCGACGATCCGAAAATACAAGCACACGTGCGCACATTCCTTGCCGGCGTGATGCGTAAAAAGGGAGACATCCACGAAGCTCTTAAATATGTACGCGGCACCGTGGAGAATGCGGCCCCTATACATAGGAATGTATCATTGTCATACGCCTGCGACATCTATTACAGGGCCGGGATCCTCGACACGGCTTATATGTATGCCCGCGACCTCGCTTTCAATAATGATGAAACCAACCGCAAAAACGGTTTCAAAATATTGCTCTCACCGGGCATCCGAGAGAAAATGCCTGTTGACACCATTGTGGAATACGTCATAAAATACCGAGAAGTAATGGAACAACATCTGTATAAATATGACCGCATCCAGACCATTAACCAGACCTCGAAATATAATTATCGGAAACACGTCAAGGACAAGGAAAAGGCGCAACAGGAGAAGAGGGAACTTTGGGACATCGTCTTATACTGCATAATTGCTATAGTCTGTCTTGTGTTGGTTATTCTGTTAAGGGAATTGCTGCAACACCGGAAGATTGTAAAATTAGTTAAGCAAATCGAAAAATATAAACTCATCAAAGAAATTGTAAAAGAATCTACTCCGGAAATCAATGACAAAGAAATCTCCGGAAACGCTGACGCAAAATCCGGGCAACATGATTTGGAATCCGAAAAAGCACCGGCACAGGAACTTGTCTCGGCTACAAACGATTCAACCAATCTACACGTAGCTCTCATTTCCGACAACCCGACGGCAGAAACAGAAAAAATAAGAAAAAAGTTCCGGATAGAAATGTTGGAACTGGCCAAATCGACCCATATACCCATTCCTCCTGTAATCCTGGAATCCGAACCTTTCCATAAACTCCAAGACATGATAAAGAACGGTAAAATTCTCGACGATTCCGACCCGTTATGGGACCGTATTGAGAAAACCGTCGCCGAGGTGTCTCCTAAGTTTAAAGACCGCTTAAGCATTTTAATCGGAGGTTCGCCCCGTCAGTTGGAATGGAGGACAGCCCTACTTATTAAATTCGGGGTGAATGCATCGGATATGGCAAAGCTTCTGTGCAAATCAAAAGGAGCCATCTCATCCCGCAGAATTGCATTGGGGAAAAAAATGGTGGATGAATCAATCGCCAACGCCATTGTCGATAACATAATCAGAGCCCTTTAATCATAAAATATCATCATATATTTACCTGGTGCTGTGCGGTTTATAAAAACCGCACAAAAACCGCACAACCTTATTGCAACAATATTGAGATGGTTCATTAAATTTGCAGTGTCAAAACTTGACAGACAACCCTAATAGTCAGTAATGTTACATCTAAAACCCTGCGCTATGACACGAATTCTAATCTTTTTGGCAATATCTTTGGCACTCTTCACACAGCCGATTGACATATTTGCCGTCTCCGGAACGATAACAGTTCCTTTGGCTCCCCCTGCCGGTGAATCCGATACGGATCATGACAATCGGGGAGAATACAGACGACGCACCCCGCCGCATCCGGTAATGCTTACCGTCGATTTCGACACCAAGTCGATGACCCTTACAAACGGAATCGACATGTCTAAAATCGCGGCATACGAAATCCGCGATACCGCTGGACAGCCCCTCTACGTCTTCTCCGACGACACGTCCTTCGTCACTACCCTCTCCACCCTCCCGCCGGAAGAATACCAAATCATCCTCACCCTCCCCTCCTCTTCCCTCTCCGGCTATTTCAATCTGTATTGAAAAAATATCCAACCTATTTTTTGAAAAACTTATCAGTGCGCACAGATAAGATGAGATAATTAACCCTAAGTTTTCACCTAAAAATTTTTCAGATATGAACAAATTTTTTTTAAATGTCATTGACGAAGGCGTTATGCCCGATGAGATGCTTTCTTCCGTTCGCGGTGGAGCTTCTACAATGTCATGTATTTGTCATGGAGCAGGTAGCTCCTATACGTGTAGTTCAGATGACTGTAAATGTGATGCAGGTGCCACCTATCATAAAGGTCCTATCACCGTACCAGACAATCCTCCTCGAAACTAAATGACTTCGAAATAAGGGTGTGTCAAATAATCATAGTAGAAATACATATTTGCATAAGTCTTTTAATTTTTTTATTATCAAAGGCATGACAATAGCATTGTATTCTCTCGTTTAAGACAAATCCGAATTTGACACACCCTTATTTTTAACCAATTAAACTAACGATTATATGCTTATTAAATCAAGATATACTCACATATTCAGCAATAGACAAAAATATTACATCTATAATTCGCAATCAGGTTTTTTTTCTGAGATTTCAAAAGAATTTTACTTTATATTAACAGATAGAGACTGGCATAAACTACCGGATGATATTCTATTCGAGTTAAAGAATCGTAAGATTTTAATAAATCCAACCGAACAAAATGATTATTTTTATGATGCCAAAGTCCAATTTCTGAACTCGGCATACTCACCGGATGCCTTCACTATAATGATTGCACCGACAACAGGATGTAATTTTGACTGCCCGTATTGCTTTGAACCTAAAAAAAATCCCAAATCTATTTCTAAGGAAGTTGAAGATAAAATAATCGAATACATTAACAATCAAGAGGACATCGACAAACTCAATCTTACTTGGTATGGCGGAGAACCGCTGTTAATATTAAATGAAATTGAACGCATTTATGACAGGATTATAAACGAAACTTCAAAAACCGTTAACTCCCACACGATGGTCTCAAACGGCTATCTTTTAAATGAAAAGGCCATTGCATTTATGGAGAGAAGTAAAATGGATAGGATTCAAATAACCCTTGACGGAATAGAATCCAACCATAATAAAACGAGAAGTCTCCGTCTTACAAATGAACCTACATTCAAAACAATAACAAAGAATATTGAGAATCTGGCAAAACGGCTTCCCGAAATAAGGATTTCCCTCAGGGTGAACATCAATAAAACCAACTATCACGATTTTATCGATATTTATCGTTTATATAATCAGGATACATGGCAAAAGAATATATTTGTTTATCCAGGAATTATCAGGGAAGACACCGCTGACAAATGTAGTCTGTGCCATAATTCGTACTCAAGCAATGAATTACTCGATTTATACAAAATCTTTTCGGATGAAGGAATTAACGTGGACTTTATGCCCCGCTTCTCCGGAAAAGGTTGTATGATTCAAAAAAGCAGATCTTTTATAATCGGTCCTGAAGGAGAATTATACAAATGCTGGAATGATGTAAGTGACCCGGATAAAATAATAGGGAGCATCATGGATGATGACAGAAGGAACTACACAACCCTTATGTCATATATGAATGAATTGAATCCCTTTGATGACAAATGCAAGGATTGTAAAATCTTTCCCATTTGCGATGGAGGGTGCGGCAATCTACGGTATCGCAATATTCACGAAGGGGCATCGTTTGATTATTGTTCCCCTCTTAAATTAGATTCCAATCTGGAGAAGGCCTTACTGCTTGCCTCTGAAAGGCCTGCGAAAGAAGGAAGAGCCTTAAAGCTATAGTTCATTTTACTATAAAATGGTTACTTATTTCATGAAAGGTTTGATTTTATCCGTATTCCTATTTTTCTTCGCGGGACTTTCTTTCGCCCGTCAGGTGGAAGGAAACGTGAAAGACCCTGCCGGAAACCCGGTGGAATACGCCAACGTCGCTTTCCTGTCGTTGCCCGACTCCGTTTTCACGGCCGGCACGAGGTGCGACAGCATCGGCCATTTCTCAGCGACGGTTCCTGACATCCCGTTGATGATAAAAGTGGCGGCAATAGGTTTCCGCACCTGCTGCACACCCGTGGACAATACGGACACCTCCATTGAAATCGTCCTCGAAGACGCCGGCACCACCCTCGGGGAAGTGGTGGTAAAGTCGAAGAGCATTGTGCGCGAAAACGGCAACGCCATCCTCTTCCCCACCAAAAGGGACAAGGATTATGCCGACGGCGGAATCGGGGTGGTCAGGAACATGGGGGTGTCGGAACTGCACATCGACCCGGTGAACGATGACGTCTCCACGATTTCCGGCGATGCCGTGGCGCTTTTCATCGACAGTGCGGCCGCCTCCAAAGCGGAGGTGCGCAACGTCAGGCCGCAGGACATAGCCCGCATCGAACTGCTCCACTCCCCTTCCGACCCGAGGTTCAACGGAGCAAACGTCGCGCTCAACTACATCCTCGTGAAATACGAAACCGGAGGATACTCCAAGGCGTACGCGTTCCAGGGGTTCGTCGATGAAAAAGGAAGCTATTCCATTTATTCCAAACTGACCCACAAGGACATGACCTACGACCTTTCGGCGGCATTCGACTACTCGCGTTCACGACACGACGGCTATTCGTCGCGCACCGTGTATGACTTCCCCGAAGGTGAGGTGGAACGCAAAGCGGGGACCACGTCACAGTTCAATAAGACGCTCACGCCTAACGTATCTTTCCGCGCCAAATACGAAAACGGAAGCATGATCATATCCAACACCGCAGGTGTCAGCATGACGCGCATCCCGGATTCATGGAAAAAAGGCACAGTGGCATTTTCATCACCATCCTACCCCTCCTCCGCATTCGAAAGCTCTTCCGATTCCGAAAACAAGGGGGCGGAATGGTCGGGACAATACTATTTCGTCCTCCCCCGCAGCTTCTCGATGTCGGTTTCGCCCTTCCTCAACTATTACCACATCGACCGCAACGATTCATACCTCAACCCTGCCGACACGAGGATAGAAAACCGCATAAGCGAAGACGCGCTCCAGACCAGGCTACGCGCCGACCTGACGAAATCAATAGGCCGGCACTCCATAGGTGCGCTCGTCATGGGAGGGTATAACGACAACCGTGTGGATTACAGGGGCTCCACCGATTCCGACATACGGCAGAAGGAGTGGTACGTCTCCGCAGGCGTCAACACACGCCTCAATTTCAACCGCTTCAACTGGAGGTTCAACAGCTGGGTCAGCTATCAGTCAACCTCCCTCAACGGGCGGCGGTACAATGAATGGTTGCCCCATTTCTACACGACCGCTGCCTACACCATCGACGACCGCAATTTTCTGAGGCTTTCGGCCGAATTCTCCACATTCGCCGACGGGGCGCCAACAAAGTCGCCAGCCACCGTCTATAACAACGAAATCGACGCATTGAAGGGCAACCCCGACTTGTCTGACTACTCTTTTACCGCCGCCTCCCTCTCTTACAACCTGGCAGCCGCCGACAACCTCGCATTGGCGGCCTCCACGAGGGTGGAGCATTTCCACAACCCCACGGTGTTCGATTTCACCGCCTCGCGCCATGACGGGAGGCCGGTTATGGTGAGGAGCTACCTCAACGACGGGGCATTCACCGATTTTTCAGCCGCCGTCAACGCCACATGGAGTGCCTTCAACGACAGGCTGATGCTCCAGGCCTCGCCTGCCTACCATCATTACGCGCAATCGGGAATGTACCACCGGCATCGCAACGACTTCTGCCTCAACGCATACGCCCAGCTGTACGTGGGAAGGGTACAGCTGTCGGCAACTTTCCGCAAAAGTTACTCCGTCATGACGGAAAACTACAGGATGGACGTGCCGGAATATTACTCGATAGGCGCAGGCTGGGCTTACCGCAACTTTTATTTTTCGGCAAGGGCCAACAATTTCTTCAATTCGTCATTCCGCTATTATGACATGGCCACCGTCTGCGGGCCCTACGATTCGCTGACCGAGAACTTCTCGACCGCCTACCACAGGTCGTTCTCCATCTCCGTTTCATATTCCCTGGGCTACGGAAAGAAAACCCGCCGAAGCGATGAAATCGAAGCCATCGGAAATGCCAACTCAGCCATATTGAAATAGCGTAAATGTCACGTTTCCGCTTCGTAAAACAAAAGGATGCGATGGAGTGCGGTGTCGCCGCATTGTCAATGGTCTGCCGGCATTTCGGTAAGGATTATTCCCTGTCGTTCCTTTCCTCGATGTGTCATCCGACAACGGAAGGCGTGTCGCTCCTCGGCATATCCGACGCAGCAAAGAAAATAGGGCTTGAAACCGTTTCGGCGAGAGTGACCGCCGTTTCCCTTATGCAGTCTCCGCTTCCCTGCATCCTGCATTGGGACCAGAAACATTTCGTGGTGCTTTATGAAATCTCCGGAAATGGTAAACGCTTCCATATCGCGGACCCCGCCAAGGGTCTGACATCATACAGTCACGACGAGTTTATATCCCATTGGGGAAGCATACACGACGGTCCGGAACGGAAAGGGATAGCCACCTTTTTCGAGAAGACACCGGATTTTGGCAAAACCGTCGAGTCCGGCGCGGGAGAACGGCGTTCTTTCCGTTTCCTGATGCGCTACCTGCGCCAGTACCGCCGTTATTTCCTCCAGATTTTCCTCGGGTTGCTCCTCGGATGCCTCCTGCAGCTCGTGATGCCGTTCCTTACGCAGTCGATTGTGGATGTCGGCATCCGCCACGAAGACATCGGCTTCATCTGGCTCGTGCTGCTCGGGGAGCTTATGATAGTGACGGGGCGCACCGCCACCGATTTCATTCGACGGTGGCTCCTCCTCCACATATCCATGAGGATCAACATTTCGCTCGTAAGCGACTTCTTCATAAAACTGCTCAGGCTACCGATGGCGTTCTTCGACACCAAACTTACCGGCGACCTCCTGCAGCGCATGGGCGACCATTCGAGGGTGCAGTCGTTCCTGACGGGACAGGTGCTCGGAATCCTTTTTTCGGTCCTCAGTTTCTTTATCTTCGGAGCAGTCCTCCTCGTGTACGACCCGCTCGTGTTCGCGGTCTTCATCGCCGGCACATTGGCATACGGAGCCTGGATCGCCACTTTCCTCAACCGACGCAAGGTGCTCGACTACGAACTCTTCGAACGCCAGGCCGAAAACCAGAACCGCACATACCAGTTCATAACATCGATGCAGGAAATAAAGCTGCAGCAGTGCGAGAGGAGGCGCAGATGGGAGTGGGAGGACACCCAGGCCGACCTTTTTGCAGTGCAGATGAAATCGCTGAAACTCCAGCAGACGCAGGAGGCCGGCTCAATTTTCATAAACGAGGTGAAGAACATACTCATAACGGTGTTTGCCGCAACCGCCGTAATCAACGGGGAAATGACGCTCGGCGCCATGCTCGCCGTGCAATACATCGTAGGGCAGCTGAACTCTCCCGTGGAGCAGTTCATGGGGTTCATTTACTCGCTGCAGGACGTGCGCATCTCGCTCGAACGTATCAACGAGATACACGGAGGCCGTGACGAGGAGCCGGCAAGCGGTCCCCTGTGCAGTTTCTCCGGAGAAAAGGCCATCTCCCTGCGCGGCGTTTCTTTCAAATACGACCCACACGCAGCGGTCGACACCCTTTCCGACGTTTCCCTTGAAATCCCCGAAGGGAAGGTCACCGCAATCGTCGGGGCCTCGGGGAGCGGCAAAACAACACTCATAAAGCTGATGCTCGGCTATTATCCCCCCTATAAGGGTGAAATCAGGATTGCAGGGCATGACATTTCAGGATACAGCCTCAGGTGGTGGCGAAGCAGATGCGGGGTCGTCATGCAGGACGGGGTGATTTTCTCGGAGTCGATAGAGCGAAACATAGCCGTCAATGACGGACCGGTTGACCGCCCACGCCTTGAAGAGGCGGCACGCATAGCTTGCATCCACGACTTCGTGATGTCGCTGCCACTGCGCTACGACACCAAGATAGGACGCGACGGCGTCGGGCTGAGCCAGGGGCAGAGGCAGAGGGTGCTCATAGCGCGTGCCGTCTATCGCGACCCCGACTTCATTTTCCTCGACGAGGCCACGAACTCGCTCGATGCAAGGAACGAACGCGAAATCGTGGGGAACCTCGACAAATTCTACAAAGGGCGGACCGTCGTGGTCGTGGCCCACAGGCTTTCGACCGTCAGGAACGCCGACAACATCGTGGTCATCGACGCGGGGAAAGTGGTGGAGACAGGCACCCACGACGCGCTTATAGCCTCGCGCGGGGCATACTACAACCTCGTCAAGAACCAACTAGAACTCGGAACCTGAACAAAAACCGCTATGGAAAAAGAAGAAATACACGACATGTCGCCGGAGGAACGGAGCGAAAAAGTGCGCGGACTGTTAGGTGAAATCCCCCCGTCGCTCGTAAGATGGGGAATCGCCATAATAGTGATAATTTTCGCCGCACTCGCCGCCGCACTCCTTCTCATACCTTATCCCCACTCCGGCGGGGAATCAATCCTCCTCCACCTCATCTCGCAATAAGGTCTGCCGGTACATACAGGAATGTCATCGCACGATTACCCACACATTCCACACTGCCACGTGCCAAAGGCACGTCCCTACATGGAGAAATTCTCCTGTTGCCACTGTGCTACTGTCAATAAAACTCCCCCTGTTGCTACTGTGCTCCTGTCAATAAAAAAGACAGGTGAACAGGAGAAACAGGAGAAACAGGAGATTATGAATTCCTTAGCGAAAAACTTTGCGCTCTCCGCGCCTTTGCGTGAGTTTTTCACCACACATTTCCTTCACGTATCGCGCAATACTATTGATAAGTAGCCGCACGCAAAGCCACGAAGTACGCAGAGGGAATTATTTTTTAACCAACAAATTAGCTACCGAGAGAACTGTCTTTCTCCTGTTGCCACTGTGCTTCTGTCAATAAAAAGACAATCCCTACATATCTACAGGCACTTTCACCGCTTCCCGCATCTTTTCTATGCATCGTTCGTCAAACTTAACACCCTCTATGGCTTGGTCAAACGCCACAAGACGTTCTTCTACCGCTTTTCCCTCGTCCAACAAAAACACCAATATCCTTTCATGCATACCATCGCCGAGATTGCGTGTCATACCGTATGATAACTGAATTATATCCTCTATTCTTTTTTCCACCTCCCTCAGATAAGCATTTTGAAATTTTTCCATCTCGAATTTTCTATTTTCACTTTCATCTATCGCCAGATTGTTGCTGTCTATAATCCTTGGAAATAAATTCAAGTATGCGTTCGTTGCATAATTTACCACGACATTCTTCAATGCCAATGCCTTGCTAATATTTCTCGATTTACTTTTTGCAAATCCTGTAAGCACAATTCCATTATTACCAAGAGACATAATTCTCTCTTTATGTAACCGTTCAACCTGATTAACAGTCAAATCATCGTCTATCTTTATTTTACCTTTTGCAACATCTTTTTCTATGTCTCTCCAATAGCGACTCCATTGTCCGTTCTCCAACAACCGGACTTTCGCAATAGTCCGATCATAATTCTGCGCACATACGGGGGAAAACGCCGCTAAAAGCGTAAAAACAACGGCAATTTCTTTGATTATTTCTGCGCTCAATTCCATAAATCCATATAATTTATAAGCCAAACATAAAGATATTGCGCAATTCTAAATGTAGGGACATGCCTCCGGCATGTTTGATTGCACAAGCATGAGATGCCCGAATAATTTGTGTCTTATCTCAATCATACAACGCCCTTTGCAACAATATTATTGCAAAAAGAATAAGATACTATCTCTCTCCTGTTGCCACTGTGCTACTGTCAATAAAATTCCACATGTTTCTACTGTGCTAATGTCAAAAAAGACAGGTGAACAGGAGAAACAGGAGATTATGCAATCCTTAGCGAAAAACTTTGCACTCTCCGCGCCTTTGCGTGAACTTTTCCACACATTACTTTCTCGGATTCTTCTCTCGCAAACTCCTTCGCTTGCCATCGCCTCGCGCAAGGAGATGGGTAAAGTATCGCACGCAGAGCCGCAAAGTTCGCAAAGGAAATTTCTTTATAAGAGATGATTTAGCAACTGAGAGAACTGTCTTTTCCCTTGTGTTCTTATCAATAAAAATTCTCCTGTTGCTCCCGTGCTCCTGTCAATAAAAATACCTTCTGTGCTACTGTCAATAAAAAGACAGGTGAACAGGAGAAACAGGAGATTATGAATTCCTTAGCGAAAAACTTTGCGCAATCCGCGCCTTTGCGTGAGTTTTTCACCACACATTTCCTTCACGTATCGCGCAATGAGATGGGTAAAGTATCGCACGCAAAGCCGCGAAGTTCGCAGAGGAAATTATTTTTTAGCCAACAAATTAGCAACTGAGAGAACTGTCTTTTATCCTGTTGCTACTGTACTCCTGTCAATAAAAAAGACAGGTGAACAGGAGAAACAGGAGATTATGAATTCCTTAGCGAAAAAACTTTGCGCTCTCCGCGCCTTTGCGTGAATTCTTCCACACATTACTTTCTCGGATTCTTCTCTCGCAAACTCCTTCGCTTGCCATCGCGTCGCGCAATGCTATGGGTAAGGAATCGCACGCAAAGCCGCAAAGTTCGCAGAGGGGTTTAATTTCTACTCAACAACTTGCTAAGTGGGAGAGAGTGATTTTCTCCTGTTGCTACTGTGCTCCTGTCAACAAAATTGCTCCCGTGCTCCTGTCAATAGAATCTTACTTTCGGCGGGAGGCGAGGGAGGCGTAGAGGAGCACGAAGCAGTAGCCTATGCAGGGGACGATGAAGGAGGCCGACATTGTTGCGGCATCCGCCACCATACCCATCAGCAACGTGCCTACGGCACCTCCCAACGGAGTCATCATCAGAAGCGACGAAGCGAGTTTCGTAGAGTCGCCGAGTCCCCTTACGGATATGGCGAATATCGTCGGGAACATTATCGCTTCGAAGGCATAGCAAGAGAACAAGCCGATTTTGGAAAGGAGTCCTAAGTTGCACGTCACAAGGAATGACCCTAAAACGGTCATCACTGCGCAAACCAAAAGCACCTTCTCCGCAGCCACACGGCTCATCACCGCACTTCCTATCACCCTCGCACACATGAACAGTCCCAACCCTCCGATGGAAAGCACCACCGCTGCCGTGCGTGCGTCGAGCCAACCGTCATAAGTCACATAATTTATGAAAAGACTGTTGATGGATATTTCCGAAATCTCATAGAAAAACAACGCCCCTACGCCCATCATAAACCTGCGGTTGCGGAGAAGCGAGGCAAGTGTCGCGCCCGTCTTGCTTTCGGGCATCGTAGAGTCGCCACCGATTTCCGGCAACCTCACCCGGCAGAAAAGCAACGCCACGAGAACCACTGCCGCACCCATCACCGTATAGGGCAAAGAAAGGTTGCTCTCCCCGCTCTCCGTGAAGATGAGGGGAGCCACAAGCCCCGGGGCGAGTATGCATCCCAATCCGTTGAACGACTGCGCGAGATTCAACCGGCTTGCACCTGTGGCGCGGTCGCCGAGTTCAGTTACGTAAGGGTTGGCGGCGGTTTCAAGCACCACCAGTCCGCACCCTATGATGAAAAGCGCTATGAGGTAAAAGTTGAACGACCCCGTGGCTTCGCATGGCAGGAAAAGGAATGCACCGAGGGCGAACAGCAGAAGCCCGAGCACTACCCCTTTGCGATAGCCGAAACGGGTAAGGAAAAGGCCTGCAGGAATCGCCATGAGGAAATAACCAATATAAGTGGTGGCCTGCACCATCGACGACCTCGCGATGGTGATATCCATCGTTTCTTGAAAATGCTTGTTGAGAACATCGAGGATGGAACGTGCGAATCCCCAGATGAAGAAGAGAGAGGTGACGAGAATGAAAGGCACCAGATATTGCCTGGCAACCAACGACGACTTTTCCTTTGTCATGATTTAGGTTAGTGAAACCGACGCGCCTTACACGCCGCTTTATGTTATGTTTGTTATCGTGCCATCGCGCCCGCAAAGGCCCGATGGTTTTGCAAAAGTAATCAAAACCATCGGTTTTCGCAAATCGTCATTTCACTCGCTTACCCCACACTGACCGCCCCGTGGAGTCGAGTCCTGTAAAAAGCACCGTATCCGCCTCGCGTTCCCAGTCGTGGCCCGCATGCACGATAAGTCCCGAAATCTTCTCTCCGCCTACGGTCAGACACAGCGTCTGGCTGCCGGCATCGAAAAGCCAACTCCCCGGCTCCGGCTTTTTCCCCTCTTTATCACATTTGGGAATCACGCTTCCAGCCGCATCGAAAGTCACAGAAAACGAGTCGTTCCATTCCCCGTCGCGCAAGTCGCCCTCGCCCCAAAGAATCTGGCCCGCCTCAAGCTCTCGTTCCGCACGCGGCTCCACGACCCTCACGATTTCCCATTCCCCCGCAAGGTCGGCGCCCTCAAACGCCATCGGTGTCCCCCCGGCATACCTCTCCGGCGAAACCACCGGCCATCCGTCTGCCGTGAAAAACACCTCACGAACATGCAGGTCCATCATCCCGGGGTTCTTGCCGTATCTTCCCTGATGCGCCATGAACCAACGACCCCTGCCGTCGTCGAACACGCTGCAATGGGCGGTGCCGACCCATCCGGGATGACCCTCGAACCTGTAAGGGGCGGTAAGTATGGGGAAATTGTTGGTGGTGTCGGCTATGTTCCTGCCGTTGAAGTCAAGGAAAGGGCCTTCCGCACGGTCCGAACGCCCCACCCTCACGTTATAAGAGGTCATCAACGGGTCGTAACTCTGGAAAAGATAATATTTGCCGTTTCTCAGGTTCTGCATTATTTCGGGAGCCTCAAGGTTGTCCTTACGCCAGTTTGCACGACGCGCCACAAGATGCCCTTGGTCGCCGGGGTTGACGGTCTTTCCGTCGGCCGGATTCAGCTCCACGCAATACAGTCCGCCGAAATAAGACCCGTAATGCATCCACTGTCGGCCGGCGATGTCGGTAGTGACCGAGGGGTCGATTGCATTCATCTTCGAATTCCTGTCGGTGCGCACCACCGCCCCTTTATCGGTCCACGGACCCGCCGGCGACGAAGCTTCCGCCACCCCTATATAGGAAGTGTTTTTTCCGAAAGCCGACACACAATAATACAGGCGGAAAGTGCCGTTGCCACAATCCACCATATAGGGCGCCCATATATTTGTGGCCCCTTTCCCCCCGGAATGCGAACGCACCCATTCCACGGCTTCCACAGGAATGTCGGGGAAAACCCATCCTATGAAATCCCAGTTTACGAGGTCCTTGGAACTCCGCATCTGGATAAATCCGAGCGGCACTCCGCCGGCTTTCGCTTCCTCACGGTTTTCACGATAAATGGCATCTGTGGAATACATATAATAAGTGTCGCCCACTTTCCGGCATGAAGGGTCATGCACGTTATAAGTGCCCCACTGTTTCCAGTCTTTCATGGCGACACAATGCGAATAGTCGTCTTTCCAAGGGTTGGGCGACGGTTTGGGAGAGAATGCGGATACGGTCGAGGGTAGCATCATCGCCACAATAAAGGCGGCATAATGAAAAAGGTTCTTCATCGGTATGTGTATTACGGATTATATAGCATGGTTGCATAATATTAAGTAGGGACGTGCCTCCGGCACGTTTAATCACGTTCCTTTATTTCCATATACAGCCTGTCCCTACGATATAACAGGTTTTGCAACATGCAAAGATAGGCATCATTTATGAGAACGGGGTGCAAAAAATGTAACAAAAACCTACAATATCACATCGAGGAGCCTCCCGAAAGTGGACATTTGAACATATTTGGTGTAAAAATCCGCATTTAACGGTCCCAACATGCCAAACACAGGCAAATATGAGTTATATTTGCACTATCAACCGATTTTAACGAATCGACGAACAAACCGATCTAACTTAAATGAAACTCAATAGGCTCTTCATTCTTTTGGCGGCCCTCTGCCTTTCGCCATCTATATGGGCTGCCGCCGCAACCCCTCCCCCCTCGGAGAGGTTCTCCCTTAACTGCATAACCATGAACGAAGGGCTGAAACACAACTTCGTCGATGACCTTTTCCGCGATTCCCGAGGGTTTATATGGATAGCCACTTCAGGCTCCCTCGCCCGCTATGACGGCTACGAGTTTGTCAACTTCATGCCCAATTCCATCGACCGATATATAAAAAGTCCCTTCGTCAGAAAAGTGGCGGAAGACGGATTCCGCCGCCTATGGGTGGCAAACGACGGGGGCATCGACGTTATAGACCTCGACAAGATGGCTTCCGTCATGCCCGCAGACCCCACCGGGGCCTTTAAGCGGATATCTTCAATACCGGCCGGATATATCTACACTTCGCCGGAAAACGGCAATCTGGTGTGGATCCGCAACATGAAAGAAATCGTATGCCTCCAACTCGACGCCAACGGCGCGGTGGCTTCGGCGGCAAGCCTTCCCCACAACTGCAGGGGGCCTCATGCCGCGTCAGCCATCAAACCGGCAGGAAAAAGCGGCGACGGGGTATGGACCCCGCTCAACGGCTCCATCTGCAGACTCGACTATGCACCCGGGAAAATCACAGCAACGCCGGCAGTCGCCGGACTCATGTTGGAGCCTGACGTGTTCGTCTCCGACTTCATCACATGCGGGCCGTTCGTATGGATAGCCACCGAAGTGGGACTTTACCGGTCGGACACACGCAACGGCGACGTGGCGGTCTATCACGGTATCCCCGGCATCGAAGGCGCCCTCTCACAGAACTTCATCAACGCCCTCGCCGTCGGCCCCGAGGGGAAACTGGTGGCGGGGTCGCTCAACGGACTTAACATCTACGACGAACATACCGACTCATTCCATCATCTCAAGGCATCCGACATACGCCCGAACCTCAACGGACTCAACAACAATTTCATCAACTGCCTCCTTTCGTTAGACCGTCATCTTTGGGTAGGCACCGAAGGGGGCGGCATCAACATCTTCTCCCCGAAAACAATCCATACGGAAACCCTGCGCCACGACCCCTCGCGCCACGAATCGCTTTCGGCGAATCCTGTCAACGCCATATATGAAGACAACGACGGCACCCTCTGGATAGGCACCGTGGAGGGGGGGCTGAACCGAAGCCAAAACGGGCGACACAATGCCTTTCTCCATTTCACCATGGAATCGGGCACCCTCTCGCACAACTCCGTCAGCGCCATTACCGCCGACAGGAACGGACAACTCTGGGCAGGCACCTGGGGCGGCGGAATCAATGTGCTTGAACGAGGCAACCCCTCGCACGTGGTCGCACGCCACATATCCACATCCGACGGCAGCCATAAGCTCGACTATATCGGATCCCTCATCTACGACCCCCTCAACAATGCCGTGTGGATAGGCGCAAGTTCGGGAATCTACGTATATTACCTCGAATCTGGAATCCTCACAACCCCCTTTCCCGATGCCGCCGATTTTAAAGGGAGCGTGGCTTCAGCCATCTCGCCCGACGGCAAACTGTGGATGGGAGGGCTCGACGGGCTCGTGGAAATCGACCTTAAACGCGACTATTCCAACAATTTCAAGGTCATACGCCATACGTTTAAACTCGACCATCCGGAAACGGAAGTCAGGGAAAAGGTAACGGCCCTCGAAATCGCCCACGACGGCACAATATGGGTGGGCACAAACGGCAACGGAATCTACCGCCGCATTCTTAAAGACGGAAAAGAAGAGTTCGTCAACTACAACACTTCCGACGGACTGCCCAACGACGTGGTCCACGGCATAGCGGAAGACCCGCACGGCAACGTCTGGATCGCCACCTACCACGGACTGGCATGCCTGCAGCCCGACGGAACATTCCTGACTTTCGGGAAAGGGAACGGACTCGACACCGAACAATTCTATTGGAACGCCTCGCTCAGGAAAGCCAACGGCGACATACTTTTCGGAAGCGTTGACGGTCTCCTTATAATCAAAGGGATCGACACGTCGCGCCATAACAGGCCGTTCCCGGTGGTGTTCACTTCGCTTACGGTGAACGGGGAAAAATCTTTCGCCGTCCACGGCGAAAGATGCGGCATACACGAAGATGAGAAATCGTTTGAAGTGGGGTTTTCTTCGCTCGATTATGCCGCCACACAACAAGGTCATTTCCTCTACCGCATGGAAGGATTTGACAGCGAATGGAAAGAACTCCCTGTCGGAAGAAACAGCGTGGCATATACCAACCTTTCTCCCGGTGCCTACTCGTTGGAGGTGAAATACGTCAGCCCGGGCCAATCCGCCACATCGGCCCCGGTTTCGAAATTCGACATCGAGATTATCCCGCATTTCTACAAAAGATGGTGGTTCCTGCTTTTAATGGCTTTGGCGGCGGTCGCCGCCGTCTTGGCGATTTACAGATGGAGGGTGGGCGACCTGACGCGACAACGCAACCAGCTGCGCTCAGCCGTTGACAAAGGCGTAAAAGAAATTTCACATCAGAAAGACCAGATTGAGGAACATGCCCGCGAACTGGCGAAACAAAACGAAGAGTTGAAACTGCGAAACGAGCAAATCAGCCAACAGAAAGCCCAACTCTCCGAAATGGCGCGGAAAGTGCAGCAACTGACCGTTGACCGCATATCGTTCTTCACCAATATCACCCATGAGTTCCGCACGCCCATCACCCTCATCATAGGCCCCATTGAGCGTGCGTTGAAACTCAGCACCAATCCAAAAGTAATCGAGCAGCTTAACTTCGTGGAAAGGAATTCGCGCTATCTTCTTTCGCTCGTCAACCAGCTTATGGATTTCCGGAAAGTGGAATCAGGAAAGATGGACATAATGCGGTCTCCTTCCGACTTCTCCCAGTTCATCGATGAAATCGTCCCTCCTTTCAGAGCATACGCCGAGGAACGAGGCATCGAATTGCGCACCCTGTTCCATTTATCGTCGCCCGTATTCAGTTTCGACAAGGAAGCCCTGCGCAAAATCATCAACAACCTCCTCGGCAACGCCATAAAATTCACCCCCGACAAAGGACGCATAACCCTCTATGCCTCCCTCTTCTCTTCTGGCAACTGCGAATATGAAAACACCCTTTACCTCTGCGTTTCAGACACCGGCAACGGCATAAACGAAGAAGACATCGAAAGGGTTTTCGACCGTTTCTATCAGGGCAAGAGCCAGATAAAGTTCCCGCTTATCGGATGTGCCGACAGCGGCGTGGGGCTATATCTATGCCGCAAGATAGTGGAAGTGTATGGAGGGAAAATCAGCGTGCGCAACAACCGTGGCGCAGGCTGTTCGTTCAGGGTGCTCCTCAACGTGCCTGAAACCGAACTCGGCGACCAGTCTTCGGAAAAAATCCCCGCCGCCATCCCGCACGTGCGCGCAGAAGGCCCGGCATCGGCTCCGGGTGAAAGGTTAACCCTCCTCGTGGTGGAAGACAACCGCGACATGAGGGCGTTCATGCGATCCATCCTTTCCGACCGCTACGACGTGGTGGAAGCCGAGAACGGGGAAGCAGCCCTAAAATTGCTGCTTTCGCAACACGTGGATTTCATAATCTCCGACCTCATGATGCCTGTGATGGACGGCCTCGAACTCTCGCGCAAGGTGAAAGAGAATTTCGCAATATCCCACATCCCCTTCCTGATGCTCACCGCCAAGACAGCCGGCGAAGCAAGGCTCGAAAGCTATCGCAACGGGGTTGACGAATATCTGTTAAAGCCTTTCGACGAAGAGATGCTCCTCGCCAGAATCGAAAACATCCTCGAAAACAAACGCCGCTACCAGCGGCAATTCGCCGGCTCAATGGACACCGGTGCCCTCCACATCGACGAGGAAAGCAGCGACAAGAAATTTATCGACAAGGTGGTGCAGGTGGCGCGCGACAACTACCGAAATTCCTATTTTGAGGTAGCCGACTTTGCCGAAGCCCTCGGGGTGAGCCGGAGCCTGCTCAATAAGAAGCTGCAGAGCCTCACGGGCGAAAGCCCCAACCAGTTCATGCGCTCATTCAGGCTTAAAATGGCACATGAGCTCCTCCTGAAAAACCGGAAAACCCGCTCAATGAATATCTCGGAGATAGCTTTCGAGGTTGGGTTCAACGACAGCAAATATTTCACCCGCTGCTTCACCAAACATTTCGGAATCAACCCGAGCACGCTTCTCAAAGAGGAATAGGCGCGAATAAGGGGCGGCACAATACGTATTTTTTGACGGATATGTTATTTATCCACCAACTTTACGGAAAAATCCACCCTCACGGCGTTCCCCTTTGGTAATTTTGCGGATGAGATTGCCATGAACTCTTTTTTCATTGCACATCACAACCTGTTAAACCAATACCGATTATATAAAACTAACCTGAAATCATTATGAAGACTGAAAAACGGATGCCACTGTCTGCCTGTGCGGCTTTGCTCATACTGGCAGCAGCTTCGTGCGACGACTGGGGCAAACAAGACCCGCCTGCCGGCAACCAGGTGGTGCCCACGCTTCAGAACGTCGCCTCTTACGACTTCGAAGCTGACGATGCCATCGATCCCGCCACGTGGCAACTTTATGCCAATCCGGGAGGCACACTTCCTGCGGTGGTGGAAGACGAAACCAAAGGAAAGGTTCTCGAAATCAACGGCGGCTATGCCACATTGTCCAACCCGCTTAATTCCGTAACGTTGCAGGAAGCCGTGTCGCTCACATTCTGGATGATGCAGCCCGTGGTGACCGACGTTGACGCCGACGGCAATGAAAACGCCCTTCCTCAAGACCTCGAATCGCCGCTTATAGCGTTTGAAAACAAAACAGCCAACGGCAGGCTCTACCTCAACGCCAACGAGATCGGAAGAG
>CABRKI010000002.1 GCA_902471455.1 uncultured Porphyromonadaceae bacterium | reverse complement strand
ACCTTACTAAAAACGTTAGTCTGGACTATACAGATAAGAATGAAAAGATTGAAGTTGTGGCTGGAACGACATTCAAATTCATCCGCGACCCATCTGATAACAAGTTCCATCTGCATATCAACGGGACAAGAATATTCCAATGGCTCAAAGAGCAATGGCAGTCACTAAAACAGTCTGTCAAGAGAGGTTTCGGAATTAGATAACTAATCGGGAGCCACAGGCAATAACTTGTGGCTCCCTTTTGTCTAAATTGTTCCTATGTTATACCTTCATTTTAGATCCTCTTCGCACAAGATAAAATTCTTTTCTCACTACACTAAAATTGCTTTTGTTTCCTTCCTTCACGGTGAAGATGATGTAACCACTTTCGTTCCAAGTAATGTTCGATCCACTTTCTTTATATTGGACTTTATCAAATGATACAGTAACGGAGCCACTTCCTCTCCCAGAAGTATGAGAAAGTCTCAAACCTGTTATATTCCCGGATGCGGAAATGGTGTATTCCTGATTGCACTTAAAAAAAATATCTGAGTAGACCCTGCTTCTGTTTTAATTTCTCTTGAAGCTGGCCTGTCTAACTCAAAATAATATTTGTCCTCAGAAGTATTGCTGCTTGAGTTAGAGTCGCCTCCATTTTGGTGCTGCTCATTGTCTGATGGGGAGGAAGGCTCGTCTGTATTACATGCCACACAAAATATACAGCATAGCGTTAATATTAACAAATTGATTTTATTCATATATAAAATTATATCTTATATTTTTCGGATGCTTTTTCTGAAATAAATTCCATTTCTTCATGGAAACTAAGTAGATGTTCGTTAAATTCCTCAACTAATCCCTCTTGCATATCTTCCTGAATTTCATCGTGTGTTAGCTTATATATCTCGGAACTGACAGCTAATTTATACGCTATTGGATTTCCCTTGAGACTTTCGTAAGGAGAAACTCTCTTATCAATAAGAGACATCATCTGTTTATGCCAATTATCTCTATAAGCCTTATTCTGCACCGTCATTGGGTAATTTTTCAAATAAATATGCGCTTTTTGGAGCATCAAAACATCGTCATTGCTCTCGAGCATAAATCTCATTTGTAGTGTCATAGGATCTGACTTGGTCAAATGGGGAGCGTTAGCATATTTCGATTCAATTATCTTAATCTTATCTAAGATAAATAGGAGCATCATATCCGCGGCAGTATTGCCAATTTTCAAATTATATTTCTGAGATTCTTTCTTGGAAAACTCGACTAAATCAGGAACCATAAGAATCCAATCAGCATCTGATGGATTGTGTTTTTCTATACCGTCAAAGTATTTTTTCTTAAGTTCAGAAATTTTGCAATTCGAATCATGTGCTGTTGTCTCTATGGCGAAAATCCATTCAGCTGCGTCATCATCAGTCTTAGATGATAAATCTATGCCCAATGATTTAATTTCTTTGGCTCGTAACGGATGCTTTGTCTGATAATCATGCCAAGATGTATAGTGTTCAACTTTTTCTATAGCTGAATCATCATCTTGAACAACAGAGGCTGATGGCCTAAACTCTTTCACTTCGATAGAATTGTGTGAAATTTCTTGCTGACCACTGGAGACGGGTTTCTTTTGAGAATGAAAACCATCAGATCCGTTCTCAATCCTATTTGCTTTGTCGTAACACTTATATGCCACAATTCCCAAAAGAATTGCTAATATAAAAAATAATGTTGCCATCGTTTTTATATTTCAGTTCGATATTGATATTTTCTAACAATACTACGCACTTCTTCATAAGGAAATCCCAATTCCTCATATAATTTATACGCTTGTTCTCCTAACCTTTTATGCTCTTCGCCACCATCCATTAATATAAATACATTCGAGCAGTTGCTTATCATATATTCATATATCTGATGGTTCTTTATCTCCTGTATATATGCAACGATTTTGTCGTAGGAGTTATAAAAGGCTCGTACTTCTTCAATTTGCTTTTTGGTTATACCAAAATATTTTGTCGCTTTTTCTAAATATTGAAAAGCCCAAAACATTTCAACTAAGGGGACAGCATGTGTCAGATACTCTAACAAGAAGTAAAGAGCATATCGATACTCAATAGCCAACGTATCATATGGAGGAAGTGGCTTTCTATTTCGATTAAAAATTCCCATATTCCAGATTTTTATTTACCACCATTCGTCTTCTTCCGGATATACGAATCTTGATTCCAAATCATTTGCGATTTTTTTTATCGTGGAAATACAACCAGTTTTATACGATTCCAAATTTATTCCGGTTGGGAAATGTGGTGTTAGCTCGAATGCCATCTCAGAATATCGTCGGTTAATAAAGGAGTCATTCAATTCATCGGAGATAGATTGACCAATTTCCTTTACAATTCCACCAAATAGTTTCAGCTGATCTCCGATGTGTTTTTGCGCGTAATTAGGCATATATCCTAATTCTCCTGTTAATATTCCATACATGAAATATTCTGCTTGTTCACACAATATAATCAACGCGAGTTTAGAACCCTTTATGAGGGAGTTTAGATCACCCTTCTGAGTAGACGAGATGTAATTCTTCAGAAGACAATAATACATGAGTTTGTATATGGTACAGTTAGTATCTGTAGATATTTCATCATTATCGTCTTGCACATTCAGATAATATGATGCTTTAGCAACATTATAGTTGTTTTCAATCTTCCTGAACTGCCATTCGTCTTTTTCGAGTTGCCTAATTAATTTTTTTGCATAGGTCTGATATTCCTCTCTTGTATTGGCATAATATGCCTTTAAGAAATTATCAGCAAGAGTTTCAATTTGGTTCATATGTCTTACTAAATAAATTAAAAAAATCAAAAGAGGCGTGGACTGCTATGCCACGCCTTTACGAATAGGTGGTAGGAATACCTGTATATGAAGATGTGGGAATAACAGCTCCACGCCTTATGGCATGGAGACTGTCATGACTTTCTCTTGCATATACTTGGATGTAAGTTTCCTACGCTTTATCCGTACAAGCAGAAGACATAACGCCTCTTTGTTTCAAAATGTCGTGGACAGTCCGAGGACTACCCGATAGCAAAGTTAATGAAAATATTTGATATAGAGGGCATACTTCGCAATTTTTTTTGTAACTTCACATTTTATATGGTAATGGGAAAGATGGACAAATCGAAATACTATCTCTTCATTGATGAGTGTGGAGACCATAATCTTGCAAAGTATGACCCCGGATTTCCGGTGTTTACTTTGTGCGGTATTCTTGTGTCCCGGCAGAATCTCAATACTTGTAATCCACTCCTAAATCTATGAAAATAAAAAAGAGCGGCCTTTCGACTGCTCTTTCCGACCGGGCAAAACCGATCCCTAAAATCGTTGCTCGCGCAAGCGAAGTATTTCTTTAATGGGGAAACTACCCTTTATTACTATCAATGGTTCGCCATAATTTGTTATGCCATGGCAAAACAGGAGATGCCGAGCTTATCCTCGATATTGGCTACACTCTTGAAGCTGAGGTTTTCGGTGCCTGAAAGGAGTTTGCTCACATATTGCGGGCTCACACCGAGGCGAGCGGCGAGGTCGGCTCTCTTGAGGCCGTTGTCCTGCATATAGCCTATAAGGGTTACGGCAAGCTGACGCGACCAGCGGAGCCAACCTGCATTTTCCTTGCGCCATGCGGCTTCTTCTGCGAACCGCGAAGGGGTTTCACTCTGATGTTCCTTCAAAAATTTAATTGCCTTGCTTGCCATAATATTATTCATTAGTAAGTTCAACAAAACTGTCCTGATCGAATACGCCGTTGGCTTTAAGGAACGCCTTGCAACGATTGAGCTTCTGCAATTCGAGCGCCGTATGTTCACGTTCCTGCATCGTCCGGGTAAGCTTGATGGCTCCACCGGTTACGATGTAGACATTCGGTTCAAGCCTTATGGCGTAGATACGGAGCCAACTTGCATGACGGTCACGGTTCCAGTTGCGGGCTTTCTCGCGGCTTAACTCACGGGCGCGTGTGTCGGTGATGTCAAGTGGCTTGAAAAGCTCGTCGAGATGTTCCGTATAGGGAACTTCAAGAACAAGTTCCTGCAAAGCCTCGGCGTCCTCAAAAGTATCATTGACGGCTTCATCGAGTCGTTCAATATGGAAATAACTTTTGAGGTCTTCCATATTTTCCATAAAGAAATCAAGAAGATACTCGCCATTGGTCCAGTTTCGGAACAACAGGGTGAGTTCATCCGCTTCCTTATCCTGAGCTTTTACAGCCCAAAGATGGTCGAATCCGTCGATTATCCGTACAAACTTCATACTATATAAACATTTATCCGAGTGCAAAGTTACGAAGATAATCTGTAAAATGCAACTTATAGGTTGATATTTCTCTATTCCAAGACATTCTCTTCCGGCAATACATTCAGTTGCTTATCAACCCGGTATCGAGGTTGATTGAAGGCGGCGCAGAGGAGCATGAACAAATCACGGATTTCGAGCATGGAATAGTGCTCTACTGCGCTGCTACCTACCTCATGCAGTCCGGTGGCATACATGTTAACCTGTGCTTTGTTGGCGATGTCTATGTGGGTCTTGCGGCAGAGCTTGCTACTGCCTACGGAATGCAGCGGCACTCGGTTCATTGTGCCTGTCGCCTCATCATACTGATTGACAAGGCGATCAATCCTACAATGCTCAAGCAGCTTCTTAATCTTGGCATTGTATCCGCTTTTGCCGGAGGCATATTTGAGGACACCAAATTTGAAACCGGAGCGTTTGACGATTTCCAACGCAAACAGCATCAATGGCGTTTTCTTTTCCCTGCGGTCATTCTGCGTCTTCATGGTTTTCTTGGGCAGATATTGAACGTAAGGAATGCCGTCATCTGTAACTGCAACATTCGACATCGATAACTTCATAAAGTCTCCGATACGACAGCCGAGAGCGCACTGAAGAAGAAAGGCATCTTTGGTTTCCTTCAGGCTGTCGGGCACATCTGCAGCCATTATCAGTTGAACTTCCTCATAACGGAGAAAGAATGGGTCGTCATACTGTTCCCTTAGTGCCTCGTTCCTCCTTTTCTTAGTGAGGCGTCTGAAAGGAGATTTCAAAATCTCGTCATTCTCCTCCAGTTCATTGAAGAAAGCCTGTAATGCCCGAAGTTTTGCCGATGCCGTGTTGATGCTCGCTTGCTTGGTCGGTATGGAAATCTTTTGCAGGCTGCCATAAATCGCCTTATGCTTATCGACATACTTGTATTCGTTGATTACGAACTCCCGGAATGCCAATATATCTTCCGGAGTGAACTGTTCCGGTGTATAGCGTGATTTCTTGAAGATGATAAGATAACGTGAGAGCTTATCCCATACAATCTTGTAAATCTTGGCTCTGCCCTCACTGACGGTGCCGTATGTTTTCAGACCGTTAATGTAGCGGTCGAAACGTGCCAGCAGTGTTTCGGTTTCCTCGGTCTTGACTATGTTATATTTCTCCGGATTGAGAACCATGTCAATTCTCGCTTCAAAGTCGGTTGCATCAAATTCAGGACATTCCTCTTTCAGTTGTTTATACGCCTCGTGCATTGCATCAATCTCGCGTGTAATCGCAATACGCAAGTCCTCGTTATAGAGGCTGACACGCGGTTTCAACGAGCCATCCATGTCAAACTTTTTCAAGTCCGCCAAATCAGCCTCGATATTACTCTTGTGAAAGAGCTGGACTTCCCGACCCTCCGTAAGCCGGAAACGAAGTCTTATTTTGCCGCTCGTCCTGGTCGTGCGGAGATAGATAGTTATTCTTTCCATAGGTGGTTGTGCATTTCAAAATACCGTTGTGCAAGTATAACGTTTTTGCACAACCAAAAGTGCGTTGAGATAAATACCTATGAATTTATTAACATTTAAAATCGCGCTAACTCATTGATATATACTGACAATTTAATTCATCCTCATTCGCAGTTATTCATAATTCTGAGTCCTGGTAAGACAACGCAACGAAAGCCTCGACACGGTGATTTCCACATGTCGAGGCTTTTTCATATGTGCTTATCCTTTCAGGGGATGGGAAGGATGGCGGGTTATTGCTTGGGGGAGGGGAGGAGGCGGAGCCAGGCGCGGAGTTCGTCGAGCACTTGGTCGTGGTAGGGGAACGAAGAGCGGTAGCCCCAGCCGTGGCCCCCGACCGGATAGATGTGGAGGGCGGCGGGCACGCCGGCTTTCTGGAGGGCGGTGTAGTAGCCGATGGAGTTCATCGGATGCACGGCTTTGTCGTCGTTGCTGTGGAAGATTATGGCAGGGGGTGTGCCGGCATCCACCACATTGGCATTTGAAAACTCTTCCTGGTCGCCGAGTATGGGGTTCTTGCCGAGGAATCCGGTGCGTGTGCCTGCATGGGTGATTGCAGGGTCGAGCGACACGACAGGGTAGAAGAGAATCTGGAAATCAGGTTTTTCCACGCCGTCGGTATGGGTGGCTATTGTCGATGCGAGGTGTCCTCCTGCCGACGACCCCATGATTCCGATGTCGGCGGGGTTGATTTTCCAGTTGGCGGCGCTGTCGCGCATGGTGCGGAAGGTGGATTTCACGTCGTTCATAGGTATGCTGCGGTCACCGTTGGGAAGACGGTATTTCAGGACGGCCACGGCGATGCCCTGCTGGTTGAAGAAAGGCGCCCACTGATGGCCTTCGTGCTCCATGGCATGGTGCGAATATCCTCCTCCGGGAAGGATTACCACCGCGCGGCCCGTTGCCATCGACGGGTCGGGGAGATATACCGTGCAATCAACGTTGTCGAGTTTGAAGATTCGGCCTGCTGCCGATGCTCCGAATGTTGCCGCAGACGTAGCCACCGCCAGGCAAAGGAGCTTCCTGATGACTGATTTAAGGTTCATTAGTCGTAAAATTTATGGATTTTGTTACATGTTGCAAAAGTAATAAAAAAAAGGAAGCCGCACAAATGCGCGGCCCCCGGGTTGTTGATTCGCAAATTCTGTCAGTCGATTTCGAGGACATACACCGGCGATGAAGACTCCGAAGCATCCGCCACTTTCTCGCCGTCGCCCTGGTGTGCGGTCTGCACATAGACGTGGAGTTTGCGGCGGTTGTTCCAAAGGTTGGTGTCGAACGACGGTTCCCATGCATCTACGGCGAAGTCGGTGACATCGGAAACCGTCCATCCGCTTTTCCCGATTTCCGGAGTGTAGGCTACGCTCACCTTGCTGCCACGTTCGGCATCACGGAATATATAGTAGGCCTTTTTGCCGTCGCAGGCTATTCTCGGGCGTGAGATTGGAATCATCTTAGTCCCTCCCCCGGCAAGGGAGAACGGCTGCTTGCGTTCGCCCACGGTGTTCATCTTCCATTCGTTGCCGTCATGCCAGACGAGGCGGTATTGCGGCACAGTGCTGTCGGCGTCTCTCCAATATGTGGCTATATAGGGGTGTCCTTTCGAGTCGGCGGTCATGCTGGTCTGGTTTATCAGCTCCGATTTCTGGGGAATGGCCCATGCCACTTCGGCAGACTCCATGGTGATGGGGAGTGCGTATTTTGTTCCGTCGCTGCGTTCCCATGTCTTTCCTCCGTCTTTCGAGCGGGCATAGCATAGGTCGTGGTTAGTCTCCACCATCCATGTTTCGCGCCATACCCACGAAAGGTGCATGATTCCGGAAGGGTCAACATACATCTGCCAATATGCGTTGCGCTGTCCCTCGCCGTCGATCAGGATGTCGTGGACGCGGTTCCATTTCTTATCTTTCACCGAATAGCGGTTGAGCACGAGGTTGCCTTGTCCGGAGCGTCCCGAACGGTAGGCGAAGATAAGGTCGCCTCCCGGCATGGTGTAAAATTCCGGATACGTCACGTCTTTTTCGTCGTGGGCGCCTGTCATCGGCATAAGTTCGCCCAATTCGAGGGAACCCGGAGCTACGGAGCGTGCATAACGGAGCGGGTTGCCGTGATGGTCGAAAGAAGCGTGGATGTAGCCGTCGCCATCCACTCCGATGCTGATCACGTTGTGGGCGTCGGCAATGTTGCCTTTATACTGCGTTTTATGGAGAGTCCATTTCTTGTCGCCGGTTTTTCTTTTTCCAAGCACCACGTAGCCGTCTTCGTCGTAGAAGGATATATACTGTTGCTTTCCGTGGGAAATTACGGAACTCCCCCGGAAGACGGCGGTGTTGACCGACGTGCGGCTATAGCCGTCGCCCGCTTTGACGAGACGTGTGTCGCATAGTGCAGCCGCCGTCAGAGAAAACGCCAAGGTCATTGCCAGGACCATGAAATTTTTATAAATCCTCATGTCGTTATGCTTCGTGATATTGATGGGATGTTTCATGATATGAACGGTATTTTTAGGTTTTTATTTATTTTTATCGGATACTTCCGGCGCAATTCCTGCATCTGCACGTTTACGCCCCTTCATCATGTTGGCGAAGTCGGTTGCCGACATTCCAAACTCCTTCTTGAAAGCTTTTGCAAACACCGAATGCCCCGCGAATCCTGTGGTAAGTGCGATTTCGGTAATCGACAATTTGCCCTCCGTAATCAGTTCTTTCACCCTTGCGAATCTTACCCGGCGAATGAATTCGATGGTTGACACCCCCATCAATGAATTAAGCTTCCGGTAGAGCGTGGAAGGGCTCATGCAAAGCTTATTGGAAAGAAACGCTACGTTGAGGTCTTTGTTTGTAAGGTTGTCGTTGATAATCTCAACGAGTTTTTCTACGAAACGATGGTCGAGTTGGGTCAATGCATTTTCCGGCTTTATGACTTCGTTGCAAGAATTCTGTTGCTCAACGTTTTGATTATTAGTATTTTCCAAATCGGGGGGGGTAAAACCGTCGGAACCGTCCATCAGTTTTTCCGCCATCGCCTTCCTGACTCTCAGCAGATTGTGGATTCTGGTGGTGAGGAGCTTGGCGCTGAAAGGTTTCGTGAGGTAAGAATTGGCGCCGGCGGCATATCCCTCTTCCTTGTCGGTGATGGAGTCTTTTGCCGTAAGAAGAATCACGGGTATGTGTGAAGTCTGGATATCGTCTTTTATCATCCGGCAAAGGGCTATCCCGTCCATTTCCGGCATCATGATGTCTGACACGACAATATCAGGGTTTTTGTCTTGCACTTTACGGATTCCTTCAATGCCGTTTTTCGCTACTTCCACGTCGAATTCGGAGGCAAGGGCCTGGGATATGTATGCCATAATCTCCGGGTTGTCGTCAACCACGAGCACACGTATTTTATCCGAAGTTTTTTCCGGCATGTCGTGTGCGCCTTCTTTGTCGAGCGGCGTTTGGGTGCCGTCGTCGTGTATGGCGTCGGGATAGATGTTGTCGGTGGTTATGCGCAGTGTGAACACCGACCCTTTCCCTGGTTTCGATTCCACGCTGATGAGGGCATGGTGGAGTTCCGCCAAGTTCTTGACGAGGGCGAGCCCTATTCCGGTTCCGGAGGTCTGATGGGAACTTTCGGCCTGGTAATATCTTTCGAACACATGTTTTAACCCCTCTTCCGAAATGCCTTGCCCTGTGTCGGCGACGGCTATATCGGTATATCTCGTCCCGTTTTCCTCTATGGTGCGGCAAGATAGCGTTATGGTGCCTTTGTCGGTATATTTCACTGCGTTCGACATGAGGTTGTTCACTATGGTGGTTATCATTTCCGGGTCGAAAAATATCTCCTTGTCGAGGTCTTCGATGTCGAGAATGATTTCCACGTCGCGGTTATGGTTCAGTTCTTTGAACCGCAGCCCGATTTCCCTTATAAGGTTGGGGAGATTTCCCCGCCTCACGTGCAGATGCCGGTTTTGCGTCTCGGTTTTTCGGAATTCGAGGATTCCGTTGATCATATTGAGCAGCGATATTGAACTGTCGCGTATCATCTGCAGTTTCAGCGAATGTTGCGGCGGCATTGAAGGGTCGCTCACGAGGTCTTCGAGAGGCCCCAAGATCAGGGTGAGCGGGGTGCGGAGTTCATGCGTTATGTTGGTATAGAACCGTAGCCTTTCTTCGTTGAGCATCTGCTTGTTGCGGCTGTTTTCTTCCAGCGATATCAGTTCTTGTTTCAGCTTTATTCTGTTTTTGTAGAATATTATGCCTGTTACGAGCAGTATGGCTCCTATGGCGGCATATATCGCTTTTGCCCACCATGTTAGCCATAGGGGAGGATTTATGCGTATGGTAAGGATTGTTGCCGGTTCGCTCCATTCGTGTCCTTTCTGACGTTGTTTCACCATAAACCGGTATGTGCCGGGTGCAAGATTGCGGAATAGCGCGTCTGTTCGGTTCCCCGCCACAATCCAGACATTGTCGATTCCGTCCATTTTATATGCGAAATCGGTGGTGCGCGTCATGGCATGGTCGAGGATATTGAATGAAATCTTGAATGTGTTTTGATTATGTCCGAGGGTTATCCTGTCGGAATGTACGGGAATGTTTATTTCGTTCTCTTTCCTGTTGCCTCCCTCCTTGAAAACAGTGAAGCCTGTGACGTAAACCGGAAGATTTTTTACGGGGTTTTCCAGCATTTGCGGAGTGATTGAGAAAAGTCCGTTGCCGGAGGCGAAATAAATGTTGCCTGCCGAGTCGGCCGCCGAGGCGTTTTCCATAAAGGTGTGGAGAGGCAGCGATTCCGATATTTCATAAAGGGTGGCGTCGGCGCCTCCGTTGTCGATTCGGGCAAGCCCGAGGTTTGTGCTCGCCCAAATGTGCTGGCAGTTGTCCTCAACGAGGGCTTTCACGTGTGAGATGCCGAGCCTTTCGGCGGCTTCCACTTTCGTGAAGCCCGACATGTCTTTGGCAGGATTGGGTATTATCAGCAGGCCGGTCCTGGTGGCAATCCATATTCTCCCTTTGGAATCGCATTTCATGGCGTTGACTGCGTTCGAAGGGAACCCTGTGGCCTCTTCAAGATGGGTGAGACATTCGAGCGCCCGGTTGAAAACCGCTATCCCTTTTCCGAAACTTCCGATCCAGATATTTCCCTTTTTATCGAAGATTATCGACTGGATTACATGGTCGTAGAGTTTTTGGTTTATGCGGTCAACCCGTTTTGCTTTTCCGGCGCCGTTCTCACAGATGAAGACCCCGCCGTCGGCGCCTGTCCAGATGTTGCCGTGCATATCTTCCGTAAACGTCCTCACGTCTGACGGCAGACCTTCGACATCTGTGAACGAGCCGGAGTCGGGATTGTATATCATCGCGCCTCGGTCGTATGTGCCTATCCAGATTCTTCCGCGGCTGTCGGCCTTTATGGCTTTCACGAAGGTCTTGCCGTCGGTGGCCGACTTCGGAAGAGGGATAACGTCGATTTTTCCGTTTTTAAGTCTTGCTATCTCATTCTCGCCGCCGATCCAGAGGGAGCCCTCGCGCGAATAGTCGCAACTCCATGTCGGCTTGTAGTTAAGCCTGTTGTCGCGCTCCGTCATGTAATCCACACGTATTATGGGAGGGTCGATATGGTTTATCACGTCTATGCCCGTGCGGTAATTGCCGATCCAAACATTGCCGAACGAATCCTGAAATATAGTCCGGGCGTAGGCGTTTGAAGTCCCTTTGGGTGCCCCTGTAGGCGGAATTGTACGGAATCTGGCGTTATCCATCCCTTCCATGATTGATTGGGGGGCGAGGATACTCACTCCTCCCTGCGATGTTGCGAACCAGATTTCGCCGTTTTCGAGCTGCTTTATATCCCTGACCCTTCCGGCGGCTATCGAACCGTTGTCGCTGTCGTTATGTACGAACGGGATGATGCGTTCGGTCATCGGATTGTAAAGAGCCGCCCCGAGGTCGGTGCCGAGCCACACGTTGTTGAAAGAATCGATGCATATCGTATATACCTGGTTGCCGGGAATCGACGGAACTCCATCGGTATGGACGTAGTTCACGGCTTTGTGTCTTATGGTATCTATTACGCTGAAGCCCCCTTTTTCATGTCCCACGTAAAGCGATCCGTCGGGACTTTCCACGGCGGTCCAGAAGCGTGGCGGAAGTCCCGGGATATTGGTGCGGTTGTAGATTCTCGCCTCGCCTGTGGCGGGGTTGTAGTATTGCACTCCGGCATGGAAATTCGTCAGCCATATCCCGTTGTCGGATGCAGGGGTGATCGAAGTTATCGCCCCGTCGTCGATTCCTTTGGCATCGAAGGGCGTGATTTCACCCGTGGAGTGCGTGTAGAGGTATATTCCGTTGCGTTGGGTGGCTATCCAGAGGTGGTCGGGGTCGGAAGGAATCTGCGCCACGCAGTTGAATTCGTTCGCGCCGAGCCCTGAGTTTTCTTTCCGGAATGCAGTGAACCGGCTTCCGTCAAACCTGTTGAGCCCGTCTTCGGTGGCTGCCCATATATATCCGGTGGGGTCTTGTGTGATAGAAACGACATAGCCGTTCGACAGCCCCGCCATCATTCCGAGGTTGTCGATGTTGTGTTCGCCTGTTGCCGTCGCCGGCAGAATAAAGGCAGCGAGAATAAGCGCCGATAGGATTGCTGTCCGTTTCATGCTTGCAAATATACAATCAAAAACCGAGAGGGGAAAGAAAAATGGCGGTCAATGATATGTCCAAATCTTGCACGATGTTTCCAAATCTTGCAAGGAGGTGAAGATTGCAAGATTTGGACAAGCGATTGACCGAAATTGACATAAATGCATACCGCACCGTGTATTAATTTTGCACCGGGTAAATTAACAGGTATTGGAGTTGTTTAAACTTTTTTCAGCTTCACGATATAAGATTCCACGGTGATGACCTTAAAGTAAAAAAGGGAGTTTTTTAGGTTTAATCTGACATTAACGGTTACAATATACAATTAACAACTATTCAGGAACCAATGAAAAAAGAACGTTACCTAATGTGGCTTTTCTTCCTTATCTTAGGAGTGGCCACCATGAAAGCTCAGCAATACCCGCTGAAAGGCGAGGTGCTGGACGAAGCAGGAGATGCCGTCATCGGCGCCACCGTTATGGTAGAGGGCACCAGCACCGGCACAACTACAGACATCGACGGACAATTTACCATCAATGTGGCTAACGGCGATGTGCTGGCAATCTCATACGTAGGCTATCTCGGCCAGAAAATCAAAGTCAACGGACAGAAAGAACTGAAGATTACTCTTCTTCCCGACAACCAGCTTCTCGAGGAAGTGGTGATTGTGGGCTACGGTTCGGTGCAGCGCAAGAACTTCACCGGTTCGGTTTCCACCGTTAAGGTGGCCGATTCGCCGTTGTCGCTCATCCCCACTTCCAACGCAATGGATGCCCTCCGCGGCACCGTCACCGGTATCACCGTTTCGCAGCAGCAGGGTGCCGGCCAAGTGCCTTCGATGGTGGTGCGCGGACAGAAATCAATCAAGGGCGGTTCCGATCCGCTTCTCGTGGTTGACGGTGTGATTTTCCAGGGTGCCCTCCGCGACATCGACCCCTCCATCATCGAGTCGATGAGCGTGCTGAAGGATGCCACATCGCTTGCCGCCTACGGTTCGCAGGCCGCCAACGGCGTAATCATGATCACCACTAAGAAAGGTGTGGAAGGTAAGCCGCTTGTCACCCTCTCCACGTCGTGGGCATGGTCGAACGCCGCTTCGAAGCCCGACGTTCTCAGCCCGGCCGACTATGTGAGGAAAAACAATATCCTTTCCGGCCTCGCCGAAGATGCCGACCCTACCTGGATGGGTAAGTTCGAATATGAGAACTATAAAAAAGGACAAACCACCGACTGGTTCGACTATGCCACACGCACCGGCCTTATGCAGAACTATACCGTGTCGGTGTCAGGCGCTTCGAGCAAGCTCAATTATTACGTGTCGGGTTCATATACCAAACAGGAAGGTGTGGTTATAGGCGACGACTACGAGCGTTTCGTGATGAACAGCCGCCTCACGGCCGACGTGACCGACTGGCTCCAGCTCGGCGGACAGATGAGCTATTCGCACAACAACTACAGCGGGCCTACCGTGTATGACCTTTACCAAACCACCCGCCTCAGCCCTTACGGACAGCCCACAAGAATGAACGGGGAGGTAAACAAATACCCCGTCAACGAAGGCGGTTACCGTCTTAACCCCCTCTGGAGCGTGCTTTCAAACACTATCGACGACAACGACATCTACAACACGACGGGCCTCAAGGGTCATCTTATACTTAAATGCCCTTGGGTTAAAGGTCTCCAGTTCCGCATGAACGGCGGCTTTACCCTCACCAATACGGAGCGTGACTATTTCACTCACGAAGGATACTATGTCCGTGAGATGTCGGGCGTGGCTATCGAGGATGCCGATTCTTATTACACCGATGCCGCCACCTCCGGCTATCTCGCTTCTGCCAACGGCTACAACTATCACCGCAAAGACAAGTCGTGGGTATGGGACAACATCCTTAGCTACAACGGACAGTTCGGTGCGCACTACGTTGACGCCACCCTCGTTTACACACGCGACTCTTACGAATATTGGGCACGCCGTATGGAAGGATCCGATTTCTCCGCCCTTGGCAACACCAACCTCGGATTCGACGGCCTCAACCTCGCCGCAACCCAGAAGATAGTAAAACCGGAATACGTGCGCCACACCGATGTGGGCTATCTCGCGCGCGTGAACTATAATTTCGACCAGCGTTACCATTTGAGCGCTTCTATCCGCCGCGACGGTTCTTCGGTGTTCGGCGCCGAGAAAAAGTGGGGTACATTCCCTGCCGTAGGTGTGGCTTGGACCGTATCCAACGAGAAGTTCATGGAGAAGGTGGCACAGATTACCAACCTTAAGGTAAAGGCATCGTGGGGTAAGAACGGCAACCAGTCGCTCAGTCCTTACCAGACGCTTTCCACCATCACGCTCGGGCAGTCGGGCGGCTTCGTCTATCCTTTCGGCAACTCTTCGCAGGCAAGCTGGGGACAGCGCATCACCGCCATGGGTAACGTCAACCTCGGATGGGAAACCACAACGTCCTGGAACTTCGGTTTCGAACTCGGTATGTTCAACAACCGTGTCAACCTTGATTTCGATGCCTATACCTCCAAAACCACTGACCAGATTTTCGAACGCCGCATACCCGTCATGATCAACGGTCTTACAAGCATGTACGCTACAATGGGCCGTGTTGACAACTGGGGTATCGAAGCCACTCTCAACACCGTCAACATCGAAAACAAGGACTGGAGCTGGACTTCGATGCTCAACTTCTACATGAACCGCAACAAGCTGAAAGACCTCTACGGCGACGGCAAGGACGACATCACCAACAGCCTTTTCCTCAACAAGTCGCTCGGTGCAATTTATGGATATAAGAACATCGGCATCGTGCAGGTGGAAGACACCGAATATATGGATAAGAACAACGCGCAGCCCGGCGACGTGAAATTCGCCGACATGGACGGCGACGGCGTAATCACTTCCGACGACCGCACGATCCTCGGCTATTCGAAAGAGAACTTCCGCATGGGCTTCGGCAACACGGTCCGTTATAAGGACTTCCAACTCTTCGTTATGTTCACTGGCATTTTCGGCGGCAACGGCTACGGAAAGGCCCAGAACCTCTACGCCTACCGCACGCTTTCCGACGTGGTGACCGACAACAACCTCAACCACGGATGGTGGACAGAGGAGAACCGCAGCGACGAGTATCCGCGAATCAACTACACCGACGGACGTTTCAAACCGCTTCAGAGCTATTCTTTCGTGCGCCTATCCGACCTCAGCCTCTCCTACACCTTCAACCAGCCTTGGGTGAAAGCATGCGGCATCAACGGCCTCAAGCTCTTCTTCGCCTGCAAGAACCTCTTCACCATCAGCGGCTGGGACGGCGGCGATCCTGAAATACAACAGACCGTGGGGACCGGATACACTTATGGCTATCCTCTTTCACGCTCATTCTCCCTCGGCCTTAACCTAACCTTCTAATCTCCTTCCTACTAAAATGAAACTGAAACAATTAGCAATATACGCACTCGGAGGCGCGGCATTGATGCCGGCGCTGACAGCGTGCAACAGCGACAAGGACTTTCTCACCGAGAAGCCCCGCACCATCTACACTACAACAAACTCCTACGAAACCGCCGACCAGGTGAGGGCTTGCGTCACCAATCTATACGTGCATATCCGCTACTGGTATGACTGCGACAACTTCCTGAAAGGTCTCGGTTCGGACGTGGCCGACACCCCCAACTGGCGCGCCGGCGGCAATTTCATCTGCAACTTCAACAACTGGAGTCCGTCGTCAAACCAGAGCAACAAGATTTACGAAGCGATGTACCAGCTCGTGAACTATGCCAACCAGTCGCTCGTGGGCGTTCAGAAGGAGGGCCTTTCATGGGAAAGCGAGGCTCAGCGCAACGAGTGCTACGGCGAGATGATGTTCATGCGCGGATACGGCTATCTCCGTCTTGCCGAGATGTTCGGCGGCGTGCCCCTTGTGACCCAGTTTTATGAGGAACTGAAACTCGACTTCACCCGCGCCACACGTGAGGAAACATACCAGCAGGCCATCGACGACCTCAAGATAGCAGCCGAGAACCTTCCTGACTATCCTTCGGAGGCTGGCCGCGTGGCAAAAGGCGCCGCCTACCATTTCCTTTCGGAAGCTTATCTTGCGCTTGCCACCATCAAGAACAACAACGCTTCCGACCTTGACCAGGCAATATCTTATGCCGACAAGGTGATGGCTCTCCATCCCCTCATGACGGAGCGTTTCGGTTCGCGTGCCATCGTTGACGGCGGCAAAGCCGTAAACGGTGTAGAGGCATATCGTGCAGACGGCAACGTCTTCTTCGACCTTTTCCAGCGCGACAACCAGGACCGCGACTCCGGCAACACCGAGAGCCTCTGGGTGTTCCAGCATGACTATGCCGTGCGCCATGAGTTCGGCGGCAACCAGAGCGATTCCCCCCGCAACTGGTCGCCTGTGCTCCGCGACGCCTATTGGAAAGACGAATATAAGGAGAACGGCGAGAACTGTCCGTGGAACGGTGCCGATACCGACCTCTATCCCGGCGGCAACATCTGTGCGTATGTCGGCGGCCGCGGCGTTTCGAGCAACAGCCCCACGAACTATGTGATAAATGAAATATGGGCAGGCGATTATGCCGACGATATGCGCAACGCCGAGTGCAACATCCACCGTCAGTTCAAGGTGATCGACAAGAACCATTCGAGATACGGCCAGGTCGTTACCCTCGATATGCTCGATCCGACCCGTATCGACCGTTACTATCCTATCTGGACTAAATGGGCTGCTGACGACGATTACAACTACGACGACCTCAGCGAGGGTTGGCAGCGCAGTGCATACTATATCGACCAATATGCATGCCGTTCTGCCGAGACCGTGCTTCTGAGGGCCGAGGCAAAGTTCCGCAAAGGCGACAACGGTGGTGCGGCATCTGATATCAACCTGCTCCGCGACCGCGCCCACGCTTCCAAGAAAGCACAGGCCGGCGACATGAGCATCCAGTTCATACTCGACGAGCGCGCCCGCGAACTCTTCTTCGAGGAACAACGTTGGCCTACACTCCTCCGCATGGGTCAGGATGGCATCAACAGCGTCAACGCCCATGCCATGGGTATTGCCGACCAGTCGGAGGCGTGGCCCGGATGCTTCTCTTCCAACATTGCCCCTGTAAGCAAGTGGACTCTCTTCCCCATCCCGCAGACGGTGATCGACACCAACACAGGAGCCGTCATAGATCAGAACCCGGGCTGGAAATGATTTGTAAGTTAGTGGTTTATTGATGTAATTCGGTTGTCGGGCCGACAACCAATCTCAAATGAGGGGAGAGCGCCGGTGCCATCAGTGGCATCGGCGCTCTTTTGGTTATAAATATTTACAAAATTAAAGAATTTAAATAATTATTTATTAAATTTGCAACGGATAAGTGCCCGTTTATAGAATCCGGCAATTTATCCAATTATGCATTATGAATTATTACCAAAAGACCGCGATTATGAGTGCCGAAGAGATATTATTGAAAAACACCCGACTCCTCTCCGAATGTCTTGACAAGGAAAGGATGATGCTTCCGCGAGGTGCGGGACACTTTCCCTCCGTCGAGGCGTTGAAGGAGTTTATGCGCCTTGTTAAAACGATAGTGTTCCCCGATTTTTTTGATAAGCAACGCAACAGTTCTACAATAAGGGGATATTTTATAGGCGTAGGTTTGGAAAAACTTTATTCGCTTTTAAAGCGCGAAATCGGCCACGCCCTTCGGTTCGACCACGACCGTGGCGAAACGGACGCTGAAATAGAAGCCGCCGACCTTGCCCTACGCTTCATCGACACGCTGCCCGACATTAAGCGAATTCTCTATACAGACGTGGAAGCTATGTATAACAACGACCCGGCGGTTGATAATTTCGGAGAAGTAATACTGTGTTATCCCGTGGTTCAGGCGATGGTCAACTACCGCGTGGCACATTCCCTGCTTCGACTTGGCATACCGGTGATTCCGCGAATACTTACCGAACTCGCCCATTCCCTCACAGGAATCGACATACACCCCGGGGCGCAAATCGGCGAATATTTCGCCATAGACCATGGCACCGGCGTGGTTATCGGGGAAACATGCATCATAGGCAACCATGTCACGCTCTATCAGGGCGTAACGCTCGGAGCCAAGAATTTCTCGCTCGATAGCCACGGACATCCCGTCAACGTGCCGCGCCATCCCATCATAGAAGACAACGTCACCGTCTATTCCAATTCGTCAATTCTCGGAAGAATAACCGTAGGGCATGATTCAATTATAGGCGGCAATATCTGGCTTACCTATTCGGTGCCTCCCGAATCACGAATATTGCAACGCAAAGCCGTGGCCACAACTTTTACCGACGGACTGGGAATCTGATTTAAAATGCATAATGCTCAATTCATAATTCAAAATGCATAATTCAAAATTCAAAATTCAAAATTCATAATGCATAATCTTTAGCTATTTGCAATCAGCAAATCAAGCCTTGATTGTGGCGTGAACAAAGTGAGCGCATAAATCACTAAACTCTAAACTTTAAACTTTAATCGTTATGTCGAAAATTTACAACAATCTCACCGAACTCATCGGTTCCACTCCGCTCGTTGAAGTAAAAAACATCGAAAAATCGGAAGGTCTCAACGCCAGGCTTCTCGTCAAGGTAGAAGCATTTAATCCCGGAGGAAGCGTTAAAGATAGAATAGCACTTGCCATGATCGAGGAAGCCGAGGCCGACGGGACTTTGAAGCCGGGAGCCCTCATCATCGAACCCACGAGCGGCAACACCGGCATCGGACTCGCATGGGTGGCTTCCGTGAAAGGCTATAAGCTCATACTTACGATGCCGGAGACCATGAGTATCGAGCGTCAGAACCTTCTTAAGGCTTTGGGCGCAAAACTCGTGCTCACCCCCGGAAGCGAGGGTATGAAAGGTGCCATCGCGAAGGCAAAGGAACTTCAGGCCGGGAATCCCGGCTCCGTGATTCTCCAGCAGTTTGAAAACCCTGCCAACCCTGCCGCCCACAGGCGTACCACTGGCGAGGAAATCTGGCGCGATACCGACGGTGAAATCGATATTTTCGTGGCCGGAGTAGGCACGGGAGGCACACTGTCAGGCACAGCGGAAGCGCTGAAGGCACACAAGTCTTCAGTAAAGTCGATAGCGGTGGAACCCGCAACCTCCCCGGTGCTTTCGGGGGGCAATCCCGGTGCCCATAAGATTCAAGGTATAGGAGCCGGGTTCATCCCAAAGAACTACCACGGGGAAGCGGTTGACGAAGTGGTGGATGTCGCCGACAACGATGCCATCAGGGCATCGCGTCTGCTGGCTGAAAAAGAGGGGCTACTCGTGGGCATTTCATCCGGAGCTGCCTTCTTCGCCGCCCTCGAAGAGGCAAGGAAGCCGGAAAATGCGCATAAAACCATTGTAGCCCTCCTTCCCGACACCGGCGAACGCTACCTTTCGACCGTGCTCTACGCCTTTAACGAATATCCGGTATAAAATTCCGTTGAATAATGTAGGGAGTGGATGTTGCAAAACCGATAAAAATGTAGGGATATGCCTTTGGCATGTTTGATTAACAATCTGCCTTCCGGATGCTACATGCCGGAGGCATGTCCCTACAAAATATCTCTTTATATGGCTGACAATTATCTTGAAAAGAGAATGGATGAGCTGCGTAGCGGCCGACTCTCGACATCCGGGCGCACGTGCGCACCATCGCGCAAGGGATTGGCGCAATTCCCTTTCCCTGAAAAACGGGTCCTTGTCGTTGGCGGGGCAGACGGCGTGGGTCTTTCGATCGTAAAGGAATACCTTCGGGCAGGATGCCGCGTGGCAGTTTTCGACTCCGACGAGGAGAAAGGCAATGAATTGGCCTTAAAGGACGGGATACGTTTCCATCACACCAATCTTTCCGACCCGGATTCCACCGCCCTGCAAATATCGGCTCTTCTTAAAGCATGGCGCGACATCGACATTGTGGTCTGCACATTGCCGGAGACATGCAATGTCATCGCGATGGAATGGGAGGAACATAAACGGAAATTTCCGATTCCATCGGAATATGGGGGACGGTTAATCACCGTGGGGTTTACCGATGAATATGCCAAATCCCGAATGAAAACATACGGAATCGTTACAAGTGCTGTCGTCCCTCATCCCCTTGACGACTCGACGTATGTTGAATGTGCAAGAGGTTGTATCCTCCTGTCGTTGCCTACCTCGGTGCATCCTTGCCGCCTCGAAATCGGTGAATGAAAAAACGAGGTATGGACGCATATCGTTCATGCGGGGTATGCAAATATTTCATAATTGTTAATTATCGGCGGTTGATAAATTTTTTTTCGATTCATTAATTGGAGTTAAGGAATTTTAAGATTATCTTTGCATCCTCATTGGAGGGAAATCCGTCAAAGAATCTTTCGGAGTCTCTTCCGTGAGGACCAATGAAAACTCATTTCCTGATTGTAGGCAGGGGTGTCGGCAATGAGGCACAATGTTTTTCGAATTTAACCTGAAGATGTACTTCTGAAATATAAAAACTAACCTTAAATAGAAAATTAATGAGAGCATTTTCTACCGCACGTGAGAAATCACAACGCCTACGGTCGGCAAGACATTCGCTGAGAATGTTGGCGACAGCATTTTTGCTCATGGCGTTTCTTCCCGTCCTCGCTCAAAACAGTTGGGTGTCGGGAACAGTGACCGATGAAAAAGGAGAGGCGCTTATCGGCGTCACAGTCCGCATTGAAGGCACTTCTACGGGAACGGCTACCGATGTCGATGGCAAATACCGCCTTGACGGGGCCTTCGGCAAAACCCTTTCATTTTCATATGTAGGCTATAAGCCCCAAAGCGTTAAAGCTACATCAAACGTACTTGATATCGTCATGCAGGACGACAACAAGGTGCTTGACGAGGTTGTGGTTGTAGGTTACGGCACGATGAAGCGTAAGGACCTTACCGGTTCGATTACCACCGTAAATTCAAAAGACCTGAACGTTGGTGCCTACACCGACCCCGGCCAGCTGCTCCAAGGCAAAGTCCCCGGCCTCGTAGTCGTACAGAACTCCGACCCTAACGGCGGCGTAAACTCACTCACCCTTCGCGGTGCCTCCACACTGTCAGGCTCAGCGGAACCTCTTTATGTGGTTGACGGTATTCCGGGTGTAAATCTTAACCTTATTCCCCCTGCCGATATCGAGAGCATTGACGTGCTCCGCGACGCTTCTGCCACCGCCATCTATGGCTCGAAGGCTGCCAACGGTGTGATTATCGTGACCACCAAGCGTGGTTCCGAAGGTCCTGCCCGTGTCTCCTATCAAGGGTATGTTAGCTGGGAGAAGATTGCAAATGACCACGAAATGATGACAGCATCACAGCTTCGCACATACGCTGAAGAGAACGGGATCAATATTCCTAACGACCGTGGCGCCGATACCAATTGGGCGAAAGAGGTGCAGCGTACAGGCTTCGCCACCAACCATAACGTTTCTATTTCCGGCGGAAGCAAATCTACCAATTATAATGCTTCTATCAACTATATTAAACGCGACGGTATAATAAAAGGTGTAGGCAACAATCTTTTCACAGGACGTGCCTATATAGAAACCAAAACCCTTAAAGACCGCTTGACACTTGGTGTCGGGGTCAACGGAAACGTCCGTAAAGAATGGGGTGTGCCGAGAGGATTGGAAGGTGGTTCCGTTTACGAGGGCATGTATTACTATTCTCCCCTTGTGCCTGCTACAAATGAAGATGGCAGCTGGTATTCCGACAAGACTATTTCTCAGAACTACAACCCGCTTTCCTTGATTTATGAGAACAGGTCGATGACTACATTCAAGCGTCTTCAGTTCACGGGAAAAGCTTCGCTTAAGATTATAGAAGGTCTTCTTTTGAACGCTAATTTCTCATACGAAACTCAGAACGAGCATTACAAATCATACACATCTACCCAATCGCAGAACAATACCCGTCATGGCGAAGCTGAACGAAAAGTGAAAGATAACTGGGCTAAGCTTATGGAAATTTTTGCGAACTACGACAAGGAGTTCGGCGAGAACCATAAGCTTGCTCTCATGGCAGGATATTCTTGGGAAGAGCATAAAAACGGCGACGGTTTCGGTGCGAAGGGTTATAATTTCTATGATGATGCACTCGGTTGGAACAACATCGGTATGGCCAACTCTTGGGATGCCGACCCTGTATGGGGCGAACTTGAATCTCATACAAAGATGATTTCGTTCTACGGACGTGTCAATTATTCCCTGATGTCGAAATATCTCTTCCAGGCGGCTGTACGTCGTGACGGAGCATCGGTTTTCGGATCAAATAACAAATGGGCTACATTCCCTTCTGCATCGGTGGCATGGAGAATATCACAGGAGAATTTCTTACGCGATAATTCATGGCTCAGCGACCTTAAACTTCGTGTGGGTTGGGGACAGAGCGGTAATGCCAACGGCTTCGACATCTATACCGCACGTTTCTTCTATGACATGACATACTACAAGAATAGATTTGATTACGTTGATCCTGTTACCGGGGCTGTAACTTCTTATAAAACACTTACGGCTGCACGTAATGTCAACGACAATTTGAAGTGGGAAACGACAACGATGCTCAACATCGGTCTTGATTTCTCTTTCCTTAACGGTCGTATCGGCGGTACTATCGAATATTATAACAAGGACACAAAGGATATGATTTGGGAATATCCGGTTTCCACTGCACAATATCCTGTCAATAAGCTCGTTGCTAATGTCGGAAAGATGCGCAACCGGGGTGTGGAACTTATGATTCAGGCGGTTCCGGTTCAGACCAGAGACTTCACCTGGAGCACATCACTTAACATGTCGCACAACAAAAATGAAGTTGTAAGCGTCTCCAACAGTGAATTTAATGCCGGCGTGCTTAATCAATATGACCCCCATCTGCCCGGTCTTTCGCAGGGGTGCAACACCCAGCGTATTGTGGAGGGCAAGCCTATCGGTTCTTTCTATCTTTGGGATTGGGCAGGCTACAACGACCAGGGCATATCGACATTCTATCGTTATGACGGCAATGGCAACCACATCCTTGATGAAAACGGGAATCCGGAAACGACAATCCAGCCCGGAGAAGATGACCGTATTTATATGGGTAATGCACAGCCTAAACTTACCATGGGTTGGGACAATAAACTTTCATGGAGAAACTGGGATTTCAATCTCTTCTTCACAGGAGTTTTCGGACAGAAGATTTTCAATGAACCGAGGGCTTATTTCTCTTACGTGGGTTCAATATCACAGGGTAAAAACGTGATGGCATCAGCTATCAAAGACCAACTCCCCACCGACGGTCTGGCTCATTACCCATCTCAGCGTTATCTTGAGAACGGCAGCTATTTCAAACTTGCTACAATAACACTCGGCTATACATTCCGCGACTGCTTTAACGGTTGGCTCAACGATATCCGCGTATATGTGTCGGCAAACAATGTCTTCACTATCACGAATTATAAAGGCCGTGACCCTGAAATCTGTCTTAACGGTCTGACTCCGGGTCATGATACCCGCAGCGATCATTATCCTCGCACCCGTCAGATTCTCGTGGGCGCAACCATCAATTTCTAACCGCATTTTGAAAACAGATATGAAATCATATATTAAATTACTTTCACTCGGTGCCGTTCTTGCGGGGATGTCTTCCTGCACCGACCTTGACACCGATTTGAATACCAGATATACTGAATTCCCCGACAATCCGATAGCTGTGGAGGGTGAGTTCAATGGCTGTTATCTTCAGGTTCACGGTTGGTTCGGACGTGACTTCAATGAAGGGGTCGTGAACCAAGGCGATGAGGTTATGGGATGCTGCTACGGGGTCGGCAACTATTTTGACGACGGACGCTATCTTGACGCTTCAATCCATTCACTTCATCTCGATAACTGGCGTACGCGTATCATAGAAGGTTTTATGTCGGGTGTGTCTTACACCAATACCAAAATTATGGCATACGGCGGCCCCGATTTGAATGACCCGATTGTCGCTCCTCTCCGTGCGATAAGGGCATATTATACATTCTGGATGATGGACCTTTACGGGGATGCACCTATAATGCCCCGTCCTTTGGAGGAAGGGGAGCCCGTTGACCGTTCACCTCGAGCCGAAGTGGCCAAATGGATAGAGAGCGAGCTTCTTGATATCCTTGGACAGGATGGTGCCCTCAGTAAAGCGAACGATGCTTCCACCTACGGCAAACCCAACTATTGGATGGCCGCCGCCCTTCTTGTGAAGCTTTATCTGAACTGGGGCGTTTATACAAACGACATCACCACTGTCACGAACGACACTCCCAATGAGAAACTTAACGATTGCGTGAAATGGTGTGACGAAATCATCAATTCCGGAATTTTCGAAGTGGGACAAGGCTACAGAAGGAAATTCTTCCCCAATAATGGTGTGCATATCAAAGACTTTATCTACGCTCTTAACGTTGATCCCGCTACACAGGTTGACGGCACCACTACATGGTATCGTTGGTTCGGCTTTAAGAAGGATGGCTTGTGCGTTCCTTACACTCTTGGATGGAAAAATGAAAAGTCGCTTGCTGGCCAGACCGTACTGACGAAGGAGGCGGTTGATCGTTTCTCTCTTCCCGGTGACGAGCGAAATAAGATGATTCTCCAAGGCCCCCAATGCACATTCGATGCCAATTATGAACAGACCGATGTGCCTGTTTTCATATACACGGTTCCGGGTAATGAAAAGACGAAAGTCGGGCAACTTACTTATCATGCGGATTTCGATTTCGATGACGGTTCAATCTATTCGCTTGGCGACGAGGCGTTGCCGAAAGCCAATAAGACGAACATAGAGAACGGTACGGCCCTTCTTAACATTCAGAAAGGTGCCCGCTGCTTCAAATACCCTCCTCGTGAAGAGGATTATACTCTGTGGAACCGTCAACAGGCTAATGACTCTCCTATTTTCCGTTATGCCGACATTCTCCTTACAAAGGCGGAATGCATCTTGCGCGGTGCCACTCCCACTTTGGGACATACGGTGGAAAGTTTGGTTAACGAGGTGCGCGACTGCTCCAACGCCCCTCACGTTTCTGGCAAATTCGGCATACAGGAGCTTATGGACGAGCGTTCTCGCGAATTTATTCTTGAACCCTGGCGCAGGAACGACCTTATCCGCTGCGGTATGTTTGAAAACGACTGGGGTGAGAAGAACCGTTATAAAGTGTGGGATGATGAGGCGCATACATCTTTCCATTGGGTGGAAAGAGAGGGCGTAAAGGATCCCAACCGTCGCCTTATGCCTATCCACCGCGGCATTCTTGAAACCAACCTTAACTGGAAACAGAACCCCGGTTATCAAGGTCTTTAATCAGTTTAATAAACGATTTTCACGACAAGGATATCCTTGTCGTGAAAATCAAAAACAAATTATTCATATTACATTTCTAACCTTAAATTATGGCAAATTTTAACTTCAAGCGCAGCTTCATGCTGCTTGGTGCCGGTGCGATGATGCTTTCAGCCGGTGCAGCCGGTACATACCGTGATGTTACCGGACAGTATATGACCAACCCCGCATTCCTTCCCGGATGGCAGGGTGCAATTGCTCAAGTTGGAGACGGAGTAGGGGAGGTTTGGTGTGGTGCATTCAACCTCTATCAGGTGCTTCCCGATATGCCTGCCGGTGAGTATGTGCTTACAGTGGATGCTTTCTATCGTTGTGGCAACAATGATTATGCTAAAGCCAATATGAAAGATGGCAATAATTACTATGCTTATCTATATCTTGGTACAGCACAGGAAACTGTAAAGGGTCTTTTCGATGGTAGAGAAACTGCTCCCAACAGTATGTCTGAGGCTGCTGCGGCTTTTGCTGCCGGCGAGTATGTCAATACTGTTACATACAATCACCCCGGCGGTGATCTTGTTCTTGGTATCAAGAATCTCGGTGGATATGACGATGAATGGTGTTGTTTCGACAACTTCCAGCTCAAAAGTGGTTCTACCGACTATACTGATAAAATTGTGAATGCCCAGTTCAATGATGGCATTGATTTCAATGTTGGTTGGGATATGAACAACAGTGTTGGATCGGTAAAGAAACCTGATAATAATAAGAGAGGCGGTGTTTATCGCAAGACTAACGCTTCTCCCTACAATTTCGGTCAGCAGATAGAACTTCCTGCCGGTACATATCGTTTCAGCGCACTCACATTCCTCCGTTATGGTGGCGCCGGCAACTACGACGGTAAAATCATCTCGGTGAAAGGTGAATGGAAATTGCAAGATGTTGCGAAGTCTCCTAAACAGTGGTTTGACGAGAAGGCTTATGCTGATGACGACTACACCAATAATGCATATCTGTATGTTTCTTATGAGGAAAGTAAACCTGCCAGCATCAGCACATCAATTGATATGCTTGAAGAGCATGTTTTGCTTACCCGTATTAAGGACGCTTGGGAAATCTGTAATGGCGAATATGCTTCCATGCCTGAGAATGAACCCCGTGGCACGGCTGATGGCTCTATAATTATTCCTGAATACGAAACCCGTAACGTTGTAGCCGGCTGGGATGATTCCGGTATAGAGCGTGAGTCGGCAGCGGCATTTGTTAATGAACCTGAAAAGTGGCGTCAGTATGTTGAGTTCACTCTGGAAGCTCCTGCAAAGGTTTGGGTGGGTCTTGCCAAAGACGAGAACAGCCCTGCCCAGTATTGGAACCCATTTGCTGACTTCAAGCTCGAAATGCTTGACACAACTTCTGCTGTAGAAGGTATCGAGGCTGACGAAAATGCACCTGTTGAGTATTATAACCTTCAGGGCGTGCGCATTGCTGAGCCGGCTAACGGCATCTTCATCGTGAAGAAGGGCAACAAGGCTACCAAACAGATCTTCAAATAATTTAATGCATAATGCATAATTCCGACAGATTGATTTAAGGCATATTGCATCGGCATCGGTCGATGTAGATGCAATAATTAAATAGTTTGTTATCAATAGGAAATAGGGAAGACGTGAGTCTTCCCTATTTTTTTGCTATGGTCTCATTCTCAATGGATTTAGATAGGAGAACAGTAGAAACAGGAGGATATTTAGACAGGAGAACAGTAGAAACAGGAGGATATTTAGACAGGAGAGCAGTAGAAACAGGAGATAATTTAGACAGGAGAACAGTAGGAACAGGAGGAGATTTTGTTGGTAAGGACTCTATTTGTAGGGACATGCCTCCGGCATGTAGAATGGTGCAATGCGTTGGTAATCGCACGGTTATTATCAAACATGCCGGAGGCATGTCCCTACAAAAATCTTTGCGGACTTTGCGGCTCTGCGTGCGATTACCCCGTCATAGCCTTGCGTGATTGATGAGGCGTCACGCGAAGGTATTGTGTTGGAAAAAACTCACGCAGAGGCGCAGAGCACGCAGATTTTTTTCGCGAAGCAATCATAATCTCCTGTTCCTACTGTTCTCCTGTCGGTAAAATATCGTTTCGTTTTTTAGACAGGAGAACAGTAGAACCAGGAGGTGATTTTGTTGGTAAGGAGTCTATTTGTAGGGACATGCCTTTGGCTTGTAGGATGGTGCAATGTGTGGATAATCGGATGGTTACGTTAAACATGCCGGAGGGAGGATGTTCCTGCATCTGATAAATTATAATAAGCTAAAACTATATCTATGAAATCTTTATTGTTGGCAGCGGGATTGGCGATGAGTGTGAGTGCTTTTTCAGCGCAGGAGGTGTCTGATTCGGTAAGATTGGAATTCTCACATTGCGAAAATTTGTATGCGGAACGATTGGCAGAGTTTCAAGGCATCAACTCGTTGTCGTTCAGTCTTATCAACGCAGACGATCAGTTCGTGCTACGACCTAAAGAACACTGAAATGCAAGTGCGATAAATCAAAATCTGGGCAATGATTCGATGATCTTTTGTTCTATTTCTTTTGGAGAAATATGGTAAATAGGATTAAGCGTTTCAAAACATGAATCCACTTTGAAACGGTCTGAACGTGTTAGCATTGCTATAAGATTCTTGGATTTCAGTCGATGTCCTGAATATTTAAGCGCAATATCCATCATGGTTGACAAATCCTCGCCTGCTTCTAAAAGTGAATAAATGTCATAATAGTCTCTAAACTTGCTTCTTCTAAGAAGAACTTCCATTTTCATCGCTCCGATAGAAGTCTTATCTGCCAGTCGTATATTATTGAGATAGGGTATTTCCTTTATCAGAGGAGAATAATTTGGATTTGCATAAAAAGAAATCTTTACGCCATCCACATAAAACTCAATATGATTAATGTCAAGAATATCGAAATTTTCAATATTGCCTATGGTGGAAAGTTCAGCTTTTATTTTAGGCCAGTCAACTTCCCTTCTTTCATCCTTTGATTTTCTCCACGACATGAAATCAAGATCTTCGCTAAGCCTCGTGCCTAACTGTAACGAAAGTGCCGTGCCACCGACTAAAACATAGGGCTTTATGCATTCGAGCTTTGAGATTTTGTCAAAAATCAGAGAAGTATTTGGCGCAAGACCTTTCATAATATATGGAATTCGATGAGGAATGTCAGAGGGTGTTGAGATGGCGGGTTTGAAGGGATTTGAGATAACTGTCAGGCCTTTTTGCATTGAAATAATACCATGCGAAAAAGCGATTCAAGGTATAAAGGAAATCACCTTCCGGGACGAGATGTTTTTTCCATGCATTTTTAATTTTTTTTGTTGGAAAAATCTCAAAAAGCCTTCGGATATCCGGTAAATCAAGATAGCGCATGGTCAAGGAAATCAGAAGGTCATCATCCATATCGGCAAGAGAAATTGAATCTGAATTGTATGACCAAAAGGCATGTTCCTCCTTGAGCTGGTCCAGGAGTTCCCTTTTTATAGAAGTTGCTTTATCTTGATTACGGGTCATATTCAATATAACAATATTCAAAATGAATTTATTATATTTCGGATTGGGAGAGCCAGCGGGCGCGGAGGTCTTGCCAGCGATAGTAGGGGGGATTATCGGGCGGGAGCGGCAGGGTTGCCGGGCGTTCGTTGTGGAGTATGAGCACCAGATAGTCGTCGGCGGAGATTTTTGACTTGCTTACGGGACGGAAGAATATCAGCTGTAGGTTGGCTCCCATGGGCGACACCCTGAAGTCTTGCCACGCATCGCAGTAGCGTCGGGGATCGGCTTCGCACTCCGCACATCCGTCGATTCCCATGAGGGCGAGGAGACGAATAAGAGCTGTGTCATGACCGAACCGCAACTGCACGGTCGGTTGTCCGGAATCTCCGCCTTTGCCCTCTTTCGTGCCGTCGGGTAAAGCCGCAAGGGCATCGTCGGCACGGCTGACGATGTCAAGCAGGAGCGAACGGGCCGATTTCATTCCCGCCATGCCACTTGCCGGTGCATTGGCGTGGCGTACGTACATCCCATAGTTTATCGCCTGCCAGAAGCCATATAATTCGTCGGGAGTGAAGATGGAGAGAAGGTCGATGTCGAGTTCAACGTTCTGGGTGGTGATTGCTATGTCGTGAAGGGTTTTCCAGAATTTTTTCGGCAATTTGGCTTTCTTGGGATTTTTGAAAAGCATACCCGACAGTCGCGAATAGTCAACCACAGAGTCGCGGAACTTGTCGAGATTTTTCCACCATCCGGCTTTTTCATTGGAGAAGGCCTTGGCTTCTGGAGTGGAATAAGATATGAACGCCATGTCGCCCGGCGAAGCCGAACGGGTTATCCTTAAAGAGGGGTTCTTCTCTTTCAGACTTTCGGAGAAAGCCGCCATGCTGACGATGCATCTCGGTTCGATGGAGGAAAGGGCGGAGATACGCGCCGAGTCGCGGAAAAGAGACGGCGTGCGCTCCATCATCCTGCGTGCTATCCCTTTATGCTGACGCTGCCCGAGAGGGGAGAGTTCGCCCGCATGTCCTTCGGCATGCGAGGCGATTGTTTCAACCATTGAGAGGACGTTTCTACCGGAATCCGTTAGGTTCTCTTTACGGTCTTCCTTATGCATCGCGTCGGCAACGAGGGAGTATTGCTTTGCGTTGATGGCCCATCGGGAGCCGTGCCGTCCGTAGTGGGAGATGTAGGCGGGTTCGTAGCCGTCGGGGAAAGGGGGTACGGAGTCGGTGGTGTAAGGGTAGGCGAAGTATATCCCTCCCGATTTGCCGGGCGTGGCGGCAATCTCTTCTTTCAAGGACTGCGCCGACACGCTCAGAACTCCAACAACGACCAGGGCAACGTTCTGAGCCAACCAGAACAACCAAGAACAACCAGAGGGTGGATAAGGCAACCGCATTTTTTTCATTTCCTTGTTTATTTTATACCACTTTATTTTACGCCACGGCAGTTGACGGTCTTCATGAAGCCGGCGAAATGGTCGGCGGGGAAGCCGGAGAGTTCCACCGAACAGTCGCGCACGGTTATGTTGTCAGCGGTGTCGAAATAGAACCCGTAGGTGGGCGATTCTATGAACCCTTCCCCGTCGCGCGGACGGAGGTCATAAACTCCACCGGGGTAATCCGTAGCTTTTACAAGGTCGATGTTGACGTTGTTGAAAACGATGCCGTTGATTTTGCCCGGCATGTCCCCACCCACGAACACGCCGTTTTCCGACGTGCAATAGATGTTGTTGAACCGGATGCGGCTCACCTCACCGCACGCACCTTTTGTGGCACCTTTAGGGAACCTCCAGCCGGCATCCTTGTGGTTGCCCACGGCGCGCGGATAAGACGTGATATAGATAGGTTCCGATTTCCCCCACCACACGTCGGAATAGAGCTTGCAGTCAACATGCATGTCGCTGAAGGTAACGTCGATCACGGTGCCTTCGTCGCGGTTCTGGATGCCGATGCCACGGTTACTGTCGCGGATGATGCAGTTTGAGAAAAGCACGTTGGCGATGCTGTCCATGTTTTCCGACCCTATTTTCACGGCGCAGGAGCGCGAAGTCATGATGCAGTTGGTCACGGTGATGTCTTTGCACGAACCGTATTCCTCGAATTCACGGCGGTTCTTGAGGCAGATGCAGTCGTCGCCGCTCTCGATGAAGCAGCCGGAGATGCGCACTTTCTTGGAATGGTCGATGTCGATGCCGTCGCCGTTGCGTATTTTAAGATTGTTGAGAAGGGAGATGTCGGTAATCGCCACATCGTAACAGCCGACGAGATGCACGGTCCAATATGCACTGGCACGTATCGTGACGTCGCTGATGTTCACCTTCTTCGCGTTTATAAGCGTGAGCACGTGCGGACGCGGGTCAAAATCGGTCACGGGTTTCAGTTCGAAAGAATCGTCGAGTTCTTTCCCCATGAAAGCCACGCCGTTGCCGTCGATGGTTCCGGTGCCTGTAATGGAGACGTTTTCGATGTCTTTCCCTGAAATCCACATCATCCCTTCCCCTTCGTTTGCGCGGAAGGCACTCTCCTTATAAATCGACTCGTCGGGGTTCGCCACAATTCTCGAATTGGGTTCAAGGTGAAGGTTGACATACGACTTCAGGTGTATCGGACCCGTCATGAAAGTCTTTCCTGCCGGTATTATGACCGTGCCGCCGCCGTCGGCATTGCATTTGTCGATTGCCTTCTGGATGGCGGAGGCATTGTCGGTCACGGAGTCAGGACGGCCCCCGAATTCGGTTATGTCATAGACGCTGCCCCCTTTGCCGCCACCGGCGCAGGAAGCAAGAAGAAGGAAGAGAGGCAAGAGATAATAATATATTTTCATGATTTATGGTTTGTCATTTTGAGGCGGAGGGTAGATCCGGACGTGATGTCGGAGTGCTTAATGAAAGGGCGGTCGAGAGGCTTGCCGTTAAGCGTCATGCTTTCGACGTAGATGTTTTCCGGCGACGCGTTTTCAGCGATTATCGTAAAAGTCTTGCCGTTTTCGAGTTTGATTTCCGCTTTCGGAAAGACAGGGCTTCCGACCACATATTCGTCGGAGGCGGGGCACACCGGATAGAAACCGAGGGCGGCAAACACGAACCATGCCGACATCTGCCCTGCGTCGTCGTTGCCGGAGAGTCCGCCGGGAGTGTTGAGATATTCGGTGTCCATGATATGGCGCACGTATTCCTGTGTCTTTTTCGGCATTCCGGCGTAAGGGAACAGCCACGCCACCTGATGGCAAGGCTCGTTGCCGTGCCAATAGCGGCGTTGCGTGAACATGGAGTCGAGTTTGGCCGCATAGGCATCTCTCCCTCCCATAATCTCCATCAATCCCGCCTGGTCATGGGGCACATACCATGTGTAGTGGCACGGTGCGCCCTCGGTGATATTCTTGGAGAAAGAGAACGGGTCAGACGGGAGGAAACGTCCTGAAGAGTCGCGTGGTGCGGCATATCCTGTGGACGGGTCGATGGCATTGCGGTAATTTCCGGCACGACGCATAAGCTCGTTGTAATCATCTGTCTTGCCGAGCGATTTCGCCACTTGGGCAAGCGCGAAATCATCGAATGCATATTCAAGTGTGCGCGACACTTGTTCCTTCTTGTGGAAGGCGTCGGGCACGCTGTCTTCCACCGGTATGTAGCCATATTTCAGATAAGAGGGGAGTGCGCGGCGTCCCATGCCGTTGCGGTAGTCTTCGATGTCGGCAGGCGATTCGAAAGCGTTCTTCCTCATCCCTTCGTAGGCTTTTTCAATGTCGAAACCTCCGACCCCCTTCACGTGGGCGTCGGCAATCGCCGCTATGCAATGGTCGCCAATCATGGCAGCGGTGTAGCTGTCCCAACATGGAAAAATCGGTAGCCAGCCCCCCTGTTCGTATTTAAGTACAAGGCTCTGCATCATATCGGAACTTTTCGAAGGGGCTATTATGTTGAGAAGGGGATGGAGCGCACGGTAGGTGTCCCACATACTGAAATCCTCGTAATAATTCTTGCCTGCGGGCATCTTCATGATTTCTTTCCCGGTAGAGAAAGAGGGGTAGGAGCCGTCGGCATCGTTGATGGCGTGTGGAAGGAAAGAGGCGCGGTAAAGTGCGCTATAAAACTTTGTCATGTCGGATTCGGAACCCCCTTCCACGGTGATTTTGGAGAATTGGTTATCCCATACGGAGGTAAGGTTGCGGCGGATGTCCTCAAAATCGAAACCGGGTATTTCCGCCTTAAGGTTGGCGAGCGCACCCTCCATCCCTGTGAAAGATGAAGCCGCCTTAACCGTGACGGTCTCGTCTTTGGCTACTTTGAAAGAGATGAAAGCACCGATTCCCGTGGTGGAGCTTATTTTGTCTTCTTTCTCAAACACTTCATCGTCCTTATAGGTGCCGTAGCTTTCGATGTCGAGCGATTCCGGCCATTCCATCACGAAATAGCCCGAAAATCCCGCAGGTTGTCCCCACCCCTGATAGATGCGGTGGACGGGATTGAACCCCCTTATCTGCCGGCGGTCTAAATCGATTTCCACGAATCCCTGTCCTTCGTCGCTGTTTGGATTGACCACAAGGAAGGCGTCGCCCGCCTCGGAATAGGTGAAACGGAATATGGCGGCGCGCGATGTGGCGGTCATTTCCGCAGTGAGGTGTTCGTCGGGAAGGGTGACGGAATAATAGTCGGGACGCGAAATTTCGCTGTCGCGGTCAATTCTCGTGGCCCTGCTTTCCGGAAGGGTACGCAGTTTGCCGGCGAGGGGCATGAGAGTCATCGAGCCGTAATCTTGCGTGCATCCCCCTACAATCCAGTGCGAGTTTCTGAACCCTTGCAGCAGCGAATCCGTGTAATAATATGGCGCCACACATTTCTGTTCGGTGTCGCGTGTTTGCGGTGTCCAGAAGTTCATTCCGTTAGGCACGAGCACGGCGGGGAGTGTCTGCCCGAGTTCCTCTGTGCCTTTGCCGAAGAGCCCGGCGGCTTTTGTCTCGCTGTGCGACGTGCCGATGCGCGGTTCCACGAAAGACAACGCCGTTGATTGTTGCCGCGTACTCACGCATCCAGATGCAATCAAGGCGACTGCCGAGGCGAAAAACAATGATTTTTTCATGAAGCAGGTAAGGTTTTCGAGCCGTAAAGATAGTGAAATTTTTCCAAACCCGGAAACGGTTGCCCGCTGATTTCAGCCCATCCCCTCCGATTGCCGCTTTGGGCAGAAGAAGAATGCGAAAAGAATGCCTACGGCGAGCGCATATGCTGAGAAAATTAGCCAAGGGGCCGTCCAGTCGCCCATGAAGAGGCGCATCATGCCCTCGCCCGAGGGGGCCGGAACCATTTCCCATTCGCAATAGCCGTTGACCACGGCTCCCGCCGCAATCATGCCGGCCGTGGCGCCGATGCCGTTGCTCATCATCATCAAAAGCCCTTGTCCGAACCCTTTCGTTTCTTTGTCGCTCATCTGTTCCATATAAATATGGCCCGAGATATTAAAGAAATTGAAGGCTATGCCATATACGAGCATCGAGAGCACAAGGAGCCACAGTCCGTCGCCCGGGTTCCCGATTCCGAGAAACAGGAACCGCAGACACCATGCCGCCAGAGCGGCGAATATCACCCATTTGAAACCGATGCGCTTCATGGCTACCCCTACGAGGAGTATGCAGGCCGCTTCCGAAATCTGAGAGAGTGAGAAGAGGAGGGTGGCATTGCCGGCAGCGAGTGAACCGGCATATTCCTCCAACCCCATGAAATGGTTTATGTAGGGGATGGCAAATCCGTTTGAAATCTGAAGGCAGACTCCTGTGAATACCGCGAATATAAGGAAGACACGCACCGGCTTGATTCTGAACAGACGGAAGGCCTTCAGCCCGAAGATGTCGGCAAAGGAAGTTTTGCCACTTTTTGCCGGTGCTTTTACCACAGGGAGAGAAAATGTGTAGAGGGCCGTAAAGAATCCGACAACCGCGCTTGCCAGAAGCTGCATTGACGTATATTGGAAGCGGAAAGGGGATGCCGGGGAGGATTCCGAAAGGGTGAAACCGAAGTTCCCTTCATGATAATATGCACAGTTCACGAACCACATGGCCGCCACGAATCCTATGGTGCCCCAGATGCGAATCGCCGGGAAATGGTCAACCGGTTGCTGTCCATGGCTTTTCAGAATCGCGAATGTGGTGGTATTGGCGAGTGCCAGCGTCGGCATATAGAAAGCGAGGAAGCAGAGATAGATGATGAAAAACCATCCGAATTCCAGGCGTGGATGGGATGACGCATAAACCCATGCCGCCGACATCGCAAGGGCCGCGGCGAGATGGCATGCCCCGAGCAGATGGCGCGAGGTGACGAATCGGTCGGCGAAATGTCCCATCAGGGCAGGAGTGACGAGCGAGACAATGCCGACGGCCGCATAAAACCATTGAATGTCTTTTCCGAGACCTCCTGCCCCGAGCAACTGTCCGAAGCAAGAGAGGTAGCATCCCCAGACTGCAAACTGGAGGAAATAGAGCAACGATAGCCTTCCCTTCATAGCGGTGTCAGAACTTGAATTCAACCCCGCCCATCACTGTGGTTCCGGGCATGGGGCAACCATAAACCACTTCGTAATGCTTATTGGTGATGTTGTCAACCTTCACGAAAAGGGTGACAGGCACTTTGGCTTTGTAGGTATAGGCGGCGCGGAAATTGAGAAGGGTGTAGTCTTCAGTCCCTTCAGGGGCGCCGTTCTGCAGGCTCCACACGCTACTGTCTTCAAGAGCGAATTCAAACGCCCCCGGTGTAAAGGTAAGCTCTGCATCAAGTTTGTTTTTCGGCGCATAGATGGTGGCGTTGTCGGTGTGGAGATAGGCGTAGTTCGCGCTGAGGCGCCAGAGCGGGCTGAAAGCGTAAGCCCCTTCCAGCTCAAACCCTTTGTTGATGAAATTGCCCACGTTCATGTTTTTCGGACGTCCGTTAACCATCTGCACCTGAATCATGTCGGTGCCGTCGATAAAATACAGGGCGGCGCCGAGACGCAACTTGCCGTCGAGCAGAGTCTGGCTGTAAGACAGTTCGTAGTTGAGCATATATTCCGGTTTGAGGTCGGGATTGGCTGGTGCGTAGAGATAGAGTTCGCGGAGGTTGGGGGCGCGGAATCCTTTGCTGAACGAGAATTTGATATGCGACATATCGGTGGGACGGTAAATCAGGCCCGCCTGCGGAACCCATACGTTGCCGTATTGAGAACCGTGCTGGAGGCGCACGCCACCGTTGATTGAGAACTTATTGCCGAAGAAGCCCTGTTGCATCATCACGTAGCCGGCTATTTCGTTCTCACAACCTTTGAATTCGGCTGATTTCAGGGAGGGGTCGGTTTTGTCGGTGTTCCAGGCATGTCCGCCCCAGTGAAGGAAGTCTATTCCGGCCGATAGGTCGTTGCCTTGCCATGGGGTAAATGTTTCGAAGATGGTGACCCCCATGTTGTAGTCGGTGGAGTTGAAGAGATACGTTTTGGGGTCTTCTCCCGGCGCATAGCCGTCGTCAATCTTATGTGTGCCCCAGTTTATGAACCCTTGGATGCCGCCTCGGGCAACGTCGTAGTTGTTGTTGGCGAAGACGGAAGCTGTGCCTCGGAAAATCTTCGTCCACATACTCAGGAGTGGGCTTTGAGTCGTGCCGGGGTTGTTGGCTTTTGACTGTGTCATCTCCGTGTTGGCCCCGACGCTCCAATGGGAGGAAACATTGTAGCGTGCCTGCAGGTATTCGTTGGCAAGCCAGAACTCGCTCCCCTCGCGGTTGCCGTTGCTGCGGTCAAGCTGTCCGGCGGCGTTCATCGAGAAACGTCCTTTCTTATATCCTGTGGAGAGATTGAATTTCTGGGTGGAGAATGAACCGAACATCGCCCTCGCCTTCCCGGAGACTCCGTCTTCGGTCTGATGCTTCGTGATTATATTCACCGAGCCGCCCATCGCGTTCGACCCATAGAGCAGCGACGAGGGTCCTTTGACCACTTCCACGCGTTCCACCCCGTTGGCCACGTAGGTGTCGGGTAGGGAATGTCCGAAAATACCTGCCCACTGCGGCTGTCCGTCGATGAGGAAAAGCACTTTGTTGCCGCCACCCACGCCTCGGATGTTGACTGTGCCGGCAGAACCTCCTGAAACGCCGTAGCCTGCGAATCCACGTTCGCTTACAAACAGTCCGGGCACCTTGTTCATAAGCACCGGCAGAAGCGACGATTCCGTCGATTTGTCGATTTCTTCCGCACCGACTATGGTAACGTCGAGGGGTGTAAGCTCCACATTTGTTTTGAGCGGGGCTGTCACAACAAGTTCTTTGAGCGATATAGTGTCGCGGGGGGATTCTTCAGCAAGCGTGTGCAATGGAAGAAGGGTGGAAGCAATGGTGGAAGCGAGTAAAATGTAATGAAGCTTTGCCATCTTGGTGTCTTGATTTTGGGTATGTTTTAATTATGCTGTTTATTGTGGAAAATAAAAGCGTTGTAAAATTAACAAATTTAATCTTGAGTTTGTTTTAGTATAAGTAAAATTGTAAGATATTTCAGTAAAATTAATAAGTGTTCCCGCTAATATCTGTGAAATATGACTAAAGAAGAAGTGAAATTTTTCGATGATATGGCTCCGAAATGGGATAGCATGGAGCATCGTTCCACGCCGGAAAAAGTGAATGCGATTCTTGACCTCGTTGATATACGCCCCGGCATGAAGGTGCTTGACCTTGGCACCGGCACCGGGGTGCTTGTGCCGTATCTCGCGGAGCGCACGGGCGCGGCGGGAAGTGTAACCGGAGTGGATTTGAGCGACGGGATGCTAAGGGAGGCTCTCCGTAAATATGGCACCCTCGGCAACGTCAGGTTTGTAAGGAAGGATTTCGAACTCGAAGGCATCCGGGGGAAATATGACCTTGTGATGCTTTATTGCGTGTATCCACACTTGCACCGGCCCGTGGAGGTGCTTAAAAAGATAATACGCGAGAATCTGCGTGCCGACGGGAGAATAGAAATAGGTTTTCCCTCCGATGAACATTTCATCAACCATATCCATGCCGAGAAGAAGGCGGAAAGCCGTCTCCTTCCCGATGCCGGCAGCCTTGCCGCAATGTTTAATGAAGCCGGGATGGACGCTCGTGTGCTTGCCGCCGACAAGGATCGTTACCTTGTGGAAGTGAGGGGTTGACTCGTCAACTTTCCGTGCAGGAAGGTCGGTGTGGTTATTTTTTCAGCAAAGTTTCTTTCAGTGAGAATATTTCCTTGCGCAGGGAGTCGGTTTCTTCACGCAGCCTGTCGTTTTCACGGGCAAGCGTATCGTTGCGTTCGAGCAGACGGTCGTTGCGCTCAAGGAGTTTGTCGATGCGCTCTTCAAGGACGGCTATGCGGTCGTGATGGGTGTGGTGTTCAGTCGAGGCATCTTTGCGGTGTGCGTGGTCGTGGAAGCGGTTGAGCAACTGGTTGAAAAGGTCGCTTTCGTTCATTTCCTCTATGGTTCTCGCGGGCGAGTCGTTTTCCGGAGGCATCTGGTCTATTATGTATCCGTCGAGGTCCGGGAGATTGAAAATTTCCATTATGCGCATCTCCTTCTCTGGAGGAAGTGGGCTCTTGCCGTTTTCTATGGCGGATAGGAAACTCTGTGTGATCTGGAGATGTTGTGCGAGTTCCCCTTGGCTCATCCCTCTGTCTTTGCGGAGGCGAGCAATATCGATACGTGGCATGGCGTCGGTGCGAATTAAAATGTCGGTACGAATTAAAATAAGGAATAAAGCCCGGTCAAATGGCAGCCGCTCCGGCTGTTTCCACGGCTTCAACAAGCGTCTGTAGCGAAGGTTCGTCCTCCGGAGCAAAGGCGGCTGTCACTATGCCTGTTTTGTCGGCTATGAAAATCCTGGGTATGCCTACAGTGGCGAAAAGGTTGTAAACCTGTCGGTCCGGTTGCGGAGAGAAAGGGATGGTTAGGGCGTTGTCATGCCAATAACCCGCGACCGAAGAAAGGTCTTCGTCGCGGGCTATGGCAAAAACATAAACGTCATCGGTTTCCCGGCTCCGTTCGTAGAGCTGCTGCATCACGGGGAAATTGCGTCTGCAATCCTGGCATGATGTGTTGAAAAATTCGATTACGGCAACTTTGCCTTTCAGCGAAGCATCGGAAACTACGGTTCCGTCGTCGAGTGTCACCGAGAAATGCGGCAATTTGTCGCCGACGGAAATCCCGGTGTTGTCAGGCTCGTTTTCCGTCACGCAAGACGCGAGGATAATCAGTACGCACAGGAATAGTGATGACGGTTTTATCCTCATTTCTCGGCATCCTCGGGGGCTTGGTCGATAAGGTCGAGGAATTCGTCAAGTTTCGGGGTGATGATGATTTCCGTGCGGCGGTTGCGCTGTTTCCCGAGTTCCGATTCATTGTCGGCGATGGGGTTGAATTCTCCGCGCCCGGCTGCCGTGAGGCGTTTGGGGTCGATGCCGAAATCGTTCTGGAGAACCTGCACCACCGAAGAAGCGCGGAGTCCGGAAAGGTCCCAGTTGTTGCGGATGTTCTCGCGTGAGATAGGCACGTTGTCGGTGTTGCCCTCTACAAGCACGTCGTAGTCCTTATAATCCTTGATGATTTTGGCGATTTTCGAGAGGGTCTCCATGGCGCGGCTGTTCACCTCGTAGCTTCCGCTCTTGAAAAGCATGTTGTCGGCGAGAGATATATAAACCACTCCTTTGAGCACCTTCACGTCAACTTCCTTCAACTCGTCGGTAGAGAGCGAGCGTGTGAGCTTGTTGGTGAGGGCGATGTTGAGGGAGTCGGATTTCGACTTTGCATCGACGAGCTGTTTGATGTATTTGTTGGAGGCGTTGATTTCATCGACGAGCTTCGCGATGTTGACGCTTCCCTGGGTGTTGGCGTCCATACTCTTGTCGAGTGTGTTCTTGAGTTCCACCATCCCTTGCTTGAGTTCACCGTTTGCCTGACGCGCGGCTTCGAGCTGCGACTGGAGGTTACGGGTGTCGGCGTTGCAGTTTATCAGTTCCTCGCGGGTGGAGCCGTAGGTGGTCTGCAATTCCTTATACTGGCTTTCAAGCTCAGCATATTTCTTATTTGTGACGCAGCCGGTGGAGAGGATTCCGACGAGTGCTGCACCAAGGCATAATGTTTTAAATTTCATAAATTTAGATATGAGTGGGTTAAATAATAGACACGAACCGGGCGATATTGTTCCGAATTTCTTGCAAAGAAAACAATAAAAGGCGATTCATGCAAAATTTAAACGGTTTATTTTAATGACCTTACGTAAATTCGACAAAAGATTGCAGCGTGGGTTTAAAAGAGGGTGCGCCATTACTCCGTTTCTCCTCGGTTTTTTCTCCATTCCTGCATGAAGGCGTTGAGCTTTTCATGCTCTATGAGGAAGCCGTCGTGGGCGAAATCCGATTCCATCACCCTGAAAGTGGAACCCGGGATAGAGTCGGCGAGCTCTTTCAGACAAAGTGGAGGGAAGAGGATGTCGGAACTTATGCCGATAACCAGCGTGTTGGCTTTTATTTTTTTGAGGGCTTCATGGATGCCCCCTCTGCCTCGACCCACGTTATGGGAATCGCCGCTTTCGCAGATGCGCACGTATGAATAGACGTCGAACCGCTTGCAAAGTTTCTCTCCCTGATATTCCTGATAGGTCTGCACCCGATGGAAGAACGGGTCGGGGTTCTTGTCGTCGTCGCGTTGGCTCATGTTGTAGGCAAAGGGGCCGCGGTAGCTTATCAATGCGATGGCGCGTGCTGTGGCAAGCCCTTTTTGTGCCGCGTCGAGGCGAGGTTCACCGTAGGAGGGGTCGGTGGCGATTGCCATATACATCGACTTGTTGAAGGCGGCGAGCCAAGGGGAGCAGGAGGAGTCGGTGGCGCAGAACATCACGTTTTCGGCGAAATCGGGGTCGGTCACCATCCATTCGATTGCCTGGAACCCGCCGAGCGACACCCCTATCATCTCGTGGATTCTGGTGATTCCGAGTTTTTGGGCGAGGATTCGGTGGCATTTCACCATGTCGCGTATTGTAACGCGGGGGAAATCGCCACACCAAGGCCTTCCTGTGGCAGGGTTTATGGACGCAGGACCGGTGGTGCCATAGCAAGAGCCAAGCATGTTGGCGCATACAATGAAATATTTTTCGGGGTCGAGGAATTTACCTTTCTCGACCGTGTGGGGCCACCAGTCTGCCACGTCGGAGTTGGCAGTGAGTCCGTGCATCACCCAAATCACATTGCTGCAATCGGCGTTCATTGTGCCGAAAGTGTGGTATGCGATGGTGAGCGACGGCAACGTTTCGCCGTTTTCCAAGATGAAAGGCTGGTCTATTTTGCAATACTGTGTCATTACGGTCGAAATATGCTGCAAAGATAGTAATTTTAGTTTAAAAAATAGATTTTTTTATGAAGGTTTGTAGCAGAAGAGGGGCGATGATAAGGATGGTGTGAAAAAATGAAAAAAATAGTTGCAGGATATGTAAAAAATTCCTACTTTTGTTTTATTGAAGTTAAAACCGCTTCATCAAGGCTTGCCGATCATGAGTGTGTTGCTGCCGATGACAAGCATGGACCTTACAATCCGACCTTTCTTCCGACACGGTGCATGTTTGATGGCCGACAGGAGACAGGCCTCTATATCCTGACAGTTTTGAAACGAATTTTAAATAATAATAAAATGTATAGGAATCTCTCCGTTTTGCCGTCGTCACTTGTAAGGATGTCGGTGATAGCCTATATTGTTGTGTTTTTTTCTCTCCCGGTGTTTTCCATAGGTCTTAAAGTGGTTAGGGAGTATCCTCAGTCGGTCATGTCGTTGGCTAAGCCATGGGCGATAGATATCTATGACGACGACTGGACTTTCTTCGCCACCCAGGACGGCATGATACAATATGGTGGCGGGGAGGCCCTGCTTTTTGGAATACATAAGAAAAATTCCCTCCGTTCGGTGAAGGTTGACAGGGAACAGGGAAGGGTCTATGTGGGAGGCATAAGTGAATTCGGTTATTTCGTTCCGTCAACGGCAAATTCGCTGGAATATGTATGCCTGAGCGACAGCGTGGGCGACAACCGCCATATAGGTAATATATGGGGGATTTATCCTTATCAATCAACCGTCATTGCACAAGGGGATGTGGAGATATTGATATATGACGAAAAAAAACGGACATCGACCAAAGTCGATACAGGTTGTAAGCTTGACTGTTCCAATTTTATAGACGGCATTTTGTGGCTTGGCACCGACCGCGGGCTGAAATTACTTATGGGAACGTCGGTTATCGACGCACCCGGGGCCGGCGAATTGAAGGGTCAGCGAATCAGGGCTATACTCCCCGTGCGGAAAATGCTCCTGGTGGTGACGGCAAACAACGGAGTGTTCCGTTATGACAGGAATGTGCTGACACGTCTGGAGGCGGCTTCAAAAGCGGCCGTGAACCTCGGGGAGGTTTTCTGTGCCGACATCCACGCCGATATGCTTGCCCTCGGGAGCATTGACGGCGGCCTTGGCGTCGTTAACCTCACTTCGGGGCAGATGACGGTGTATAATGAAAGCAACGGGTTGCCCAACAATACTGTTCTGACGACGAAATTCGACATCTGTGGCGACCTTTGGGTCGGCATTGACCCTGGTATTGCCAAAATCAGGATGACGCTTCCGGTAGAAACCTTAAGCAACAAGTCTTTGCCAATCGGTTCGGGATACGTCATAGAAACAGTGGGCAACAAGATGTATATCGGCACCAACCGCGGCCTCTTTTATGTGGATTATATTCCCGGCATGGATTTGTCTAATGCGGTGTTCCATAGGGTGGAGGGGCTTCTCGGACAAGTGTGGGGGCTTTACAAAACCGATGCCAATGAATTGCTCTGCTGCCATGACCGTGGCCTCTTTCTTGTGAAGGGGACCGGGGTGGTTAAAATCGATTCTTCAACCGGGTATTGGAGCGTACAGCCGTCGTTGCGCGACCGCAGTAAATACTACGCCGGCACATATTTCGGTCTCAGGGAACTTGTGCTTGACGGTGTGGCATGGACATGCGAACGCCAGCTTGAAGGATATTCCGGAAGTTGCTATAACTTCGTGCAGGAATCTCCGACGGTGGTATGGAGCCGTGATGGCGACGAGGGTGTTTATCGTCTTCATATTGACCCGGAGAAAATGCGTGTGTTGAAATCGGAAGAGTTCCTGAAGACATCTGACGGTTTCCCTTTGGCCGGAACCGTGACAATCTGCAGGATGGACAACGACATCTATTTCACCACCGAATTCGGCATCTACCGTTATGATTCTAAAGCCAACGAGATAATCCCCGACCAAAAAGTGGGGTTGCTGCTCGGGTGGCCTCGCAGCGTAAGGCGCCTTAAAAAAACGGGGGGTGGATTTATGCGTTGACCGACAAAGAGTTGCTTCAGGCAGACCCTGCTGGGTTGCTTGGATTGCGCCGCATACCTCTTGTGGATTCGGAAGGATTGCCGGTGCATGAGGGCGACGTCTTGTTCGGAGTCTCGCCATCCTATATAGCATATCCCACAAGGCGAGGTTTCACGTTTTTTGATTTTGCCGAGAGTGCCTCCGTGGCCAAGACCGACGAGGTGGGCGCATTGCACATGGAGGCACGCATCAATCGGTTTGCCGTGGCGACCCAGAAAGATTCCACGGTTTTTAAAGGCAATTTCCTTGGAAAGAAGGATAACCTCGTGCTTCCCTATTCCGACAATTCGATTAAAATAGAATACGGCATCGACGATTACGACACCCCCGGAATACGCTATAGTTGCCGCCTTAATGATTCGAAATGGAGCGCCCCGTCGAGTTCAAGGGTAAAGGAGTTTACCAATCTCAGGGAGGGAGACTACGTTTTCGAGGTGAAGGCCATAAACGTTGACGGCATGGAGAGCGTGGATTCAATATGCTTCCGGGTGCTCCCTCCATGGTGGCGGTCGGTCTGGGCTATGGCGGCCTATGTCTTGCTTGTGGCGCTCGCGGTGTGGGGTATAGTGCTTTTGGAGCGAAGAAGGGTGGCGCGGCAGCAGCTTGAACTTGCCAGGGAAAAAGATGCCGAGATGGCACGCAGGCAAGCCGATTTCGAATGGGAGTCTAAACTGAAAGACCATAAAATCGTGGAACTTGAAAAGGCGAAACTCGACAAGGAGCTTAAGCACAAGGCTCAGGAGATGATGAGCGTGATGATGAGCCTTTCGCATAAGAACGAAACCCTCCTGACCGTGAAGAAGGAGCTGCAGAACATTGTCGGATTGCTTCCGCGCACTTCCGCCGATGCAAAGAAGGCGATTGCCGAATTGCAGGGTAAGGTGACAATCGACCTTAAGAGCGATGAGGTGTTTGACCGTGTGGCGGAGGAATTCGACCTTGTGCATAACGATTTCATAAAACGACTCAGGGGACGTTTCCCCGACCTTACGAACAACGAGGCGCTGATGTGCGCCTACCTTAAAATGAATCTTTCCACGAAGGAAATCGCGCCCTTGCTCAATATTTCGGTGAGAGGAGTGGAGACTATGAGATATAGGATCCGTAAAAAATTCGGGTTGGAGAGGGAAGAAAATCTAACGGAATTCCTTTCGAAGGATGCTTGACGTGGTGAGGTTGCGTAGTGCTAACTTGCTTGTATGCAGTGATTAAATAAAAAAATGATGTAATATTGACGTATTTATTTTTTCGGGCTGACGTAATTAAAAAGAATTGTTTCTGTTGCATGGCTGAATGAATGATGACTACATTTGCTGCAGAAAACGGACGGCTCGCCGCCCCGCCTCCCTTCATCGGAGGCATGCCCGGGGAACACAGTCTGCCGTTTTCGCAACCTGGCAGATAAAACCGATAATTTGAAAAACTGACCATGACCTAAAACCTGCATCAGTTGATCTTAAAAAATAAAAAAATGAAAAGATTCGATATGACAGCCCTATTGCTTTCCATGGCGTGCATGATGCCTTTCATGGCTTCTTGCGGAAGCGACAACGACCCCGACACTCCTTCGGGCGTTACAAAAGATGTGACAGTCTCGGCCATTGAGTCGCTAAGTGTCGGTGCGTCCGCCCAGACAATAGAAGTGGCGGTAAGCGCGAATGCCGACTGGGCGATAAGGACAGAAGAAGACTGGGTGTCACTGCGTCCGTCGGGAGGCATCCGTGACGAGGAAACGCAAGTAAGGGTGTCGGTGACTGCCAATACCGGTTTTGATGAGAGAAGTGCATCTCTCAATATAATTTCAGGAGGCAAGACTGTAAAGACGATAACTCTTACGCAAGGATATGAATTCAAAGCTGACGTAAACGTGTCGTCGCTCACGTTTGGCGCACAAGAGTCAACTTCCGTCATCAGCGTTAATTCGAACACCGATTGGGAACTGACCTCGTCTGAAAACTGGGTTTCCGCCGTTCCTTCCAAAGGTGGAAAAGGGGATACGGACGTGACGGTGAAGGTGACGGAGAGCGCTGCGGGAGATACCAGAGAGGCGGTGCTTGTGCTTAAATACGGCGATTCTTCGAAGGAGATAAAAGTTTCGCAACTCAGCGACAAAATAGTTGTGCCGGAAGGTTACTCGCTTGTCTGGAACGATGAATTTAACGAAGGCGCCACTCTTGGAAGCGACTGGACCCATGAGGTGCAGAAACAGGGATGGGTGAACAACGAGCTCCAGAATTATGTGAACGGAGAGGTAGGCGGACGTCGCGTCACCGAACTTAAAGACGGATTCCTCAATATCCACTGTTTCAAAGGTTCGGACGGGAAGGTCTATTCCGGCAGGGTGTATGCCAAAGTCAATACGGGCTGGACCTACGGATATTTCGAGGCGCGCATAAAACTACCAAAGGGGAAAGGGACCTGGCCGGCCTACTGGATGATGCCGGTGGGCAATGACTGGACCACCAACCCATGGCCGAAATGTGGCGAAATCGACATTATGGAAGAAGTCGGAGCCGATCCGAATCAAGTTTCTTCATCGCTACATACGGAGAAATACAACCATACGATAGGCACCCAGAAGACGCATGCAATGAATTGTCCCGGTGCTGAAGACGGCTTCCATATCTATGCGCTCGAATGGACCGAAGATGCCATCACCACATACGTTGACGGCAAGGTGCAACTGAAAGCTACAAAGGCGGAGATGGGTTCCGACCACGACAGCTGGCCGTTCCATTATGCCTTTTATCCAATCCTCAATCTCGCCTGGGGCGGCGATTGGGGCGGCTACAAAGGCGTTGACGAGGATGCGTTGCCGGTGACGATGCAGGTTGACTATCTGCGCGTGTTTCAAAAGAAATAAAGATAAAATACGGTGCAATACAATAGCTTGCATTGAGTGCGAATATAAATACAGTGCAAGAATTCCTTTTGATAATACTACAGTGTAAATTACAGGTTGAACGGAAATGACGGGGCATCTCACTCCCCGAGATGCCCCGTATTCCCCGGAATTTTGGTTCACAAGCCGTGCCCAAGGTAAAAAAGATTGCAAATGGTTTCAAAAAATAAAATTGTAAACAATTAAACCAAATACTAACTTAACCAATCAACAGATGAAAAAGTTAACCCTATTTCTAATCGCGATTATGACATGGCTGGGAGTAAACGCCCAGAATGTCAACGTGTCGGGAACTGTCGTCTCTGCGACAGACGGCGAACCTTTAATCGGTGCGACCGTCATGGTGAAAGGTTCCTCGCAGGGAGCGGCTACTGATATCGACGGCAGATTTGTGCTGGAGGCTTCAGCCGGCAAAATCTTGACCGTGTCTTATGTGGGCTATGTAACCCAGGAAATCAAAGTGAAAGGCGGCATGAACAATCTTGTCGTGAAACTTGTGGAAGATTCGCAGGTGCTCGACGACGTTGTAGTTGTGGGCTACGGCACACAGAAGAAGAGCGTTGTGACAGCCGCCATCTCCAAAATCGGAGAGGAGCAACTTGCAAGCACTGCGCCTGTGCGCGTTGACAACGCCCTTAAGGGCCTCACGTCCGGTGTGACCGTAACTTCTTCGTCTGGTCAGCCTGGAGCGGCTGCCCAGGTGCGTATCCGCGGTATCGGCACCATCAACAATTCCAACCCCCTTTACATCGTGGATGGTATGCCTATCGAGGGTGGCCTCGACTATCTTAACCCTACCGATATCAAGAGCATCGAGGTGCTGAAAGATGCTGCTTCCGGTGCCGTATATGGTGCTCGTGCAGCCAACGGTGTGGTCCTTGTCACCACCAAGAACGGATCGAAAGGGAAAACCACGGTGACCTACGACTTCTCTTACGGCTGGCAGTCGGCGGCCAAACACCGGAAGGTGCTCAATGCAACCGAATATGCCGTAATGATGAACGAGGGAAGCCTCAATTCAGGCGTTGCCGCTCCATACGCCAACCCATATTCTTACGGTGAAGGGTTCGACTGGCAGGATGCCGTGTTCAACGACAACGCACCGGTCATGAACCATCAGGTGGCCGTCTCAGGAGCTTCTGAAAAGGTGAACTATTACCTCTCCCTGGGTTATTATAAGCAGGACGGTATCGTCGGCGGTAATTTCGGACGTTCGAACTACAACAGATTCACACTGCGCTCCAACAACATTTATACGCTTTTCGATGATTCCGCAAAGCGTACATGGCTCAACAAACTGACTATCACAACCAATCTCTCATACGCTCGCATCAAGAGCACCGGCATCGAAACCAACTCTACATGGGGTTCCCCCCTCGGGTCAGCTCTCTCGATTTCCCCGATGCTGACCCCATACGCCGAAGGCGACATGCAGAAACAGCAGGAAGCTTTCTATGCAAAGAACGCCAACTATGTGCCTTTCTATGCTTCCGACGGTCGTCTTTTGCTCAATCCGGAGGTGTTTGGCAACTATCAGGAGATGGCCAACCCCATCGCCAATATGTCGCTTCCGGCTTCCTGGAACTGGAGTCATAAGTTCGTAGGCAACTTCGTCGGTGAACTCCAGATATGGGACAACCTGAAATATCGCATCAGTTACGGCGCCGACCTTAGCTTCTGGGGAAGCGACGGCTACAATCCTGTCTATTATCTTCGCGCCGGTGCTTACCGCACATTGTCAAACGCTTGGGCGAACAGTGAGAAAGGCCTTACCTGGCAGCTCGAGAACATCCTCAGCTACGACAAGACAATCGGTGACCACGACTTCTCGATTCTTCTTGGACAGAGTGCGAAGGCAAGCCACGGCGACTATATCTCTGCTTCACGCAACTACGTGATTGACTACAACAAACCTTATATCGACGCATCTTCCGGCCTTGCCGAGAACGGCGACATGACAGCCGGAGGTGCTCCCCGCGTCGAGGCAAAACTCGCATCCCTCTTCGCCCGTGCAAGCTATAACTTCGCAGGCCGCTATATGGCCCAGTTCACTATCCGTCGCGACGGTAGCTCAAGGTTCGGTTCGAACAACCACTGGGCCACCTTCCCCTCCTTCTCTCTCGGTTGGAACATCACCAGCGAGCCTTGGCTTGAAAAACGCCCGACCTGGTGGAACACTACCAAAGTGCGTTTCAGCTGGGGTAAGAACGGTAACGAAAATATCGGCGACCTCCTTTTCGTGGCCCTTGCAAACTCGGGCAACAATGCTATCTTCGGCACCGGTGAAAATGTGGTGACCGGCGTGAAGGCCTCAATCCTTCCCAATGCCAATCTCCGTTGGGAGGAGAGTCAGCAGACCGACATAGGTATCGATTTCGGCTTCTTCAACAATTCATTGCAGTTCACCGTGGATTACTACAAGAAGAAAACCAACGGCATGCTTATGAACATGCAGGTGCCTGCATACGTAGGTGAATCCGTGCCTGTCGGAAACGTAGGTAAGATGGAGAACAGCGGTGTGGAAATGGAAATCAACTACCGCCACAACTTCGGAGACTTCACTCTTGGAGTGGGAGGCAACCTCACATATCTTAATAACAAACTTATCGACTACGGCAACGCCGAAGGGTGGGCCAACCTCGATTCTTTCCAGGGCACCGGCTCTATCTCCCGCGCCCAGAACGGACTTCCCTTCCCGTTCTTCTATGGCTTCAAGACCGACGGCATATTCCAGAACGAGGCAGAAGCCGCCGCATATAATAAAAAATATGAAAAGGATAATTATTTCCAGCCGGCAGTTCCGGGCGATGTACGCTTCGTCGATGTGAACGGCGACGGTAAGATTACGGAAGACGACCGCACGATGATCGGTAAGGGTATGCCCGACTGGACTTACGGCTTCAACCTCAACGCAAGCTGGAAAGGATTTACCCTCAGTGCTATGTTCCAGGGGGTATGGGGCAACCAGGTGTATGACGCAACACGGCGCACCGACGCGCGTGCTTCCAACCTCCCGGCATGGATGCTCGGCCGCTGGACGGGAGAAGGCACTTCCAACAAGATTCCGCGCTTCGTGATTGCTGACTCCAGAAACTGGGTGTCGTCAGACCTTCTCGTGCATAACGCCGACTACTTCCGCTTGAAAAACATCATGCTTTCTTATCAGATTCCGCAGGTGCTGACCCGCAAGGTGTTTGTTGAAAGCCTCAGGGTGTTTGTTTCGGCAGAGAATCTTTTCACCTGCACCAAATATCACGGCTTCGATCCCGAAATCTCGTCGGGCGGCACATCGCTCGGCATTGACTACGGTGTCTATCCCCAGCCCCGCATTTGGACTGTAGGTTTCAATATCCAGTTCTGACAATTAGTGATTTGAATTTGATTGTTAATTGTGAAATCTGAAAATAGAAAACAAAATGAAACTATATAATAAAATCCTTACGTTCGGTCTTCTAAGCGCCACGATGGCACTCACGGGATGCTCCAACAGCTTTCTTGACATCGAAGACCCTACCCGTACGCTCATTGACGAATACATGAGCACCGATGCACATATCCAGGAGGCTGTGGTGGCCGCCTACGATCCCCTTCACTGGCCTGACTGGGCAATGGGCGAATACAATCCCATCAATATAATGAGCGACGTAATGGCCGATGACATCTGGGTGGGAGGTTCTGACAAGAACGACAACGCCAACTGGCACTATATGATGAATTTCGAGGCACGTCCAAATGCTGTTATTGCAGGGATCTGGACAGATGCTTATTCCGGTGTGAAGCGTTGCAACGACGTGCTATACTATATCTCACGCGACGTGGAAGGGATGACCGACAAGAAGAAAGCCTATTATGAGGCCCAGGCCCGCGTCCTTAGGGTGAACTACTATAGCTGGCTTTGGAAATTCTGGGGCAATGTGGTTTATTACGAAACCAACTTCGAGGGCGCTCCCTATCTCGGCACACAGTATAAGGCGGATGAAATATATGATTTCATGATGGCTGACCTAAAAGCCGCCCTCGCACTCGATGCGCTTCCGATGAAAGAGGCTGACGAAAATGTGGGACGCGTGACGAAAGCCATGGCTTACATGCTTTTCGCAGAACTTGCCATGTACCAGAACAACGAGGCAGACATGAGGACTGCCGCCGGTTATATGGCGGAAATCATCAATTCCGGACTCTATGACCTAAATCCGGATTATACCCAAATTTTCAAAGAGGAGGGGGAATGGACATCGGAGTCGATTTATGAGGTGAATTATAAGGACGACAACGCTATCCGCTCTTGGAACGGTCCGCTTAATGCAGGCGGCACAGTGCTTCCTACCCTTATCAGCCCCGCCGGATGGGCTGCCGGTGCCGACGGACATGAGGAAGGATGGGGATTCTGCCCCGTGCGTCAGGAAACCTACGACCGCTATGAGGCCGGCGACGTGCGTCGAGACGCCACCTGTTGGAACGCTGCTGCCGTAGGATCGAACTACACGAAGCGTTATCAGGACACCGGGCTCTTCCTGGAGAAGTATGCCGCCCACAGCGGTGACAATGCCGACCAAAAGGCCGACGCACAGCTTAACTGGAACAACAATCTCCGCGTTTACCGTTATGCCGAGACATTGCTGAATGCCGCCGAACTTATCGTGCGCGGCTACGGTTCGGGCGACGCCCAGGGTTATCTCGACAAGGTGCGTACGCGTGCCGGCGTGGCTTCCGTGCCCGCCACCCTTGAAAATATCATCGAGGAACGTCATCTTGAATTCGTGGGAGAAGGGAAACGCTATTGGGATCTCATCCGCAGCGGACTCGCTTCGTCGGTGCTTGTGCCTGACCAGTATGGCTACCGCACTAATACGTGGAGCCAGAAAAACAAATATCTGCCCATTCCCCAGAGCGAAATGGACAAGGCCCACGGCACACTTACCCAGAACGAGTATTGATTGACGGTAAGGTCTCGATTGTGATACTTTAAAATTATCAGAAACAATGAAAAAATCATATATCTTCAAGGCTGGCGCACTGGCGGGTGCTTTCATCGCCCTCACAGCCTGTACGGAGGAGACATTCGATACGGTCAACAAGGCCGGTATCCCAAATGCCAGTGATTACAATATAGTGGTGACCGTAGATCAGGAAACCAATCAGTTCAAACTGAATATCGACAATCCTATCGGCGTGTATCCGGTTTGGAAAATATATACCAAGGAGAATCCGGTGATTGCCACCCGCGACGGATATTCCGACATCATTGTGCCTGCCGGAGACTACGAGGTGGAGATGCAGGTTGGCAACCGCCACGGCATCTCGGAGGGCGTAAGGACGGCTACCATCCATATCGAAAACACAAAGATTGATTTCGCCCCTTACATCAGAAACCTCACGGACAATGCATCGAAGGAATGGCATATAGCCGGCGACCAGCAGAACCATCTCGGCTGCGGCCCTTCGGGCACAGACGGCCTCGAATGGTGGCAGGCGGGACCGGGTGCAAAAGAGGCTGAAGGAGTCTATGCCAATAAGATGATATTCAAGGATGCCCAGAAGACGCAAGGCGGACTTTACACCTATGATCCGGGAGCAAGCGGGACAATCTATGTAAATACAGGAATAACGGACCTCCCTCCCTATTCCGACTACAATCCCAAAAAGACCGATCCGGAAAGCTCTCTCGACTATTGCGCGCCCGCAGAGATTCAGGCCGACCGCGATTTCGAACTTGTGGCTGAAGGCGCCGACCTTATGCTCGTGCTGCCCAAGGGGACATTGTTCGGCTATATTCCCAACATGGAGATTTACAATGAACCGAAGTTCAAGGTGTATTCCATCACCCGCAACAAGATTGAACTTTCGTGTGACAACGGTGCCATAGCATGGCATTATATCCTCGCTCCTTTCGAGTCTGCTCCCGTGGATGTTACCACCACCGGCTTCAAATATGACAGCGAGTTTAATCTCTACAAAGATATCGACGAGGTGACGCCCTCATTCTGGTATGCACCCGGGTGGGCGCAGATTGCCGACCCCACACTTGAAAGAGAGGGAAATAAAGCATTCAAGTTCTCATTGCCGGAAGCTACTTCCGACCAGTGGCAGGGCCAGTTTAATTTCAAGACAGGCATCAAGACAAGCGCCGATAAGAACTATGATGTTTCCGTGATTGTAAAGACGAGCAAAGACCATCCGGGCGTGACTTTCAAACTCACTACCGAAGTGATGAAAGAAGATGGCTCCGGCACTGAAGACAAGGGAGAGATAATACTGACGCGCGAGGCCGTGGCCGCCGGTGACGACCATGTAATCTGGATTCATGATGCTCCCGGCATTGACAGCGACGACCTGAAGGTGGTATTTGACTTCGGTGGCAATGAAGCAGGGACTGACGTGGAGATAAAGAATATCGTGATCAAGGAGTCTTCGAACGACGACGGTACGGTCATTCCTGTCGAACCTGAAGGACCCGCCCATCCCGACTTTGTGGATTATGCAAGCGAACTTAACCTTTACAGCTCGATTGCCGAGGTGACACCTTCATATTATTATGCACCCGGCTGGGCGCAGATTGCCGACCCCACACTTGAAAGAGAGGGTAATAAGGTATTCAAGTTCTCGTTGCCGGAAGCTACTTCAGACCAATGGCAGGCACAGTTCAATTTCAAGAGCGGCATCCAGACCAGCGCAGAGAAACTGTATGACGTAAGGGTTGTGGTGCTGACTTCGAAAGACCATCCCGGCGTAACGTTCAAACTCACTACAGAGGTGATGAAGGAGGATGGTTCCGGCACTGAAGACAAAGGGGAAATCACACTTCAGCGTGTATCGACCTACGGCGGCGAAGAGCTTGAAATCTGGGCTGCCGCAGCTCCCGGCATAGACAGCGAAGACCTTAAAATCGTGTTCGATTTCGGCGGTAACGAGGCTGGCACCGACGTTGTAATCAAGGATATCATCATCCAGGAACATAAGGATTGATGCGAAATTCCCCCGGAAATCCTACATAGAGATATGGGAGTGTGATTCCAACGATAAATGTTGCATGCAGGGACATCCCTCCGGTCATGACGGCTGGTAGGCGAATGATTGATTCCATGGCCGGAGGGAATGTCCGCTGCTTCCAATCAAACTGGAAACACTCTCGTAGTCGATTATTAATTTTACAATATGATTAAATTTAGAAATACATTATTAGGTTGCGCCGTGGCGTTGCTTGCCGGAGGGATGGCAGGCGGTTGCTCCCCGAAGACAGAGGATGCGCAGGAAGGGGTGAAGTTCGTGCAGGTGCAGGGACATGACCTTATCAAACCCGACGGCTCCAAGCTCTTTATAGTGGGGACAAATCTCGGGAACTGGCTCAATCCGGAAGGGTATATGTTCGGATTCCAACGAATGAACGCCCCGCGCCAGATCAACGAGGTGATATGCAAGCTTGTGGGCCCCGACAAGGCTGCCGAGTTTTGGGCACAGTTCAAAGACAACTATATCACCAAAGACGATATTGATTTCATTGCCTCGACAGGTGCCAACACCATCAGGCTCCCGTTTCATTATAAGCTTTTCACCGATGAGGATTATATGGGGCTGACGTCTGCCCAAGACGGTTTCGCGCGTGTTGACAGCGTGGTTAACTGGTGTCGTGCCGACAACCTTTACCTTATTCTCGACATGCATGATGCCCCCGGCGGACAGACCGGCGACAATATCGACGATTCTTACGGCTATCCGTGGCTTCTGGAAAGCGAAAATTCGCAGAAACTTTTCTGCGACATCTGGCGTTCGATAGCCGACCGTTATAAGGACGAGCCTGTGATTCTCGGCTACGAACTTATCAACGAACCGATTGCCACCTATTTCGACAATCAGGAGGAATTGAACGCCAAACTTGAGCCGCTTCACAAGAAGGCAGTGGCAGCCATCCGCGAGGTTGACAAGAACCACGTGATTCTTATCGGAGCCCCGCAGTGGAACAGTAATTTCGAGCCGTTGAAAGATACGGACTACGACCCGCAGCTCATGTTTACATGCCATCGTTACGGAGGTCCGGCCACGGCCGATGCAATCCGTTCGTATATCGATTTCCGCGACAAGTCTAACCGTCCGATGTATATGGGCGAAATCGGCCATAACACCGACGAATGGCAGGCGGAATTCGTGAAGACGATGAAAGACAACAACATCGGATATACGTTCTGGCCTTACAAGAAAAAAGACGACAGTTGCATGATGGGCGTGAAGATGCCCGAGGAGTGGGACGAGGTCATAAGGTTTGCGGAGGGACCGCATCACACGTTTGCTGAAATACGCGATGCCAAACCCGACAGAAAGAGGGCGCAGGTTGCTCTCGACAAGTTTATCGAACAGTGCAAGCAGAAAAACTGTATTCCTCAGGAAGGGTATATAGCATCAATGGGTTTGAAAGTGCCCGGACAGAAGGTTACAGTTGAAACCGGACAAGATAAGGAATTGGTGTCGCAGGCAAGATAACGTACTGTATTTGAGTGTGAAAAATAACCTTCCGAGTCGGTAAGCCGGATGGTTTTCCCCGGTGGAAATGCTTCAATGGCTTTCCACCGGGATTTTCTATTCTGAACAACATTAATGCATGAACGGTTGTTATTTTTTTGAAGACTCGGATTTTGTTTATAATTTTGTAATCGAATAAATCAACCATCCCCCATGAAGACTTCTCTTTCATGGGGGGATTTTTTTGAATTAAATATCAGGAATTGTCATGATTTTACAGTTCGGATTGATACTGCTGTTTCTTGCAGCCGGAGAATTTATTGTCTGGCTGACAGGGATTCCGGTTCCGTCAAGTATAATAGGGATGCTGCTTCTTGCCTCTTCGCTAAAGGCAGGCATTGTAAAGCCCCGTCATGTGGAGCGTCTTTCAAATTTTCTTGTCCACAATCTTGGCTTCTTTTTCGTTCCGGCGGGAGTCGGGCTGATGAATTGCCTTGGTCTTATTTCTGCGGAATGGTTGCCGATAGTGGTTGCTTCAGTGGGAAGCACCGTGGTGATTATAGCCGTCACCGGATGGGTACACAGAATTGTGAGGAAGTCGTTGTCGCGACATCGCCCCAACGCTGTCGAATCAAAAGAAGCGGTGGAACGACAAATGCCGTAAGACGTTATGTGTTAAGTTATATCAAGTATTGAAGCGATGGAATTCTTAAATAATAAATTTTTCCTGATTGCCGCCACATTCATTTTCTATATAGGTGCGCAAATGTTGCAACGCCGCACGGGCGTCAAACTCCTCAATCCGATATTGTTGGCTATCGCAGCTATGATATGTTTCCTTTTACTGGCGGGTATAGACTATAAAACTTATCAGGCTGGAGGCGAATACATAGATTTTTGGCTCAAACCGGCGGTGGTGGCTCTTGGCCTCCCTCTTTATAAGCAATTATCTACCATAAGGAAACAGCTGTTGCCGTTGTTGTTGTCGGAACTTGCCGGATGTGTGGCGGGAATTGTGTCGGTGGTGTTGCTTGCGAAGTTGTTCGGGGCCTCGCATGAAGTTATAATGTCGTTGGCTCCTAAAGCAGTGACCACTCCCATTGCCATGGAGATTTCGTCTGCCGTGGGAGGGATACCCTCGCTCACGGCCGCCGTAGTGGTATGCACCGGTATTTTCGGCGGTATGGCAGGATTCAGGATTGTAAAACTCAGCCGCATAAAGAGCCCTATCGCCCAAGGTCTTTCCATAGGGACTGCAGCGCATGCCGTCGGCACGTCTGCCGCCATGGAAAGAAGCGAACGTTATGGGGCGTTCTCTTCGTTAGGGTTGACCCTCAACGGTTTGTTTACGGCTTTGCTTGCACCCTTCATTCTCCATCTGATAGGGGTGTATTGATTTGCGGTCAGCTGCGGATGTAGTGGGGCATTTCGGGGGGTATTATCATGGAAAGCTCCACGAGTCCGCCTACGGTGCCGTCGTCTTTACGCCACGCTGTCTGGAAAATCATTTTCCTCACCCCTTTTTTCTCGATGGTGTAGCAGTTCTGGCCGCCTGTCGCAAGTAGGTGCTTTATTATTTCGATGGAACGGGGATTATGGCAATCGAGTAGATTCTTGCCTATCAGGTCGCCGTGGCTTGCAAAGGTGTCGCGCGAACGCTTGTTCATATATATGATTTTGCACTCGGCGTCGCAGACGGTCACGGCGCAGTTCATGTCGTGTGCCCATTCGGGAATAATGTTGTTAGGGTTCATTGCTGATTGGTCTGAAATAACATGTTAAAGAGTCTCTTTGAGGGCTTTCGAAAACTGGTCGGGGCAAGATGTAGGTTTGGCTCCGCACTTTATGCCTTCGAGACGTGAGATTACGTCTTCCACTTTCATCCCTTTTACGAGAGAAGCTATCCCTTTGAGGTTGCCGTTGCAACCGCCGATGAATTCCACGTCGTTTACGATTCCGTTTTCCACGTCGAAGTTGATGACGCGTGAACATGTACCCTGAGTTACGTATTGATATTTCATTTCTGTTGTTGTTGTTTTGATGCAAAATTACGAAAAAAACATGAATAACACATTCAGCGTTTTGAATATATGGTTTAAATGTTTAACTTTGCAATATAAGAAAAGCTAACATTTTTTTGCAAATCGGAAAGTTATGACACAAATTGTATTAAATGTTGAAACCCCGGCACTTGCTCGCCTAATTCGTTCATTGGTTAAGAATATGACCGGTGTTCATATTGTGTCTTCTAAGAAAAAGAAAAAAACTGGTTATGAACTTGCCATGGAAGATGTGAAAAACGGGCGAGTGGAAGAATATTCCTCGGTAAAGGAACTGTTTGATAGTATAGAGGAATGAAATACCGTCTTAATGTGACAGGTCAGTTTAAGAAATCACTTAAACTATGTTTGAAACGGGGATATGATAGGTCTTTATTGGAACATGTCATTGAATTACTTGTAGAAGGGGAAAAACTTCCTGCAAAGTATAAGGCGCATCGTTTAAATTCAAAATTTAATTATTGTTGGGAATGTCATGTGACTCCTGATTGGTTACTGCTTTGGGAGCAAAATGATGATGAACTCACATTATTATTGGTCAACACGGGAACACATAGCGATATTTTTTAGATTAGATGTTGGGGCGGTGGCGATAGGCGGAGGGGCTCATGCCCATGACTTTGGTGAAGAGGCGGGAGAAATAGTAGGGGTCGGAAATACCAACTTTGTGGCAGATGCTGTTGAGTTTCATTCGTGTGCCGTCGAGCAGCTGGCAGGCATACCTCATTTTAAGAAGATTGAAGTAGGCGAGGGGAGAATGCCCCGTCCTTTCCTTGAATACTGCCGAGAGATAAGATTGCGAATATCCTGAATAGGATGATAGTTCGGAAAGGGTGAGCGTGCGTTCAAGGTTCTCGTTCATAAAATGTATCGTAGCGTTGACGATGTCGCGTTCTCCGGCGCGCTCACCGGCGCTTCGATATTCGCGCAGATAGCGTAAGGTGCCGAGGTAATGATGGAAAAGCGACATGGCGTATCTGATACCCTCGATGTCGAACCCCTTGTCGAGCGTGGCGAAAATCTCTTCGAAAAGGTTTGTGCGGTTGCGTATTCTCGAATCTATGCCGGGGTTGATAAGGTGTGGCACGGCACAGTCTGCGGCATAGTGCGGGGCAAGGGTCCCGCTGAAATGTATCCAATAGATTGTCCATGGATTCTGCTCGTTTGCCCCGTAGGAATGGGGCTTTTCCGCCGGAAGTATGAAATATGAATTGGCCACGACCTCGTGATGTGTACCCTCAACTTCAAACCATCCTTCCCCTGCGGTGCAATAGATGAAGACGTATTCGGCGATAGGTTCCGGGCGTTCCCTATAATGGTGTCCGGCACATGGATAATAACCGATGTCGGTGATGTGGAGAGCGGAAAGCACAGGGTCTGTCACCATCATGTCGAGAATCATTTTCGGCAGCACGATAGATCGTTGCCCGGAGAATCCTTCACGTAGTTTCATTGAGGGCGGAGTCATAGTTTGTGATATGGATTGCCAAAGTTAATGAAAAAAGTAATATCGTCCATCATTTTGGAGAGAAAATGCATTTTATCGGTGATGGAAAGGCAGTAATTTTGCGGTGTTAAAACTATAATCTCCATGATATCTCAGATTAACCGTAAATTTATCTATTTCATCTGCTGCGTGTCGGCCATGGGAGGACTCCTCTTCGGCTACGACTGGGTGGTGATCGGCGGCGCAAAGCCGTTTTATGAAACGTTTTTCGGCATAGCCGACAATCCTTCGATGCAAGGACTCGCCATGAGTATAGCGATAGCGGGCTGTCTTGCCGGCGCGATGGTTGCCGGTTTCTTCGCCGACAGGTTCGGACGCAAGCCGTTGTTGATTTTCTCGGCGATAGTGTTCCTTGCTTCGGCCTATATGACGGGAGCCGTGGATACTTTCACTCCGTTCCTTATTGCCCGTCTCATAGGCGGAGTGGCAATCGGGGTGGCTTCGGGGCTTTCCCCTATGTATATTGCCGAAGTGTCGCCTCCGGCCACAAGGGGAAGGATGGTTTCTATCAATCAGCTTACGATTGTGCTCGGAATCTTGGCCGCACAGATTGTGAACTGGCTTATAGCCGAACCTATGCCCGCAGGGATGGACACCCCTCCCGTCGATTCCTGGAACTGTCAGCACGGGTGGCGATGGATGTTCTGGGCGGAAGGTTATCCGGCGGCCATATTCTTCGTGCTTGTGCTTTTCATCCCCGAAAGCCCTCGTTGGCTTGTGATGAAGGGTAGAACTGAAAAAGCTTCAGGCGTTTTTCGGCATATAGGTGGCGACTCATACGCTGAAACGGAAATGAAAGCGATTAAGGAAGCCTCCAAAGGTGGTTCGGAAGATGGCAAACTGTCTATGCTGTTCCATCGTCCATACTTAGCACTCATTATCCTCGGCATCGTCATAGCCGTGTTCCAGCAGTGGTGTGGCACCAACGTTATTTTCAACTATGCCCAGGAGATATTTGCCAATGCCGGATACGACCTCGGGGAGATGCTTTTCAATATAGTCCTCACGGGTGTCACCAATGTGGTGTTCACATTCGTAGCTCTCTATGCCGTTGACCGGATAGGACGTAAGAAACTGATGCTGATAGGTTCCGGCGGATTGTTCGCGATTTATCTGATACTCGGGGCATGCTATTATTTCCAAGTGTCGGGATTCATGATGGTGATTCTTGTGATGGGGGCCATCGCCTGCTATGCCATGACGCTCGGCCCGGTGACCTGGGTGCTCCTCGCGGAAATATTCCCCAACCGGGTGCGCGGTATCGCCATGGCGGTGTGTACGTTCGCCCTATGGACCGGTTGCTTCACGCTCACTTACAGTTTCCCGATATTGAACGCATCGTTCGGAAGCTACGGCACCTTCTGGCTCTATTCTGGAATCTGCCTCGCGGGTTTCCTCTATTTCAGGAATAAACTTACCGAAACGAAGGGTAAGACTCTGGAAGAGATAGAGAAAGAATTGCTCTCGAAATAATCCGTAATTTGTAGGGACATGCCTTTGGCATGTTGAATTGACCATTTGATTTGCAATCAGATACATTCGGCATGCAATCAAACATGCCGGAGGCATGTCCCTACATGAATGCAAATTTTTTACGTAAAAATCTATAAAACAACAATAATATGAAGGTAAAAGCTTGGAAAGAAACGGTGGTAATCCCCACATACGAGGTGGGGGAACCCGAAAAAAATCCTATCTTTCTTGAGAAAAGGGTTTATCAGGGGTCATCGGGTGTGGTTTATCCCTATCCCGTGATAGAATCGATAGCAAACGAAAAACACGACAAGGAATGGAACGCCGTGTTTATCGAGAACGAATATATCAAAGTGATGGTGCTCCCCGAACTTGGGGGGCGCATACAGATGGCATACGACAAAATCAAAAAACGCCATTTCGTATATTACAACCACGTTATCAAGCCTGCACTCGTGGGTCTTGCCGGCCCGTGGATTTCAGGCGGTATCGAGTTCAACTGGCCGCAACACCACCGTCCCTCGACCTATATACCCGTTGACTGCACCATCGAGGAGAATGCCGACGGCTCGGTCACCGTATGGGTAAGCGAAATGGAACGTATGTTCCATCAGAAAGGTATGGCAGGGTTCACCTTGCGTCCCGGATGTGCATTTCTTGAAATAAAGGGTGTGCTCTACAACCGTACCGACGTGCCGCAGACATTCCTGTGGTGGGCAAACCCGGCGGTTGCCGTCAACGACCACTATCGCTCGGTGTTCCCGCCGGACATCAATGCGGTGTTCGACCATGGCAAACGTGCGGTTTCGTCGTTCCCGATTGCCACCGGAACATACTACAAGATGGACTATTCGGCCGGTGTGGATATCGCCAACTATAAGAACATCTTCGTTCCGACTTCTTACATGGGAGTCAATTCCAAATATGATTTCGAGGGTGGATATGAATTCGACACTCAGGCCGGTATGCTTCATGTGGCTTCCCATCACGTCAGTCCCGGAAAGAAACAGTGGACGTGGGGCAACGGAGATTTCGGCCGTGCCTGGGACCGCTGCCTCACCGACGACGACGGTCCGTATATCGAACTCATGGCGGGTGTATATACGGAAAACCAACCAGACTTTACATGGCTTATGCCCTACGAGGAAAAGGAATTTACACAGTATTTCCTCCCGTATCGTGAATTAGGAGTGGTCAAGAACGCGACAAAAGACCTTCTCATGAACATAGAAGCTCAGGAGAATGGTAAGGTGAAGGTCAAGGTGTTTGCTACAAGCAGCCAGAAAGTTGCGATTGTCCTTAAAAATAAGGACGGACAACTCTATTTCAATGAAGAAGTGGAGCTCACGCCCGAAAAGGTTTGGGAAAAAGAAATCGATGTGAACGGTGCGCCACTCTGCGATCTCAAAATGGACTTCATCAAAGAAGTCCGCGTTGTCATGAGCTGGGAAGCGGAGCCTGACGAAATCCGTGCCATTCCCGACGCTGCCGAAGCCGCCTTACTTCCGGAGCAGATAAAGACCGTAGAGCAGTTGTATCTTACCGGCCTTCACTTGGAGCAGTATCGCCATGCCACCTATTCGCCTGTCGATTATTATGAGGAAGGTCTGCGCCGCGATCCTGATGACGTTCGTTGCAACAATGCACTCGGACTTTGGTACATACGAAAAGGGCGTTTTGATATTGCTGAGAAATATCTTGAAAAGGCAGTAAAAATTCTTCAGAAACGCAATCCCAATCCATACGATGGCGAGCCCATTTATAATCTTGGTCTTGCCCTTAAATACCAGGGCCGTTTCGACGAAGCATACAACCGTTTCTATAAATCCACATGGAACGGCGCATGGCAGGATGCCGGTTATTTCGCATGCGCACAGATCGATTGCCGTCGTGGAAACTACGAGGAGGCTCTCTATGATGTCAACCGTTCCCTTCTTCGCAACTGGCACAATGCCAAAGCCCGCGCCCTTAAAGCTGCCATCCTGATTAAGATGGGCAAGGAAGAAGAAGCAAAGAAATTATGCACTGAATCGTTGGAAATCGACCCCTTCAACTACGGTTGTCTCTTCCTGCTTGGCGAAACCGAGAAGATGGTGGGACTGATGCATGGTAACGCCCATAACTACGATGAACTCGCACTCGATTTCTGCGATGCCGGTCTTTGGGATTATGCGGAAAAAGTATGGAGCATAGCAAAAGAAAACGGTTCGACCACTCCTATGACCCATTACTATCTCGGTTGGGCATACCTTCAGAGCGGCAATCGTGAAAACGCGGTTAAAGCCTTCAAGGTTGGAGCGGCCGGTTGCCCCGATTTCGTATTCCCGAACCGGCTGGAAGCCGTTCTCGCTCTGCGGGCCGCATTGGAAGTTAATCCCGAAGATGCATACGCCAACCACTATCTCGGCAACCTCTTCTACGACAAGCGTCAATATGACCTCGCGCAGGGATATTGGGAGAGGGCGGCGCAACTCAATCCCGAGTTCCCGACGACATGGAGAAACCTCGCTTTGGTATATTACAACAAACGCCATAACCCCGAAAAGGCGGTCGAGGCCATGGAGAAGGCGTTTTCCCTTGACGAGACCGATTCCCGCATTCTGATGGAACTGGATCAGCTTTACAAGAAATTGCAGCGTCCTCATGCGGAGCGTCTGGCGTTCCTTCAGAAATATCCCGAGCTTATCCAACGGCGCGATGACCTCGTGCTTGAGGAAATCACCCTACTCAACCAAACGGGCAATTACGGGGAGGCTAAGAAGAAACTCGACGCTCATCAGTTCCATCCCTGGGAAGGTGGCGAAGGGAAAGTGGCGATGCAATATCAGACAGCCCGTGTGGAACTTGCCAAAGAAGCCATGGCGGAAGCCCGCTACGTCGAAGCAATCGCGTTGCTTGAGGAATGCCTCGAATATCCGCATCATCTCGGCGAAGGTAAGCTTTACGGAGCGCAGGAAAATGATTTCTACTATCTTCTCGGATTGTGCCACCGTGCATTGGGAGAGGAAGAAAAGGCTATAGAGTGTTTCGAAAAGGCTACGCTCGGACCGACGGAACCGGCAGCAGCGATGTATTACAACGATGCCAAACCCGACAAGATTTTCTATGCCGGACTGGCATGGCGTGCTCTCGGAAATGAAAACAAAGCCCGCTCCTATTTCAACCGCCTCGTTGACTACGGCAAGCAGCACATCTTCGACGATGTAAAGATGGACTATTTCGCCGTTTCGCTTCCGGACCTTCAGGTATGGGATGGCAGCCTGAATGAAATGAACCGCAAGCATTGCCTCTACATGCTTGCCCTCGGTGCGTACGGCCTCGGCGACTTGCGTCATTCCGAGAGATGGCTCGAAGAACTTGTAAGCTCCGATGCAAACCATCAAGGCGCCCAGGCTTTCCGAACCCTGCAAAATCTCTGAATCAGCTGAATAATGGTAGGGACCTGCCTTTGGTATGTTTAATCTGCCATCCTGTATGGGTCGTGCAATCAAACATGCCCGAGGCATGCCCCTACATTTTAATCGGTTTTTTGCAATTTGTCTTGGCAGCCGAAATTGTCGAATGCTTTGAGTATTTAACTCTAAAAATTGTGTAACTTTACGACGAAATTGTTAAAACTTCGATTTTAACCTGAAAAACTACTGCAACAATGAAAATGAAACGATTTATGAAGGCGTTAACCTTGGCGGCGATTCTCTTGGGGGGAACGGCGGCGGAGGGTTATGCGGTGAATCCTGAGGTGAAATGGGATTCGCAAAGCCTTATTGTTGATGGAGAGAGAGTGATGCCTGTGATGGGGGAGATACATTATTCTCGTCTTCCGGAAAACGAATGGGCTGAATCTGTAAGAAAGATGAAAGAGGGCGGGGTGACTGTCATAGCCACTTACGTTTTCTGGAATCATATAGAGGAGAAGGAAGGGGTGTTCGACTGGAGCGGCAACCGCAACCTCAGGAAGTTCCTGGAGGTCTGCAAGGCTGAAGGGATGCCTGTGGTTATACGTATAGGTCCCTTCTGCCATGGAGAAGCGAGGAACGGCGGCATTCCTGACTGGTTTTTTGCCAAAGGGATAAAGTCGAGGTCGGAAGACCCTGAATTCCTGAAAATTGTGGAGCGTCTGTACCGACAGATATTCACTCAGATTCAGGGACTGCAATGGAAAGATGGCGGTCCGCTGATGGCATGCCAGTTCGACAACGAATATCGCGGACACGGGTCTTATCTGATGGCTTTGAAAAATATAGCCGAGGGAATCGGGTTCGACCTTCCGTTTTATACACGCACCGGTTGGCCCGAACTTGCCTCTCCTGTGCCTTACGGCGAGATGTTGCCCCTTTATGGCGACTATGCCGACGGATTCTGGGAGCGTTCGATAAAACCGACCGCTGGCAATTATTACAAGGCGTTTAACTTCAAAGGGTTCAGAAGCTCCACCGCCATTGCTTCAGAGCAGATAAAAGACCAGAAAGAGAAGGTGACGGAAGGCGACGAGCTTTATCCGTATTTCACGTGTGAACTTGGCGGAGGTATGGCCACTGCCTATCACCGCCGTCCCTACATATATCCGGAAGATGCGTATTCGCTTGCCGTGGTGAAACTTGGCAGCGGAAGCAACCTGCTGGGCTATTACATGTATCACGGCGGCACGAATCCGGAAAGCGGCATCTATCTTAACGAGGTGCAGAAGAGTCCGGCGACCAATTATAACGACATGCCTGTGAAAACCTATGATTTTCATGCACCGCTCGGAGAATTTGGTCAGCCGTACCCGCATTACTATACCTTACGCAAACTTCATCTCTTCATGAGCGATTATGGGAAAACGCTCGCCCCTATGGAGGCTTCTTTCCCGATGCCGCAGGACTTGAAGAAAGGTGAAGATTCCGGATTGCGGTGGTCATACCGTTCGCTGGGTGACAGCGGTTTTGTGTTTGTCAACAATTATGAGCGTCTCCAGAATCTTAAAGCGAAAAAAGGGGTGAAGTTTGACGTTTGCGGGGTGAAATTCCCGTCAAAACCGATAACTGTCCCGGCGGGGACGGTATGTATTTTCCCTGTAAATATCGACGGCATAAGATATGCCACCGCCCAACTTATAGCTCACCGCGACGGGAAGATATATATGGAACAGATTCCAGGTATCCCCACCGAAATAGCCGTCGATGGCAAGGTGCTAAGGAATGTAAAGGCAAAAGGTGCAGAATATCCTGTGTATAAAAACATCTATTTGCTTACTTCTGATGAGGCGGCAAGGCTTTTCCTTGACAAACCGCAGGCATTGGCTGATGTAGCGGCCCCGGCGGTAAGAAAAATTTCAGATGCTAAAGGTGAACGGAAAATTACCATCGGGGTCAACAAGGCTGCCGAAGCCCCTGTCGATTCCGACTTTGAAAATGCCGCCGTCTATGTTATTGGCAATCTTCCTGTCGGGGCCGAGCGCGAAGGAAAGTTGCTAAATATAAAATATCGTGGCGATGTGGCGCGTTTGTATTGCAACGGCAAGCTGATTGACGACAACTTCTACAACGGACGCCCCATGCTCTACGGCTTGTGGCGTCTTCCGGAAGATGCCACGGAACTTGAAGTGCGCATCCTGCCGATTCAGAAGGATATGCCGGTCTATTTCCCCGCCGAAGCTGATACAACCCCCGGCGAGGAGATAAAAGAAGTAACGATTCAAACATTTCTACCATGAAACGACTATTGTTTACATTGGCGATGGCGGCATCGTTTACCGCCTTTGCACAGAGAGAGAAGACAATCGACCTCTCCGGAAAATGGGATTTCGGTTATGGCGATACCAAAGTGTATGACGATGTAATCACCCTTCCCGGTTCGATGCTTACCAACGGAAAGGGGAACGATGTGGATGCCGAAACCAAATGGACTGGTTCGCTCTACGACATGTCTTATTACCACAGCGATATGTATGCCCCTTACAGGGAGAAAGGTAACATCAAGTTCCCGTTTTTCTTGACACCTGACAAGGAATACGTGGGCAAAGCCTATTACCGCCGCAAGGTTGCGGTTCCTTCCGACTGGAAAGGGAAGAGGGTGGTGCTTCATCTCGAACGCCCGCACATCGAAACCACGCTGTCGGTCAACGGCAAGGAAGCGGGTCATCAAATGTCGCTTTCCACACCGCATGAATACGACATAACGGAATTCGTGATGCCGGGTAAGGAAAACGAAATAGAACTGAAAATCTATAACGGCATTGAAAATGTATGCGTCGGCCAGGACTCTCATAGCGTCACCGACCAGACCCAGGGTAACTGGAACGGAGTGACCGGAGAGTTGTCGCTGCGTGCCATGCCTGCCGATTCATACATAAAGAATGTAAGGGTATTTCCCGACGTGAAAGGGAAGAAAGCGGAAGTCAGGGTCATAAAGGGAGGCAAGCCCGGAAAAATTGGGAAGACTTCTGTCAAAGCCGTGTCGCAAGACGGAAACACCACCTTCACGGCAGGGAAGCCTGTGGTGAAGGGAGATACGCTTACCTTCGTCATCGACATGGGCGACAAGATGCAACCGTGGGACGAATTCTCCACTCCCGTCTATAATCTTACCGTCAACTTGAATGGGGATGTGTCCAGCACCGTATTCGGAATGCGTGATTTCTCCATTTCCGGCAGGGATTTCTTGATAAACGGCAGGCCGGCATACATGCGTGGCACGGTCGAAAACTGTTGTTTCCCCTTGACAGGATATGCCCCTACGGATGAGGAATCCTGGGCAAAGGTTTTTGCGAAATGTAAGGAATATGGCATCAACATGATGCGTTTCCATAGCTTTTGTCCTCCGGAGGCAGCGTTTGCCGCAGCCGACAAGGCGGGAGTCTATCTGCAGCCGGAAGGTCCGTCGTGGCCCAACCACGGGGTTAAGCTTAAAGCCGGGATGGATATCGACAAATATCTTCTTGAGGAATCGAAAAGGATTGTGGATGCTTACGGAAACCATCCGTCGTTTGTGATGATGGCTGCCGGAAACGAGCCGGCCGGCGACTGGGTGCCTTATTGCAACCGTTGGGTAGGCGAGATGAAGGCATACGACCCTTCGAAGGTATATTGCGGTGCGTCCGTCGGTGGCGGATGGGCGTGGGACGACGGTAGCGAATATCATGTGAAGGGTGGCGGACGTGGCCTCGCCTGGAGCAAGAAAGCTCCGTCGAGCGACGATGATTTCTCCGCCGACCTTGACCTTCCGCGTAATTTCAAACCTACGGCCGGGAAACCTGTCAACACGGAGCCGATACTTGCCCACGAGCAGGGTCAATGGTGCGCTTTCCCCGACTTGAAAGAAACGTCGCAATACACCGGCCCGTACAAGGCCCGCAACTTTGAAATCTTCAATGACCTCCTTAATAAGAACGGCATGGGTGAAATGGGGGAGAAGTTCCTCATGTCGAGCGGCAAGCTCCAGACCCTATGCTATAAATACGAGATAGAGCGCAACCTGAGGACTCCTGATTACAGCGGCTTCCAACTGCTTGCCCTTAACGACTACAGCGGACAGGGAACGGCCCTTGAAGGCGTGCTCAATGTGTTCTGGAAGGAGAAGGGGTATGTGGATGCCCCCGAATGGAGGGAATTCTGTAGCGAGGTGGTGCCTTTGGCACGTTTCCCGAAATTCGTGTTCACAAACTGCGAGACTCTCGAAGTGCCGATAGAAGTGATGAACGCTTCGGCAGATGTCATAAAAGATGCCAAAGTGGATTATAAGATATGGAACGACAACGGTAAGGCCGTTGCGGAGGGTTCGTTTGATATGGGAGAAATCCCCGTAGGAAAGAACAATCAAGCCGGGGTCGTGAAAATGCCACTTTCGGGAATCACGGAACCGGTGCGCCTCACGTTGGTGGCGAACGCCGCCGGAAAAGGTAAGAACAGTTGGCAGTTCTGGGTTTACCCGGAAGAGGAAGTGAAAGCGGTAAGCAAAAATATCCTTGTCACCGACACACTTGACGGCAAAGCTCTCGATATGCTTGAAAAGGGGGGCAAGGTGCTTTTGACGGCAGCCGGTAAGGTGACGCTCGGAAGCGATGTAGTGCAGCACTATCTTCCGGTGTTCTGGAACACGAGCTGGTTCAAGATGCGTCCGCCGCACACGACCGGGGCGTATATCGACACAGCCCATCCACTGTTTACCAAAGGTTTTCCGACCGACGACTGGAGCAACCTCAACTGGTGGGAACTTCTCAACAGGGCGCAGGTGATGAACCTTCTCGAACTTCCTGCGGACTACCAGTCGCCTATCCAGCCTATCGATACATGGCATCTGAGCCGTAAATTGGGAATGGTGGTGGAAGCGAATGTACTCAACGGTAAGCTCTTCATGACCACGATGGACATAGACCGCAATCTTGACAAGAGAATCGTGGCGAAGAGGATGCGCAACGCCATACTCGATTATATGGAGAGCGACGGTTTCAAACCCTCTCTGACGCTTGAACCGTCCGTCATCACCGACTTCTTCACGAAGCAGACCGAGCCGGTGAAAATGTACACCAACGACTCCCCCGACGAACTCAAACCCAAACTGAAATAAGGGTATAGAAATAAAAATAAGTCTCCGAAGCTGTCGTAGAACCCGATAAAAATGTAGGGACATGCCTCCGGCATGTTTGATTAACAATTTTGATTTTTCAAATAAAACATGCCGGAGGCATGTCCCTACAATCAATAGAATTCCAGATTTCGCAACACCTTCGGAGATGTATTTTTATGGGGATTGTTGTTTTTTTATTCTGTAGATGTATTAATTTCATGGTTTTTCGCTAAATTTGGGCGTTGAACGGAATTATTGAAGTATGGAAGGAAAGGTAAGTGTGAAATATCCGGTGGGCGAGCAGTCGTTTGAGAGGCTGCGCTAGGGAGGATATTTGTATGTTGACAAGACACGGTTTATAGAAAAAATCATAAACCGAGGGAAGTATTATTTCCTCGGACGCCCGCGACGGTTCGGCAAAAGCCTTTTCCTTTCTACACTTTCATGTTTCTTCCAGGCTAAGAGGCATCTTTTCAAGGGCCTGTATGCCGATACGATGGACTGGGACTGGGAGCCTTATCCCGTGCTTTACCTCGACATAAACGTGATGAATTATGATGAACCCAATGCCCTGTCAAACCTTTTGTCGGATACTTTCTCTAAATGGGAGAATGAGTATGGCATTGTGCCGGAGACTGATGATTTTTCCATTCGTTTTCGTAACATTATAAGGGAAGCTTATCTTAAGACCGGGAAAGGGGTGGTGATACTTGTTGACGAGTATGACAAACCATTGGTCAACAACATTCATGACCATGATAAAATGGAGTCGTTCAGGAGTGAGCTTGCCGCTGTTTATAACAATTTCAAGAGTTGTGCCGATTATATCCGCCTTGTATTTCTGACCGGGGTCAGCCGGTTTGGCAAGCTTAGTGTGTTTTCAGGTCTCAACAACATCAGCGATATATCTTTGGATTCCGATTTTGCCGACGTTTGTGGAATAACCGAAATGGAACTGGCAGAAAATTTCAGCGAGGGCATACGAAATCTTGCGGTCAACGAAGATTTATCGGAAGAGGAGACGCGTGCCGAACTCAAGCGGCAATACGATGGCTACCATTTCGCACGCAAAGGTTGCGACATTTATAATCCGTTTTCATTGCTTAATGTTTTTGACAAGAAGGAATTCGGGAACTATTGGATTGACTCGGGCATACCGACGCTCTTGGCACAGCAACTCAAAATTTTGGAGGTTGACCTGAAGTCGGTGTTCGATGCAAAATGCTTTGAGGAAGACCTCAAGACTCTTGACATGGATTCACCGCGTCCGTTGGCTCTTCTTTATCAGACCGGTTATCTCACCATACGTGACTTTGACCGCAGGACGCGTATTTTCAGTCTCCGCCTTCCCAATGAAGAGGTGAAGGTAGGATTCCTTAATTTTCTGCTTCCGTATTATGCCAACTTCCATGGAGAGACGAGTTCCCGCTTTTCTGTTCATGAGTTTGTAAACGAGTTTAACAACGGAGATGTGGATGGTTTTATGCGACGTATGGAAAGTATGTTCTCGGCTATACCATACGAGATGGCTATGGATTCGGAACGTAACCTTCAGAATGCGTTGCTGATACTTATGATGCTCGTGGGTCTTGACGTGCAGACTGAATATCGCACTTCCGACGGACGGATTGACCTTTTCGTGAAGACCGATAAGTTCTACTATATAATCGAATTGAAAATAGACAAAAGTGCGCAGGAGGCGCTCAACCAAATAGAAGAGAAAGGTTATGCACTTCCCTTCGCCACCGATAACCGTAAGTTGATAAAAATCGGAGTCTCTTTCTCCACCTCCCGCCGACGGATAACAGAATGGCTTAAATCCTGACCCTCCTAAGTTTGCTGCTTAAAAAAATGTCGCCGGAAGTGCCTTCATTCGGATAAAGCCGGAAATTATTATATCCGGTGGAGGCGTTTTGACTTCCGGCGACATCGCTGAGGTTTCTCCCCTCATTTCACAACGCGGGGAGGGATCCAAACCTAAATAAACAATTACATCATATTTGCGTGTGATTTATTACTCTGTATCTATTTTATTTGGTTGAAATCAAGGACATTGCAAGATTTTGAACATCCGTTTTATCGGAAGATGCCCAGACGGGAGAGGAACCATCTGCGCGTTTCTTCGGGCATCGGTTGGTTTTTCACTATTTCCGGAAGACGTGAGTATCTTTTCTTGAATGCGGAAATGAGCTGACGCTCGTTTTGCGGCTGATATTCGAGGGCTTCATAGATTACGCTCAGGGGTCCGAATTCTTCCGTCACCTCCAAGTCGGCGTAACGGTCTTTCAGTCCGCCGAATGTCTTTACGAACCGTCTCATGTCTCCCATGGTTCCGTCGGCGATTTCTGAACCTGCCGGAAATATGAACACTACGTCGCTCCCTTTGTCGCAACGTCGCCCGTCAAGTTTCACGGCCACTGCCAATTCTTCGGGAATATAGCTGAATGCGGCATCCTTGCCGTCAACGGTCACTTTCTCCGGACGAAGTGTGGAATGCACTTTTATCTCCATATCCCGCTTTTCTGGCATCTCGCGGTAAGACCCTTTCCTGGGCTCTATATTTACTTTCAGAGAGTTGCCTTCCCTGCGTGATTTTATTTTCGTATAGGCATATTCGCCGTCATATTTGTCGTCGTCGCCATAATCTTCATAGAGGTCGAACTCCCCGTTAGCCCCGGGATATACGTTCACCGAAAGTGGGGCGGCGTTCGACCGGAGATTGTTGACGCTTGCGTCGTGGTAGGGAATCACGGCACCCGCCTTGATATATACGGGATATTCATCCATCGCCATCTTGCGCACGTATTCCTTGCCTCCCTGGAGCATAGTGCCGGTGGCTTCCTCATACCATTCTCCGTCGGGGAGCCAAACCGTTATTTCCGAATAGCCGTTCTCCGCGGGCGATGCCACGGGCGCCACAATCATCTGGTCGCCAAACATGTATTGGTCGGGATGGTTGTATGCCTCCTCTTTCTCCGGATAATCGTAATACATCGGGCGGCAGATTGACACCCCTGTGTCGTAGGCTTTGCGCGACATCGAATAGATATAAGGCACGTTGCGGTATCTTAGTTTCACGGCATCCCGGATAAGTCCGAGCGTTGCGCGGTCGAAAATCCATGGCTCTTTGTTGAGGGGCACCTTCTTGTCGGCGTGTGTGCGCATGATGGGGCTATACACACCGAATTGGAAGAAACGGGCGTAAAGCTCGGGATCCATCACCGAATCTGTGGGGAGCTGTCGGAATCCTCCGAGGTCGTGGCCCCAGTAGCCGTAGCCCACGTTTGAGGCCGTGCTGGTGAAATAGGGCATATATTTGAGGGTTTCCCATGTGGTGTAGCTGTCGCCTGAGAAACCTATCTGGTAGCGGTGGTTGCCGAGTCCGCCCCAACGGTGGAAAATCATCGGGCGTACGTCTTCGGTGTTTTTCATCTTGTTGTAGAAAGTGTGGTTTATCCACCACGTGTTGCTCAGCGAATCCACTTTGGAATCGTAAAGACCTTGCTGCCAGTCTATCCACCAGAAGCTTACCCCTTCCTTTGTCATCGGGTCGAGTATGTTCTTGAAGAGGCTTGTCATGAAGCGGCGGTCAGACGACACCCAGGGGATGTCTTTTTTCGAAGCAGGGTCGATTCCGTTGTCGCGCGCCATCTGCGGATAGGCCTCTTCATAATGTTTCACGCCAGATGCCGGATGGAGGTTAAGCGTCACTTTCAGGTTTTTGTCGCGCAGATAGTTGAGAAACCTGTCAGGCTCCGGAAACAGACGACGGTTCCAGGTCCAGCCTGTCCATCCGCCATGTCCTTCGTCGGTGTAGTGCCAGTCCATGTCGATTACGAGCACCTCCACCGGAATGTCGTAATCCTCGAAGTTCTTGACGAGTTCGCGGAGCTCATGGTCGGAATAAGCCCACCATCTCGACCACCAGAAGCCGAAAGCATATCGCGGCGGCATCGGTATTTTTCCGGAAAGTGTGGTAAAATCTTTCAACGCGCCCTTATAATCGGAGCCATATCCGAGGAAATAGAAATCCTGCGCCCCCTTTTTGGTCTTACGTTTCTTGACCCATTGTATGGTGGGATCGTCGTCGAGCAGAAACCCTCTCGAATCGTCGATGAGGGTCCAGCCGTCGCGAGCCAGGATTCCTTTTTCAAGTTCTCCTTTGCGGGTGCGCCAGATTCCTTCGCGGTCGGTCCATTGCAGTTCCGGACCGTTCCACCAGTCGAGGGTGCGGGTGGTGCCTTCAAGGTTTTTCTCCTGTTTTTTACCGGGATTCCACGAAAAAGGTTTCACCCCTTCTGCGGAGACCACGGAAAGGTTGTCGGGCGAGAACGCACCTTTGCTTTTGTTGTATTTAAGGATAAGCTTGGCGGTTTCGATGGTTACGGTCTTGCCGTCGTCGGTTACTTTTGCACCGGTTTCGGGATATTCCCTGTTGTATCCGATGAAACTCGGGTCGTCGTTGAATTTTCCGTCAGGGGCATACTCCATTCTTACGAGGCCGTCAGCCACGACAGTAAACCGCTTTGTCTTGTCTTTATAGACAACTCCGTCCGTGAGGGGTGCGGATGCGAACAATGGTAAAGACACTGCCGCCATCAATGTGGCGAGAACAATGCGAAGTTTCGGTTTCTTCATGATAGGTTGTTTTTATTGACACATACGCACCGACATGAAAACAAACCGCGATGGAGAGCCATTCGCTTGACTCAACGCTGCAAATTTAGTATAAAGATTCCATCGATGCAAATATAAATTGATGAAAAATCATGCTTCCGTATCATCTGTTGTTGTGGGTATAAGACATTGTTAATCAAATATTATAATATTCTTGTGTACGATTCCGTTCATGTTTTGTACGATAACGCACGCCGCTTGTACGCAATCAATCCTCTTTTGGACTTTAGGGCACGCATGTGGGGGATATACTCACTAATTTTGCATCATCGAAACAACCCCCGACACACACGCATGAACCATGAAACAGAAATTCAAATTAAATCGAATAGATATTTAACGTCATGGATATATTGAAAATGAAACCTCTTGCAACGCTGTTCGCTGCCTCAGCAATGGCTTTCGCCGCTACAACCGTTTCGGCACGGCAGTATTGGGTGCCCGACGAGAATGGGGGTATCACCTGGAATGTGGCGAAAGGCGACAACCATTCCGACCACATAGAGATGGCCGGTAAGAGGGTCGCAACCGTTCTCCGTTATGGTGTTGACTCCAAAGGTGCGTTCACAATCAACAAAAGTATGGTGTGGCCCATGCTCCGCACCATTCCCAACAACACGGGTGGATGCGTGATGAGGCGTTTCGACTGGAACCCTCTCGACGCCGTCACTGTCAACGGCATGTCGATGACCAACGAGAAGGTGAATAAAATATCGCTCAGAAACGCCCTTGAGGTGGAGAGCGATTTCAACAACGGTTATTATGGTAGCTGGAAGATGCGTCGCACATATTTCCCGGCGACCGAACTCCCTATGTTGATTGAGAAATATACCCTTGTCAATAACGGCAAGAAAACTCTCCGCGTCGAGATTCCCGAAGGAGGGTTCGTCGCCACGACCGACCCTGCCAAGGGTGTGGCCGGCGCATACCGCATTCAAGGGAAGACCGACAAGTGCGGGGTCTTTTATCTCGAACCCGGTGATTCGGTTGCGTTCGCCGCACATCTCACCGCCGGTGCGCCCGGGGAAAAGAGTGTCATCCCCGATGCGGACGCGGAACTTGCAAAACGAAAGGAACTGGTGGATGTGCTTATGGGGTCGCTCGTGCTTGAAACTCCCGACCCCATAATCAATAAAATGATGGACTTTGCCAAAGTGCGTGCCGGAGAGAGCATTTACGCTACGAAAGGGGGCCCGCTTCACGGACCCGGCGGCGAATCTTATTATGCAGCCATCTGGGCTAACGACCAGGCCGAATACGTGAATCCTTTCTTCCCTTACACCGGCTATGAATATGGCAACGCTTCCGCCCTCAATTCGTTCAGGCATTTCGCCCGGTTCATGAACCCTGACTACAAGACCATCCCCAGTTCGATTATCGCGGAAGGCGACGATATATGGAACGGTGCAGGAGACCGCGGCGACTGCGCCATGATTGCCTACGGGGCTTCGAGATACGCCCTGGCAAGGGGAGTCCGCGCAGAGGCCGAGGAACTTTGGCCTCTCATCACCTGGTGTCTGGAATATTGCAAACGCCAAATCAATGAAGACGGGGTGGTGGCTTCCGATTCCGACGAGCTTGAAGGGAGGTTCCCGTCGGGGAAAGCAAATCTTTGCACGTCGTCGCTTTACTACGACGCCCTCATTTCCGCTTCCTATCTTGCAAAAGAGCTCGGCAAACCTAACGGGAAGCAATATGCGTCGCAAGCCGCACAGCTGCGCAAAAACATCGACAAATATTTCGCCCACGAAGTGGAAGGCTTCGACACCTACGCCTATTACAAAGGGAACGACGTGCTTCGTTCATGGATTTGCATCCCTCTTACGGTAGGCATCGACGAACGTGCGAAAGGCACCATCGACGCACTCTTTTCCCCGCGTCTGTGGACTGAAAACGGTCTTCTCACCCAGGCCGGCGACAAAACTTTCTGGGACCGCTCGACCCTCTATGCGCTGAGAGGGGTGTATGCAATCGGCGCCACCGACAAGGCTACGGAATATCTTAAGAAATATTCCAAAACGAGATTGCTCGGCGAGCACGTGCCTTACGCCATCGAGGCGTGGCCCGAAGGCGGACAGCGCCAACTTTCTGCCGAAAGCGGACTCTACGGACGAATCATAACGGAGGGCCTTTTCGGCATCCGCCCGACAGGTTTCCGTTCGTTCGCCCTTACCCCGCGCCTCCCCTCGGAATGGGACAATGCCAGTCTCCGCCACATTCGTGCATTCGGCGCCGATATGGATATCGAAGTGAAGCGTGCCGGCGGCTCGAAACTGAAAGTGGCCGTCGTGAACGGAGGCAAGAAAAAAGAATATACCATAGCCGATGGTAAAACTTTAAATGTCAGATTGTAATTAAACGAAATGCTCACTGATGGCATATAAAAGTATTCTAATACCTTGCCCCCTTGCCGGTTCTTGCATTTAATCCGGCAAGGGGAATAAAAACAGACTTATATGGATATCCGGACACTCTCTCTTATGGCACTTCTGACCCTGCTGGCGGCTTGCGCCACGGATTCAGAGAAGAAGAATAAGGCGGAACTTCCGCCTGACGAAATTGCAGTGTTTGTCTCGACCGACCGGCAGCTGCAGAAATCGTATGAATGGGCCAGGAAAACCGCCTTGTCGTTCTCCCACGATGGGGGCGACCCCGTCGGCTATTGGTATGAGGCGGCACTCCCTCGCCGCGAGGCGTTTTGCATGCGCGATGTGTCTCATCAGTCTGTAGGGGCGGAGATTCTCGGGCTCAGGGACCACAATAAAAACATGTTTTCCCTTTTTGTAGATAATATAAGCGAAGGGAAAGACTGGTGTAGCTTTTGGGAGATAAACCGCCATAACAACCCTGTCCCCGCCGACTATCGCAACGACAAGGAATTCTGGTATAATCTCGATGCCAATTTCGACGTGATGCAGGCATGCCTTAAAATGTATCAGTGGACGGGCGACAGCGACTATATCTCCGGGGAGGGGTTCTTGAATTTCTTCGAACGTAGTGTGGCCGAATATGTTGACCGTTGGCATCTTTCTCCTGAAAAAATAATGGATAGGGATGCATATATGAACAGCCCTGAGGATTTCGACGCCAGCAATAATTTCCATGTATGCCGGGGATTGCCGTCGTATGTGGAAGACATGCCCGGAATCTCCGTCGGCATCGACCTCGTGGCGTCATTGTATGCCGGCTTCGATGCCTACTCTGTCATCTCGCGTTTGAACGGCCGTGCAGAAACTGCGGAGAAGGCGAAAATACAAGCCCAGAAGTATCGTGACATTGTGGAGAATGAGTGGTGGGATGAAGGAAAGTCCCGCTATAACACCATGCATTTCCCCGACGATGAATTTAAACGTGGAGAGGGGGTGCCTTACGTCTTATGGTTCGGAGCTACTGAAAATCCGGAGCGCATAAGGCTCGCTATCGCCGACATCCTTGACGGCGACTGGAATGTGGAAAACATATCGCATTTCCCGGAATTGTTTTATCGCTATGGCTATTGTGAAGAGGCATACAAGTACCTGCTGAATCTTCCGGCAATGAACCGGTCGGAATATCCGGAAGTGGCATACGGTTTTATAGCGGGATGCGTGTGTGGCGCCATGGGTTTTGCTCCATGTTATGTAGAGAAAACGGTTGCCACGGTTTCCCGGCTCACCGATTCCGAGAGTGATTCACAGATAAGGAATATAAGGGTGTTCGACGGATACATGACCTTGCGCCATGAGGGGAATTCGCATACTGAAATTTCCAACGACACTTCGGAAGACCTTGTGTGGAAAGCCTCGTTTATGGGAGACTATACCGGCGTGGAGGTGGCGGGCAGGCGTTATCCGGTGGTGAAGACAACGGATGTGAAGGGCAATATCTATACCACCGCCGAGATAAAGTTGCCTGCCAATACGAAGCTGGATGCGAGGGCACTCCCCGCAACCCGACAGGCTTTGGCTGTAAATTAAGGTATGTGAAAATCTCTGAAAACGGTATAATAGTTTTCAGAAAACAACTATATTTGCAATGTCGCCGGTTAATCCGGCTTTTAGTTCCTGACCTATAGATTATGCTACGGACCTTTATATCTTTGCTGCTATTGTTTTTATCGGTTTTATCAGTGCCGGCATCTTCTCCCCTTGAAGGACGCCAGTTGCGTCATTACACCGTGAACGACGGGCTTGCTTCGAATGCCGTCTATTCGTTTTGTCAGGATTCCAAAGGAAGAATGTGGTTCGGCACAATCGACGGTCTGCACAGTTTCGACGGATATAACATCATCGAGTGGCGTGACGAGGATGTGCCTACCTTGGGGAGCGTGATATCTGTGATAGCCGAAGACGACCGTAGCCGTCTTTGGCTTGGAAGCGGACGCGGGGTCGCCCTGTTCGACCTCAGACATGAAAAATTCATGGAGCTTCCGGTCAATCCGTCGTCGGGGGTCAGGATAAAGACCCCGGTCAGCGGAATCTTGCACGACAGCCGGGGACGCGTGTGGCTTTCCACGGTAGGCGAAGGCGTGTTCCAATATAACCCCGACAACGAAATCCTTAAACAGTATCCGGCTACCACCAAAATCAACAACGATATTGTGAGGTGCGTGATGGAAGATTCATCGGGACGTATATGGGCGGGTACACAGGAAGGGGTGGCCCTTTATAATCCCGCGCAAGACAGGTTTGTGCCTGTTGGCGACACTAACTCTGACAGGATAAGCGTGACTTCTCTTTTTGAAGACAGTTCTCATAATATATGGGTGGGGTCGCGTGGGGCCGGGCTTTTCATATTCGACAATAAAAACGACCGCCTTGTTTTAAAACTGTCTCCCGCCGACAGAAACTCCCTCCTTCAGGTGAGGGATATTGTGGAGTGGCGCCCCGGAGAACTTTTGTTGGCGTCAGACCAGGGATTGACCGCCTTCGATACGAAAACCGATGAAATGACCCTCGTCAGGGCTGATAACAGAAATGGCAACGCCCTTAACGACAATTATCTCCAGACTCTGTTCGTTGACAGGGAAGGGGCGCTCTGGATAGGCACATATTTCGGAGGGGTGAACTATGTGGTGCCTACGGAGAAGATGTTTAAACATTTTTATAACGGCAACACCAATCTCGGGGCGCAGATTGTGAGTGTGTTTGCCGAAGCCGACAACGGCAACCTCTGGATTGGTTCGGACGATGCCGGCGTATTCCATTGGAACCGCCTGACCAACAATTTTACCGACGTGAGGGGGCGCATCCTCGGAAGCGGCTCAGCCTACAAAAACATCCATTCGCTGCTTCAGGCTGACGGCAAGCTTTTTGTCGGGATGTATCTCGGCGGTCTTGACGTATTGGACCTTAAGACGGGGGAACTGAAGAACTATACCGCCGGAAAGTCTCCACGCTCCCTTTATTCTTCGAGCATATATTCCATGCTTCAGGATTCATACGGCGACATCTGGATAGGCACTGCCGAAGGATTGAACAGATATTGTGCAGCCACCGACGATTTCGAGAGGATTTATGAAGTGCATCCTGCGGATATCGATTATCTTATGGAAGACAAGAAGGGATATCTTTGGGCGTGTTCCACCGACAAGGGGGTGTTCCGGCTCGACCGTAAAACAGGGGAGTGGAAGCAGTTTTCGTCGGAAGCCGACGACCCTGATAAGGAACCGCCCATACCCACAAATTCCATTGTCACCGCTGAGTGTGACGAAAACGGCAACCTGTGGGTAGGCACCGACGGAGGCGGCTTGCTCAAGTTCGACTATGCCGCCGGGAAGTTCACCCGTGCCCCGTTGCCGGGGAACGTAAGGGTGGTCAACAAGATTATTGCGTATAAGGACCAGCTTTGGCTCGGAACGTCGAAGGGGTTGTATTGCTATACGCCCAAAGACAACCGTCTCTTTTCCTATAATAAGGACTCGGGACTGCAGGCAAACGTGTTTCTGCCGAATTCGGGGCTTATGACAGACAGCGGCACCATTTTCATGGGCGGCATCAACGGATTCAACGAGTTTAATCCCGACAGGATAACCCATCGGTTTCTTAAGCCGGAAGTGATACTTACGGATTTCCAGATTTTCAACCATCCGGTGGAAATAGGGGCCAAGGACTCGCCGTTGACTGAATCTATAACCTATTCCGAGGGAATCACGTTAGACCATACGCAGAGGATGTTTAGTTTCAAGGTGGCGCCGTTGAGCTACATCAACCCCTCCCACAACCGCTTCCTTTACAAACTCGAAGGTTTCGAGAAAGACTGGAACGAGGCAAGCCCTCTGCAGTATCTCACTTATACCAACCTCCCTGCCGGCAACTACGTGTTCAGGGTGAGGACTTCTGACGGCAACGGCGGATGGAACGACGACGCGCTTGTGTTCCCCATAAGGGTGCTTCCCCCTTGGTGGCTTTCCGTCCCCATGATTATCCTTTATGTGCTTCTCGGCGTGGGCTGCCTGTGGCTGCTTTATTACCGCTTCATGAACAAACAGAAAGAGAAGATGCAGAAGCTCGCCGACCAGAAAGACCGTGAGCTTTATCAGAGCAAGATAGAATTTTTCACGCATATAGTCCATGAAATCCGCACCCCTTTGACGCTTATTCTATCCCCGCTGGAGAACCTTCTTAAATCGGAAGGCACGATTTCCGATTGCCGGTCGCAACTGACGGTGATGGACCGCAACGGCAAACGCCTGCTCAATCTGGTGAACCATCTTATGGATTTCCGTAAGATGGAATCGGGAGCGATGAGGCTTTTTATAACGGATGTGGATATCAGGCAACGTCTTGAGGGGATTTGCCAGAACTTTGTGCTCACCGCCGCCCTTAAGAATTTAAAGGTGAAGGTGGAAGTGCCTGACGGTCCGTGTGTGGCGAGGGTCGATAAGGAGGGTTTCACGCAGATTGTCAACAATCTTCTTTCAAATGCGCTGAAATTTTCAAAATCTGCAATAGAAATCTCGTTGACCCGGCTTCCCGACGGCGCGTTCAGACTCTCGGTAAAGAACGATGGCCCTGCTATACCTTCCGAAGAACAGCAGAAGATTTTCACTCCTTTCTATCAAATTGCTGAAAACCGTCCGACCGACAATATTGGCACCGGCCTGGGGCTTTTGCTCGTGAAACGGTATGCCAAACTGATGGATACCGATGTTGAGGTCAGGAGCGGAGGCGACATCGGGGCCGAGTTCATAATTGATTTCCCCGCCTCCACGGATATGCCGGTGACCGACCCCGATGATTGCTCTGAAATTGCCGCGCCTGATGACGCTGAAGCCACGTCGGCACCCGCCGTAACGAAAGAACATCTTCTTGTAGTGGACGACAATCCCGAGATGCTTGCGTTTCTGCATGAGTTGCTTTCTCCCCATTATGAAGTGGAATGCGCCGGCAACGCGGAAGAGGCCTTCGTGAAACTGAAAGGGGAGTCGCCCGACCTTATCGTGAGCGACGTGATGATGCCCGGCATCGACGGCATGGAGTTTTGCCGCCGCCTTAAGCAGGATATCAACACGAGCCATATCCCGGTGGTGCTTCTTACCGCCAAAGTGGAGGATTCCGATTTTGTGACGGGTTTCGACAGCGGAGCCGACCTCTACGTCACCAAGCCGTTTTCTACCGATGTCATAAAGGCTCAGATACGTTCGTTGCTTGCAAACCGTGCGCGCCTGCGCGAGCGGTTTGTTTCCGACCCTGCCGTTATAGAAGAACTCGTCCCGAATTCAAGTCTCGATAAGGAGTTTTTCGACAGGATAAGGGCGATTATAGTAGAGCGAATGACAGACCCGGAATTTTCTGTGGATGTCCTTGCACGGGAAATGGCGATTTCCAGAACAGGACTTTTCACGAAACTGAAGGCGATAACAGGTATGACCCCCAACGATTATATCCGCCTCATACGTTTGCAGAAAGCCGCCGAACTCCTTGAGACCACCAACATGAGGGTCAACGAAGTGTGCTGGCAGGTAGGTTTTTCGTCGCGCTCCCATTTCGCCAAGTGTTTCCAGACGCAGTTCGGCGTTTCTCCGAGTGAATATAAGGGAGGCAATTCCGGCGAATCGAAGGGCGCGGGCAAGTAAATTAAAAATTTTTCATTAACTTTGCGCATGGACATGTGTCCCTCGGGCCATATCCATGCGCAAAGTGTTTTTCTGCCGTGCGCAGGCGCGGCTATGTAATCCATAACTAACCCAACTTCTTTACGTCCCCATGATTAAGAAAACTCTGGCAATCGTTTTTGCCATTCTCGTTGCGGTTCCCTCGTTTGGAGAGGAAAAGTTGCCGTCGCGCCGCGATGTGCTCAAGACCTTGGTTAAGGTAAACGATTATTATCTCGCCAACCATCCCGACCCGTTGCTCGGCATTCCCTATTATTCGCGCAAGAAAGTTTATGAGGCGAATATCTGGACGCGTGCCGTCTATTTCGAAGGGTTGATGGCCCTTTATTCCATTTATCCCGACAACCGTTATTATGACTACGCCTATAATTGGGGTGACGGTTTCAAGTGGGGCATGAGGCGCGACAATACCACCACACGCGATGCCGACAATTATTGCTGCGGCCAGACTTACGTTGACCTTTACCGTCTCACCCCGGAGCCGAAGATGCTCACCAAGACCAAGGCTTGCATGAACATGCTGGTCAATACCCCGCAGGTGGGCGACTGGACCTGGATCGACGCCATACAGATGGGTATGCCGCTGCTCGCCAAAATGAGCGCGCTTACGGGCGACCCTAAATACAGGGAGAAGGCATGGAAGATGTATAGCTGGACACGCGACTCGCTTGCCGGAGGTCTTTTCAACGTGAAGGAAGGGTTGTGGTGGCGCGACAAGGATTTCGTGCCTCCCTATAAGGAACCGAACGGGAAGAACTGTTACTGGTCGAGGGGCAACGGTTGGGTTGTGGCGGCGCTTGTAAGGGTGCTCGACGAGATTCCCGCCGACGACCCGCACCGCGCGGCCTATGTGGCCGACCTGAGGGCGATGCTCGACGCGGCTGTGAAGTGCCAGAGGAAAGACGGCTTCTGGAATGTGAGCATGCACGACGAAAGCAATTACGGAGGAAAAGAACTGACCGGGACGGCCCTGTTCGTGTATGGTTTGGCGTGGGCCGTCAGCAATGGGATATTAGACCGTAAGACTTATCTCCCCGTCATTGCGAAAGCCTGGAACGCCATGGTGAAGGATGCCGTGCATCCCGACGGTTTCCTCGGATACGTGCAAGGCACCGGCAAGGAGCCGAAAGACGGCCAGCCCGTCACCTACGATTCGATTCCCGACTTCGACGACTACGGCACCGGCTGCTTCCTCCTCGCCGGCTCCGAAGTCTATAAACTCTGACGTTAGTCATTAGTCATTAGTCGTTAGTCATTAGTCGTTAGAGTCCTTAAAGTTATTAAAGTTCTTAAAGACTCTAAAATCTAATGACTAAAAAACTAACGACTAATGACTAACCTTACTAATGACTAACGACTAAAGTATCAGAATAATCCCGATATTCCCCGATATTTGCCTAATTTGCCTGCCTTAACTGAGTAAATATGGCAACTGTAAAACTAAAATACAGGCCGTCGTCTGTAGAAGGGAAGGTCGGCACACTTTTTTATCAGATAATCCACACTCGGCAGGTGCGGCAGATCTACACGGAGTTTCATATCGGCGAGGCGGAATGGGATGATGAAGGGTCATCCGTTGTCGTGCCGTCGGGGACGGATGTCGAAAGGCGGCGTTATCTGTCGTCGGTAACTGAGTCGCTGAAGGAATGGCATTCAAGACTGTCGGCAATAATATCGCAGTTCGACCATTGCGGGAAGCCTTACACGGCAGACGACGTCGTCGCCACCTATAATACGCCCCTCTTCATTTCAGGACCGGTGTCTTTTACGCGCAAGCTGATAGAAGATATGAAGAAGATTGGCAAGAAGGCCGCCGCCAAACGTTTCAACGCGATGCTCAACAGTCTTTTGCGCTATACCGGCGGTGAGGAGGTGGCATGGGCCGACGTTACATCCACCTTCGTGCTCGGCTATGAGGAATCGCTGATAAAGCGGGGCTTGTGCCGCAACTCCACATCTTTCTATATGCGCAATCTCCGGGCTGTGCTCAACCGTGCCGCCGAACAGGACTTCGAGGTGCCCCGCAACCCGTTCAGGCATGTCTATATGGGGATTGACAAGACAAAAAAGAGGGCGGTTACCATCGATGTGGTCCGCATGATACGCGACGTTGACCTCTCCGGCTATCCGTCGCTCGACTTCGCACGTAAAGTGTTCATGTTCGCCTTTTACACACGGGGAATGAGTTTCGTTGATATCGCCTTCCTTCGTAAAAGCGACTTGCAGAACGGAGTAATTACCTATTATCGCCGTAAAACCAGGCAGCAGCTTACCGTCAGGATTGAGCCTGAGACAAAGAAACTGATTGAAAGTTTCGGAGAGGGGCAGACAACATTCCTGCTTCCCATAATCAAGGAAGAGGGGGAGGATGCCGACAGACAGTATGAAAATGCTTATTACCGGATAAACCGCAATCTGCAAAAGCTCGGGAAGATGCTCGAACTTGACACCAAGCTGACGCTGTATGTGGCACGCCATGCATGGGCAAGCATCGCCCATGCAAACCACGTGGCTTTATCTACAATCAGCAAAGCCATGGGTCATGATTCGGAAAAGACTACTGTCATTTACCTGCAATCGCTCGACACCTCGTCGGTGGATGAGGCGAACAGCGACATTATAAAGATGATGAACCGGAAGAAAAAGAAGCGTTGAATCCTCAATGTAGGGACGTGCCTCCGTTCGAAGGGCATCTTTTATAAGACCAGAGTCCCATAGGTCCATATTTCAAGCTATGGTTCTATGGTTCTCTGGTCTAATTGCATTGTGCGCAGACTAAATAGCCGGGTTCTTTGCGTGGTTGGATGCGGAGCGGGACGTAATAAAAGCCACGCGGAGGCGCAAAGCATGCAAAGTGATTTCGCTAAGATTCACGCAACTTTCTTAAAAATTCATGCCACATTTTTTATGTAGGGACGTGCCTCCGGCACGTTTGATCAACATGTTTTGCGAATCCGTCAGTCTCTCCGAGAGAGACTGATGTTTGAGACTGCAAAGTTACTAAAATTATTGATAATAACCACTTTTTATTAAGTTAAATTTTGCAACCGTTTTCTGAAAGATTCTTGAAAGTGTCCATTTGCCAAACAGTCGTTTTGCGAAATTGCGGATAAAATTCTTGTTTAACGCTGAATTTCAGATGATATGTCAGTCCTGTCAGTCTCTCTCGGAGAGACTGACATCCGGACCTCAAGTAAAAGCTTGAACCCGATGCAAAAAACAAGGGCAATTAAAAGAAGTAAGCTTATCACAACTAAAAAAGCTTTCTTTTTGGCAAAACATTATAACTGCTTAAAATTCAAAATATAACGAATTTAAGCAGGACTTGAAGCATTGCCCCTGGGTCTCACATCCACTCCATGGAATCTTCCGAAAAGCAATGGTTCGTCATGCGCGACCTGAAGCGCAGAAACTCGAACTCCCTTGCCATAAACCAACTGGCGAAAGCCGGTCTTGAAGTTTTCACGCCGATGACCCAAATGGTGATGACCATCGGAGGGAAGCGGCAGAGGCGCGACGTACCCGTGATACAGGATCTCCTGTTCGTCCACGAAGAGAAATCTGCGCTCGACCCCTACGTGGAAATCTATCCCACGCTCCAGTACCGTTACGTCTTCGGCAAGACCAAAGACGAACCGATGACCGTCCGCAACGAAGAAATGCAACGCTTCATCCATGCCGTCGGCAACACGGAATCCGCTCTCTATTATAAACCCGCCGAACTTACCGGCGCGATGTGCGGCAAACAAGTCCGTATCGTGGGAGGCCCCCTCGACGGCTTTGAAGGCCGTCTCCTTTCAGTGAAAGGGATGCGCAAGCGCCGCCTCCTCGTAGAGCTCCCCAACCTCATCACCGCCGCCGTCGAAGTCTCCCCCGACTATATCCGCCTCCTATGACTACTGACGACTGGCTCGAAATCGCCGACTCCCTCGAAGCCGCCGGCACGGCAGACCGCTCACTCCTCGACTCCCTCCGCCTCCGCGCCTTCGACGCCTACATCCGCGGCGACCGCTCCATCGACCCCTACCGCCTCCAACGCACCGTAGCCCGCGAACTCGCCCGCGGCAACGCCGCCTTCCTCGGCGCGCCCCTCCGCTGGAACAGCGAAACCATCACCCGCTGGCAC
>CABRKI010000001.1 GCA_902471455.1 uncultured Porphyromonadaceae bacterium | reverse complement strand
GTGACGGCAGCGTCCCCGATGCCATTCCATAAGGCGATGGCCGTTGTCGGTGTTCTGCATTGCCCATAGGCGTGAGGCGGTCAATGGGTATCAGGGCCTGCACCGTCACCGTTTGACGGCATAAAGCCGACAGCACGGAAGACCGCTCCGCCTTTCATCGCTTTCGATAACGAAAATCAAATTGATTGAAACATTATACTGTGGTAAATCATAATTACGTTAGAAATATAGATTAACTTTACTACGCCAAATATATATCTGATATGAATAAAACGATAGCACGCAATATAAAGAAACTAAGGGAAACAGCCCGATTTACACAGGATGATGTGGCGCTGGCTCTCGGAGTGACAAGGTCTGCTTACAGCAACTATGAGTCTGGAGACATAGAGATGCCATACGATGTGATCGAGAAAGCAAGCGACTTTTTCGGTTGCGACATGACTGTGTTTTTTGATGAGAACGAGAATGTGAATACCATTATTCTTGCATCTACTTTCCATCTTGATGGTATGACTGCCGAGGATGGGGCTGAAATCATGCGTTTCAAGGATATAGTGAAGTCTTATTTGAAAATGGAAGAGATAAAGGCTCGATGAAAGTTGTATAGATGACGGAGAAAACCGAAAGCAGGAAGTTCCAGGCTGTCCATATTGAGAAATATATCCCAACAAGCATCATTTAAGAAATGTGAATCAAATTGTTAAGTTAGGCAGTTGGGCTACACCCCCTGCCTTTCCGCTTGAACAAAGATTGAAACTTGCTGATTTTCAGTGAGTTTCTTTTATTTTAAAGAACTTCAGAATTGGGATAGATTCAGATGGTTATATCGGTTCCAGATTATATTGAAAACGTATTTTTGCAAATCGATTTTATTAGTGTTTATGCATTCTATTGATTCCCTTCGGTTCAGGTAGTCACCTATCGGCGCAATTGCTATGTTTGCAGGCTTCTCGGGACTGCCGCCATAGCCACAAGCAATCAAAACGGTTTTCTTCTCCGAGCGCGAAAATTCCGCATACCGAAGAAGCTGTCCTTTACCAAACGATGGAATAGAATTCCACGATTGCCTGTATTTACATTCAATGTAAAATTCCACATCGGACCGTGTCAGTGCACACCGGAGGGTCAAGTCCGGTTTCTTGTCATCTTCGGCAAAAATTCCATCGACAGATTTATCTCCCCTCCATCTTACAAGTGAAAACAATGGTTCTCCACCATCCGGTTTACATAGCGACTTGACAATGAATTTCTCAAACGTATAACCGGAAATATATTGTCGGCCAAGTTGTATTACTTCCTTGCATGTTTCTTCCGAAAGTTCGTATGACCTTGCCGCAATATCACGGAAGTCCAGTCCGAAAGTATCCGCGAAACGTTGCAGAAGCCACTTCTCATTGTCAGAGAATACACCGTCTGCCGACACCGCCATAGCCATCCATTCCGCTGCTTCTTTCACAGATATAAAGTCCATCATTATACGTTATGTTGAAATTGCAAACGCAAAGGTAATAAAAGTTTGTAATGGAAACGCAATTTAGGGAGAGATATGCAGACATATCCGATTGAATCTCCCGACATAGACAACGACGTACTCCATACGCTGAATACAAAAATTTATGTCAGCGAAATAGTTGCAGATATATTGATTATTCATTAATTTTGTCTGTCGAAACTGTTTAAACGGTCATTTTTTTCAAGATTCAGCAGTTTTAGAGACTGTTTCGATTCTTTAAGGAAGAATTTAGCAGACAAAACGACTTCATCTTATATAAGGAGGAATCGCCTCCTTATGTTACAAAAACTGATTTACCAACAGACTTTTTCCACAATCTAATAACCCTCACCATAATTCCTCAACCTGCAATATGAAATTTATCGCTTCTTTTATCGCAGCCTTAGGTTGCGTTGCCTCGTTTGCCGACACGGTCTATAATCCGGATTATGAATGGTGTGCATCTAAATGCTACACAATATCAAGCATAGAAAGAACTCCCGATTCTACCGTGTTCAACATGCGGGCCCGATGGAGACCGCATTATTGGATAGAGGTTGACAGCACAACTGTAGTGGTTGACCGAGCAACCGGAAAACGATATGAACCTATAGGTAGCCATGGAATAACCTTGGGGAAAAAACTGTGGATGCCCGACAAAGGGGAAGTTGAAATTTCGATTGTTTATCCTCCCTTACCGCCTGAGGCCACCGTGATAGACTTTGATCCGGACTTTGCAAAGATTACCGGACTCCATATCGACGGCACAAAAGCCACGAAATTCGGGGAAGTAAATGCCGGCGCCTGGATGGCAGAAAATACAAAGCCATATCCGGGAGTGCCTGACAACTTCTACACCCGTGGCACAACGAAACTTACCGGTGTGATAAATGGATATACACCAGCCATGGGGATTGACAACATGATAGTGTATGCCTCCGATGCGGTTACTGGAAAAGATACACCCATAACCGTTCCTATAAATGAAGACGGCAGTTTCGTCGCCCTAATTCCCGTATCGCGTCCCGGCTTATGCACATTGTCAGGACCATGCCAAACAATCGCCGAACTATATGTGGAACCCGGCAGGGACCTGGCCCTCTATATTGATTGGGAAGCACTGACTGAATATGAAATAAACAGTATGCTTTACCTTCCTCCCAACCCGTTCATACTCCACTATGGGGGAAGCCTCGGCGATATCAACCGGCACCTCGCCGAAGCACCACAAAAAGAATCGATAGGGTATTCGCTTAATAGGAATTATATCCCTTCAAGAGCGGTCGCAAAACTTGACTCCATCAATAAGGCCTACGGCCGGGCTGTAGAAGAATATATTTCCCAAAACGAAGTTGACAATCACAGTGCCCGTTTGCTCCGCAATATGGTAAAGGCCCATTATCTGAATGAAATCCTTGATTACGACCTTTATCGAAGGGATTTAATCTATGGGCAAGATTCTCTGGCCCCTTCTCTTCAGGAACCTGTCACCGCCGATTTTTTCAGTCCGATTAAAGATGTGATTACCGACAAAGACGAATGGATGCTTGCGTCGATGTCTTTCGTCATATTCAATAGAATCAATTATTGCGGACTGTTCGATCTTGACACAACTGAGCAAGTGAATGATGATGCACATCGGCTGATAAGGAAAACTGATTTTTTGAAAGCATTCGCAGGAATTGACCACTCCCCGTTGATATGGCAGGAAACCCTTTCCTCGCAAGAGTTGTGTCAAATGCGTGGAATCGAGAAAGATTCGCTTACAAGAGTCAAAGAACTTGGAACTCTTAAGAGGCTCGAACAATCGGGAGTGATAGACCATCCTTTCATCCTCTCGAGCGTTGACACATTTCTAAACGACTATTTCAACCGGAAATCTTATCCCCTGCCCGACACCGAGGCCGGACAGCTTGTAAAATCCATCATAGCCCCTCATATCGGGAAGTATGTACTTATTGACTTCTGGGGCACATCGTGTGGTCCTTGCCGTTCCAATATAGAAGCACAGGCGGAAACACGGCGACGCAACCACGACAATCCCGACATAAAATTCATATTCATTACCGGCGAAAGCGAATCTCCGCGCAGCAATTACGACTCATACGTAGCCAAGCACCTCGCCGGGGAAGAGAGCCATTATCTTTCGGCGCGCGACTATCGGAGAATGCGCGAACTTTTCGGATTCAACGGAATTCCGCGATATGTGCTCGTAGCTCCCGACGGCACCATTGTTGATGACAATTTTGTATGCTACAATCTCAAGCATACTCTTGAACAGAACGGCAAGACACTGCGCTGACAACCGCTGCATGTTGGCCCAGGTGCGAGGACGGGATTCAAAATAATTTGGCAAGTTCTGTCAACTTTGCTAAATTTGCGTATGATTGATGAAAATTCCGGCTATTTCGACGGTTCACAGTCTGTGAATAGAATTCTTTCCCTCGCCAATGAGAGCTACATTGTCGGGGAAAGATTTTACGTCTCGTCTCGCGGCTACACGGAATTATACTACGCCCGTTGCTCTGGAAGACTTTTCATTCTGAAATCTTTACGCAAGGAATTTAGAGAAGATGCCGTTGCGATAGCTGCCCTTCGAAAGGAATATGAACTTGGATTCCGTCTTGATGTTCCGGGAATTGTCAAGACGTTCGACATGGTTTCTATTCCCCAAACCGGTCTTTCCATAGTGTTGGAACATTGCCGTGGCGACAATCTTAGAAGATTGATGGACGCCGGACTGACAATCGACGGTCCCACACTGATTAAGATTTCCCGTTCTCTTGCCGGCATAATTGAAAACATGCATCAGGCAGGCGTTATCCATCGTGACATAAAACCTTCAAACATCGTTTATGATGCCGCCTCCGGAAACGTAAGACTGATAGATTTCGGATGCGCAGACGCGTTCGACCATACCCTTTTCAAAGGTAAGGCGGGTACGAATCTTTACAAATCCCCGCAGTTCACCAATACACCGGCGGAAGACTGGTATGCCCTATCTCTTACTCTAAAAGAATTGGCATCGCATTGCAAAGAGAAAAAAGCATCCTGCAGGGTATCAAAAGAATGTGGCTTCATGAAAAAAGGAGTCGCTCCCAATTTCAATGATTCGCCGAAAGAGAAAAATACGCGTGCGTTGATAGCCGCAACCATAGCTATTCTATTAACCCTCTCGGGAATTACCTTTTACATTGTCTATCATAAGGGAAAGAATGCCTATAATGAGGAGAAAAATCATGAAACCCTTTATAATGCAAATAACGCAAAAACAGACGCAGTCACAGACAGCAGTCTCCACGTTCCACAAGACAAAACCATCCCTTCTTCCGTATCTTATGCCCCGCAAAGTATAACAAAGAGTTTTCACGCGGAAGAAAAGACCAATACCTCCAATGCGTCGCCATCGAAATCCGACACTAACGAAAACGTAAAGTCACTTCATGATGAAGAGGAAGTATTTCGCACGTCGAAAAACCATGTCAAGCCGGAAGACGATATATCTGAACTGAATTTCAATTCGGTGAACGGTAAAAAAGACCCGCTTGCAAAAAAAGCAAAAGAATGTGGCTGGCAAGTCTATATGGCGGCAGAACATCGCAAAATGAAAATCTATAAAACCGTAAACAAACTCGATGCCAGCCGGCGCGACAGCATTGACAGGCTCGTTTACGATGAAAAAGAGAATTGCGAAGCGATTCTTAAAGAAATGGGCGACTTACCACCCGACACCGACATGGAACGTGTAAAACGTCTGGTACGCCAAAGCTACCTCACCTTCTTCCCACGACTTAATCATAATTAAAAGCATTCATTCATCTCCCTCTATCGGACTTAATCGCACGCCGAGCCGCAAAGCCCGCAAAGGATTTATTAGACCATAGTTCTTTTAAAGCTATCGTTCTATAGTCTAAACTTGGTTCTACTGTCAAAAAAACGGACAGGAGCACAGGAGAATTAATCTTCCGTTTCCAATTTTATTATGCAAGTATAAATAATATCGCGATTTTTCCGTAAATTTGCACATGGAATCCACACAAGAAAATAAGGAATATCAAGGTAAACCACTGTCTAAAGGTCTCCTTAAAAACGATACTTTAGATGACGGACAACCGTTGTCTATAAATATAGAATCCCTCATATATATTATACGAGATGAACAGGTAATGCTTGACAGCGATCTTGCAAAGCTTTACAAAGTTGAAACCAAGGTGTTGAATCAGGCAGTCAAACGCAATATCCAGCGGTTTCCGGAGGACTTTATGTTTCAACTGACAAAGGAAGAATGTTTGAGGTCACAAATTGTGACCTCAAACGGAAAAAAAGGTGGAGCGAGATATATGCCATACGCTTTCACTGAAAATGGGGTGGCAATGCTCAGTAGCGTTTTACGTTCGGAAAGGGCCATAGAAGTGAATATCCGGATTATGCGGGCATTTACCGCAATGAGAAATTTCATTAAAAAACATGGATTGCTTTTTCAGAGAATTGACCGTCTTGAGATGAAACAACTAAAGACCGACGAAAAAGTTGATCTAATATTGGATAGGTTAAATCGGTATGATGAAATAAGTGAAGGCATTTTTTTCGATGGTCAGATTTTTGATGCGTATGCCTTCGTTGCCAAACTAATCCGAAAAGCTAAAAATCGTATAGTTATTATCGACAGCTATATAGATGATTCCGTCCTGGTGCAACTGTCAAAACGCAACCCCGGGGTGACTGTCGATATTTATGACGGTAAGATTTCACAGCAGCTTCGTCAAGATGTCGAGCGACATAACGCCCAATATCCGGGCGTGAATTTACACGCTTACAATAAGGCTCACGACCGTTTTTTAATAATTGATGAGGAAGTCTATCATATCGGACATTCTCTTAAAGATTTAGGTAAGAAGTTGTTTGCCTTCTCCAAAATGGATATCATGACAGGGACCGAACTTATTTCACAGCTTTGATGAAATATATGAATCATTAATCGCACGCCGAGCCGCAAAGCTCGCAGGGGTTAAAATTATAATTTACCCTCGCTTGTTTAGCTGGATGAAATCAATTACTTACCGATTTCTATTATCGGTCTTATAATTGCAAAGTAAGCGGTGGATAAAATAAGGATTGTAAACATAACATGGTAAAAAAAGAGTTGTTTCGTCACCTTTATTTTTATTGCCAACATCTTCTTCTTTTCATTCTTGTCCAAAGAAATGTCACCATTCTCCCAAAATGACAAAGTCGTTTGTGGCTGTACATTTCTCTCTAATATCACACCATCCATCTCTATTTTCTTGAACCTATTTATAATCTTCCTAAAAATAGTGCATACTGTTATGTTGAATGCTATTGCAACTGCTAATACAATTAAAATCGCAGTAACTCGATTTTCATCATCAATCGGTATTATTACCTTTAAATTGTCCCGAATAATTTCTTCCTCAGAATTAGATTGCACAATACTATATGATGACGAACTGATATTTTCATCAGCAACCTTAGACAGGTTAATCGATTGAGATGCATACAGTGACATCGAAGAAGTCAAAACGAAAAACAACATAAGTGTGTAATGTGATAACAGTCTTTTCTTATCTTCTGAAAAAGCTATCCGGCAACGTTTAAACGGTTTTAATCCAGATTTAACAATTGAAATTACTATGAATATACTTAAAAAACAAATAATCCCTGTAAACCACTCATACATAGAAGAAAACACAATACCGGATTTAATGATGTTCGGTCCGACAAAATAAAGTGGAAGTAGAAATAAAAGCAATCCCAATATAAAATGCCTAATGATATATTTTTCTCGCTTTCTAATACTAGCCATTGCCTCTTGCGCAATATTATCTCTATAAAAGATATCTGTTTTGGATTGATTCCGATCTCCAAAAGTAATATGACTAAGTCTTGCAGATTGAACGATTATATTTTTAGCGCTATCCTTATTTTTAACAATCGTATCTATCAGTCCCCCTACATTCATTTTTTTTATTTTTTCCCCGCGAATTTGAATATTCAATTCTTTGTATATTCTCCATTCCCAATCAAATGATGTCATACCGCCTTCAATAACAACCGGATCATTATAGGATATCGCAGAGTAGCTTTTGAGACGATCTTTAGCAATTATATTTTTAACCCATTTAGTAATATCACTTGAAGTTAAATTGTTTTTATCAATTTTTACAAGGTGAATATCATACGAATCATTCGTTTCCGTATTACTAAAACGAGAAGAGGGAGAGTCGGATGCAATATAATCTACGTTCGATGTAATATAATCCACGTTCGATGTAATATAATCTATAAGTTGGTTTACTGTGAATTTCTTAAGAGCTACCGGTTCTACTTGAATGTGATATTTATTGAAAATAAGCCATGCTAACTTTTTGGTATCTATAGAAACTGCTTCCAAGCTTGTGTCGTCAAATACTTTATTCCATGATGTAGCACGGTAGGTTGTTTTCGGCGATGTCTCCGACAATCTTGAGTAAACCCAATCCCTTATTTCAAATCTTTGATAAGCCATTTTCGTGTTATTAGATTCTATTACAAAATATGCGATTGTCGCTTCCGCGCTCAATCAGGAACACAAAAGTAAGAAAAGTTTCAGTAAAATCCTTCTAAATGCCAAATTTTATTTCCAACCCCGAGTTTCACTTCACAAGACGGAGCAAAACTCGGGGCTATCATTCCGAATATTTATTTTTTATCTATTCATCAATCTTACAAAACGATTTACAGTCTTGGAATAACGTTCACTTTCCTTGATATCCTGAGGTGCATCATCCAATGCAACCGCAAACGTCATGAAATAAGGATATTCCTCCCCAACGCTTCTACCACTTTCATAGTCATTGGCAGTCATTTCACCCGTATCGCAAAAATCGACAAGATAATCGAGCATCGTTTCATAATCTGCCGATTCCAATTTTTCGCCATTGTTGATTTTTGCAATCACATCATCTGCTGACGGTCCTCCTTTGGCATTCGAGCATGACAGTGTCAAGACACTCACCAAAATAACAAGAGACGTTCTTATAATTCTTGATATTTTCATAAGGTTGATATTTAAAAAGTTGAATAGCATTTGAAATTAAAAATAGAACAAAGCGTATTGTATGTTTCTCAATCCTAACAACATCCAATTATGCATTCACGCTTAATCAAAAGCGATTACTGCCGTTTGTTTCTGGATGTCTGAAGAGTTATGGAGGTAAGGCCGGAATCCTTTCCGCCGATATAATTCACATTGCCGGAACCGTCGTGCTTCGTCATAAAAGCGATGAACGGAAATCCATAAAACCGAGGAAACGGCTTAAAATGGACAATGACCCCACACTCGGTTTGGAATGCGAGCTGATATACCCCCATACACGCATTATGGTATGTGCGCTGATGCTCTCGTCGCATTGCGAAGAGATACGTGCCGACAAGTAATTATAGTCGGTAGGGGTCTGAAGGGTTCTTCCGATTTTCTTCTCGATATCAGACTTCAGGCATTCTATTATGAATTCGGAATTATTGTCCATTGTTTCTTCGTTTATAGAAATCCAAGAACCGCCGGATGGTCTTACCAGACTCTATATTCTTGAATCCATGGCAAAAATAGTATATTTCATCCGAATTAATTGCAAACATTCCGCTTTTGCAATAACTTGCAATAAAAAATAATAACTTGCAATAAAATCTTTAAAAAAAAGATAGTCTCAAAATAACTCCGTGATGAGATGCCGTATCGCCGACCACGGATGTATAAAAAGCATTCTGGGACCGACATACTTCATAACGTCCCTGATTTTATTCTTGTTATCCGGAGAATAACAATGAATCTCACATTTTCGGCAGCTTGTCTTGCGGTTTCCTTTAGGACAACGGTCAAGCCTCTGATGGGCATATTCGAGAAGTGCGGCGCAATCTTCACATAATCCATCCTTCCCCGGCGAATGATGTCGGCGGCAATAAACTGCAATCATCTTTCCGACAATCCGCTTCTCATATTCTATCCGTTCCATATCTTCCAATCAATTGATTTTTGGTAGGCGATGCGGGGAGAACCGTCGGCGCAATAGATGATGCCGCAGCGTTTGAAACCGAGGCGTGCGGCAGCATGCTGCATGGGGATGTTGTCGGCATGGGTGTCGAGACGTATGTTGTCAATCAATGAACTACAGAAGGCAACGCACGTTTTAAGCACTCCCCTTACTTTACCTGTGGAGCCGAGGCGATGGATTGTGCCGTAAGGATGCGCGTTAAGCCATTTCCCGTCTTCTGTCACGGCGTATGTGGGGTCTTCACCTATAATGAAAGCAAACGCCATGACTATTTCGCCGCTCTCATCCACTCCCACATAACCGGTTCCGTTCCTCATATCTTCCTCTACAAGATTGCGTGACGGATACCCGTTGATCCATTGGCTACGGTTCCCGGATTTTCTCATGAATTTCCGGGCAATGTCATAGCACGACATTATGGCGTCGATGTCGGCCGGCGTACTATTCCTGACTGTGATTCCGGTGGATTCCATCATGGGGTTATAATTCCTTTATTATCTTTGCAGGGTTGCCGGCTATCACCACGTTGGATGGAAAACTTTTCGTCACGACTGCTCCGGCACCGACCACAACATTATCGCCCAACGTCACACCCGGAAGAATCACGGCGTTACCTCCAATCCAGACGTTGTCGCCGATGGTCACAGATTCCGCCCATTCCACGCAAGTGTTCCTACTTTCGGCATCAAGGGGATGGCAAGCGGTATAGATGCTCACGTTCGGTCCGATAAAAGCATGCGCACCTATCCTTACCGTAGCTTCGTCAAGAATTGTAAGATTGAAATTGGCGAAGAAATCTTCTCCGATAAAAATATTGCAACCGTAGTCGCATCTGAAGGGTTGGTTGATATGGAACCGTTCGCCACAACCTCCTAAGATTTCGCGGATAATTCCGTTCCGTTTATCCACTTCCCCGGGATGCAGGTTATTATATTCCCACAACTTGCCACGTGTAAACTCGAGACGACGCAAGAATTCCGGATGCACGGCATCATAAACCTCACCTCCCAACATCTTCTCCCATTCCCTCTCAAAATCCCTCATTTCTTCCTGCATTTCCATAATCAGTTTAAAGTATTGAATATATACAAAAAAAATTGATTGTCGTCCCGACAACCAATCTTCTGTTAACCTTAAAATCTAATACCATGAAAAACTCACTGCAAAATTACAAATTATTTTTCAAACAATGCTACAAAACATAAAAAATAATTTGTTTTTTAATATTTATTTATAAGAATAACCTATTTTATCTTATAAATTCACATATATTAACATTAAAGCATCCAATTATAGGGTCTGGATACCTCCACCGTTCACCATCAGCACCTGTCCGCTCACCCATCCAGACACAGGCGCAGCGAAATAAAGGACGGCACCAGCAATATCTGTTACTTCGCCAAGTCTCCGGATAGGGGTATGTGCAAGCATCTTTTTTTCAATTTCGGGAGTGAGCACAGTGGCAAGCGCACGTGTCCTCGTAGCCCCCGGTGCCACACTATTGACGCGGATACCCATGGGGCCGTAGTCATAAGCTAAGTTCGACATCAAATGGTTAAGCGCAGCCTTCGACGAACCATAAATTGCCATGTTCGGATCGCTGTTTACACTGCTCATCGACGTGATGTTGATTATACTGCCATATCCTGATTTCTCCATGTACGGTGCCGAAAGTTTTGCCAGTTCCCAAGGAGCAAAAACATTGATGGCATAAATACGCTCTACATAGGCACGGTCAATTTTATAGGGGTTTTCTTTTCCACCCCCTCCCATCCCGGCATTGTTCACCAGAATGTTTACGGTGCCGAAAGTGTTGACGGCAAACTCAACCATATCCTTGAGTTCTCCGGAATGCAACACATTACATGCGAAAGCAGCGGCTTTCCCACCGAATGTCAGAATATCCTCTACAGTTGCCTGCGCTTTCTCTATGGCAATATCGCCAACAACAACCGAAGCACCGGCGGCAGCCAACATTTCGCAACAGCCCCTGCCAATTCCGTCTCCGCCACCGGTAACTACCGCAACCTTGCCCGAAAGGTCAAATAATTTATATATATCCATTTATATTCATACTTTAGCTTTAAATATATACAATCCTCGAACACCGATTGTTCATTATGTGGAGCTTCCTTTCCTTAAGGCATTTCCAGATTATTACAAAACAGGGCGTATCAGCTTTTTCAATCTGATACGCCCTGCATATTGATGTGCTTGCGTTTATATGCAAAAAAATTTGCCATGCTGTTAATCAAACATGCCGAAGGCATGTCCCTACATATTATCTTTCGGGGGAATGCGAATTTTATTTCTTCGAAAGGTTGTCTTCCTCCTGCGGAATTACCTCCTGGAGATAGATTGCATCGAGACTCCACATTGCGGCGTCGTTGGTGCTTATGGGGAGCATCTCGGTTCTCGGGGCCGGAACTTCCGGAGGCATTACAGTCGTAACGGTGGTCTTCGGAGCCTCCGTATGTTCAAGGCGCGTAAGGAGGTCTGTCCATGCATCTTTAGCCATCTCGATGTCGTTATTCTCATGTGCGGCATAACCTGCGAGTCTTGAAACACGGAAACGGTTCTTGCTGACGGTTCGTGCCATCTCTTTGTAGCGGGCGGCATGGTCAAGCCAAACATCGTTAAACTCCGGAACGTCAACCATATCCTGAAGCTCGTTCATTATCTCGAAACCACCCATGATTGTCATGAGATGATTCGTGGTCTGTAGCTTGGGATCGCATTCGGTAGTGATGACACCCGTGGCCGGGTCGTAACCCAACGCAAGCGGACCCGTAAACATTCCGTTAGGCAAACCGGCGATACACTTCATGCCGGTAATAATCTTGTCGCGGTATGCCTCGTTGCCGGTCCTCTCCCACTCAGTCATCCAGTTGCCGACATACGACAACCAGTCAGGTCCGATCCTAAGACGTGCCGGGGCGGTGCAAGGATACTTGTCCCTCGGTTCGGCAAGACGCATCGGGTCAAGGGTATAAAGCAACTGGTCGGCATCCTTCACCTCGGTCATGAGGTCGCCGGCACGTTCGTCGCCGGTAAGATAATAGTAAAAACGGTTCCATGCCGCCTGGCTGATGCGGCCCTCTTTCGCACCGCACCCCCAGTGGCTTACATTATGACGACTTCCAAGACCCTTATTGTCGCCGATGTGATAAACATCGACCTCACCGTTATGGCGGAACATAGCCTCAGCCATCTTCCATATAGTCGGATCGCCTGTGCGAAGGAAATTATACCATAACCACATTGGGGAAGCAAGTTCCGTGTTATCCCAGGCATAGCCGCCCACATCATATTTCCAATCATGCCTTACAGGGTCGTAAGCATGCATTACGTCGCCGTAATTCCAGAAACCATACCATTTGTTCTGTTCGATGGCATCTTTGTAGAAATCGATATACGATTTGAGCTTCGCCTCGACCTCAGCCCTCTTCGGATTACTGTTGTCGGGGAGGCTCCACACGCCGAAAGCCTTGCGCGAGTGAAGGTATTCCGGAGTAGGAAGAAGGACGTTGTTCTGCTGGAGCGAGAGGGCATCCTTGGCAAAATTCGCTTTACCGGAATATCCTCCCTGCGGGAAGATGGTAAGTTCGGAAGTGCGTGCAACTCCGTAGGGGGTGCTCATACCCTCCTGCACATCCTCATAGCTCGAAATGAGGTCATGTGCGCGGTTGTCGTAATGACGGAGGTCCATCGGGGCGGCATCGGGCGACCAAAGCCATGCCGTCATAGTCGCCTCCGGAGTCGTGGCGTTGGAAATCTCAATCGAAGAGGGATAAGACTCCCAGAAATCCTTAACATTGATGCCGAGTCCTCCACTAACGTCGCCTGCGAAAGCATAGCCCGAACTTCTTGTGCCGGAGAACGTACCGATCCAAGGATTGTTGTCGTTTGCACGCTTACGTATTTCGTATGAATCGGCAGTCAGCTGCGACAGACGGTAAGAATTCCACGATGCCCAATCCCTTATAAGCTTCTGGTTATAATCGTTGAAGGCATCCGTCTCAGGGATACGCTCTCCCCTCATCTGCATCTGCTGGAGCACCGGTTCACCCACGCCCTTCTTGTTCGGGTCGAGGTTGAGCACACGGCGCCCGACAAGTGGCTCTACAGGTTCGCTCCAAACGCCACCGTCGGCTCCCGAAAACGCAACATGCCGGTTATAAAGGGCTTCCCTCATCGGGACGTCGAACCTTACACCAAGGCCCCTGATGAAATCCTTGTTCTGGTCACCGTCATATATAAAGGAATGAAGCATCTTGATTTCGGGAGAATTGCCATAGAAATAGAGTCTCACCACGAAAGGAAGCCACTCCCTGCCATTGTCACCGGCATGTACGCCCGTCACCTTCACAAGCACGCGGTTGTTGCCGGCACGCTCAATCTCCACGTTTGAAATCTTGCTCCTATAATTATTGAAACTTACCGACTTTGTAGATTCAAGCACCGGCTCCGACTGTGTGGAAGCCACAAGCTTACCGTTTGCAGCCACCTTCACGCCATCGTATATCAAACTGTCGATGAAATTCTCTCCGGCTTTCGGAATATAAGCTTTCACCTTGCCGGTATCTATAATAAACGAGCCGTTCCCTTCATAGACCCTGACGGCAGGCTCCGCCACGTTTTTCTTTCCCTTGGCGGAAGATGCAACTTTCGTCACCTTGAGGTCAGCCACACCTTCCGGCATCACGCCGGCGACAGCAAGCCACTTCACGGAGCCGTCAGGCCATATGGCAAGATTCCAAGTATCGGTAGGGATAACCTTACCATCAGGGGTGGAAACCGCCACGGTCTGACCCTTCTTCATTTCACCCTGCTTGAAAGGGATGCCCATAGTCACGGGACGGTCTGTTCCTGGAGTACCGTTGATCCATCTCACAGGTATGTTTGAGCTATCCTCTTTCTGCACCGACCATTTAAAATTGGCAATCTTGGTGCGAGACTCCGTAGTACGGAATCCGAACCATCCTTCCGTCAAAGGTTTCGGGTCGCGGAAATCCACAAGACGTTTGCCGTCGATATAATATTCGGTCCTGCCGTCATTAGTCGTTATTTTAATATGATACCACTTGTTAGGCTTCAGAAGATTCTCAACATCCGTGTATTCCCGGAGAATCTTGGGTCTTGCCTCGGCATTCGTTATTCCATCGAGGTTTCCGTCATATCTGCGGAAGCGGGTAGTTGAATTATGGTTGCCGCCATAGCCCAGATAATAAAGCTGCAGGGCATAACAGTTTACAAACTTTCCACTCCTCACCTTTTCGTTTTTCCAGATGTCTGACGCATTCGGGTCGGAAGCCATCCAGAAGCAATTAAGGTCGCTCAGTCGGTCACCCGGCTTTTCATCCATCACGCAAGCGTCATATTCTACGGTGACGTTGCCGCTCATTTTCTCCTTACGCCAGAGGGTCAATCCCTTAGGCGCGACAATCTCAAGTGTGTCGCCATGGAATGCCAGCTTATAATCGAGCGATTCCGACTCCACCTTCCAGTACTTGCTGAAATTCTTTTTGTCGAGTCCTGACGCCTCATTCTTCGCATTCACCATAAAAGGCAAAAACAATGCGAGAATCACCATTAACAAAAATTTCTTGTGCATATCAGTTAGGTTATAAATTATGTCTTTATTCAATAATATTCCGAACATCCGGTTAAGGAAAGGACTTTCCCGAGTTTCTCAGAAAAGGCAACAATGGAGTCACGGCTTAGATTTTTTGCAAAAATAGTCAAAAAAATGCTATTCTGAAAGGGATGGGTAGGTATAAAAAAATAATTGATTGTCTCCCGACAACCAATCTTCAGTTAACCTTAAAATCTAATACCATGAAAAACTCGATGCAAAATTACATATTATTTTTGAAACAATGTTATAAAACATATATTTTTAAACATAAATTTAAATAGATTTAACATTAATCAAATATAATGCAATATAATAAACAATATTTAACAATAAGATTACTTAAAATCGTCGAATCTGTTCCGAAGACTCCCTCATTTCCCATATTACTCTACCATACCCTGGCTTCACCGAAACAAAAGATTATTTTCAAATCTCCGTTAAAACAATAAGCGCAAGATAAGTGCAATCCGGCTTAATGCAATCAGGAAAGCGTTGCATACCGGAACGCATTCTCCCTTGCAAGATTATTAAATTGTTTCTACTAATTTTCTTTTTATGAAACGAATTTTTAAATACGCAGTCATGTCAACATTGACAGGAGCATTCGTTGCGTCATGTTCATCTTCATCGAAGATTGAATATCCCGCAGCCCCCACCGACGCCACAGTCTCCGACGATTATTTCGGAACAAAAGTGGCTGACCCCTACCGTCCTCTTGAAAACGACACCGCCCCCGCCACTCTCGAATGGGTGAAAGCGGAGAACGCCGTTACGGAAGAATATCTGTCGAAGATACCTTTCCGAAGCCAGATTCGCGAACGTCTTTCACATCTGAACAATTACAAGAAGACAGGGCTCCCCACCAAGGCTAAAGACGGCAAGTATTACTATTTCGAGAACGACGGACTGCAGAACCAGTCGGTGCTCTACCGCACGGATTCCATCGGCGGCACTCCCGAAGTATTTCTCGACCCCAACACGCTTTCCGACGACGGCACAGTGGCGCTACAGGGCATCAGCCGTTCGAACGACGGGAAATACACAGCCTATATCGTTTCACGCAGCGGCTCTGACTGGAACGAAATATTCGTTATGGACACCGAAAGCAAAAAACTCCTCGAAGACCATATCGAATGGGCGAAATTCACCGGCGCGGACTGGCAGGGCGACGGTTTCTACTACAGTGCCTACCCTCGCCCCGAAAAAGGGAAAGAGTTTTCAAACGCCAACGAGAATCATCAGATATATTACCACAAAATTGGCACCCCGCAGAGCAGCGACCGCCTCGTATATGAAGACAAAGACCATCCACTGCATTTCCACTCGGCATACGTGCCTGAGTCGGAAGACCTTCTTTTCGTCATCGGTGCCGGAGAAGGGCTGGGAAGTTCGCTCATGGTGAAAAACCTCAAAACCGGCGGAGACTGGGTGGTTATGGAACCCACCCAAGACTACGATATCAATATCATGGACGTGGTTGACGGGAAAATCTACATCATGACCAACTGGAACGCGCCCAAAAACCGCCTTATGGTGGCCGACGTGAAAGCCCCGCAACGCCAGAACTGGAAAGAGCTGGTGCCCGAAGGTGAAGGCGTAATGACCGGCATGCAATTCGCAGGCGACAAAATGATTGTATATTTCGAGAAAGACGCCTCCGACCATGCCTACGTATATTCGCGCGACGGCAAACTTATCCGCGAGATGGAATTCCCCACTTATGGCTCAGTAGGCATATCTTCAAGCAAAGACCACAACGAAGTGTATTATGCACTCACATCTTTCACCTATCCTTCCACCCGTTTCTCATACGACCTTGAAACCGGTGAAAGCAAGGTGATAGGCACAACGGAAATCGAAGGTGTCAACATGGACGACTACGTCACCGAGCAGGTGTTCTATCCTTCTGCCGACGGCACAAAGATTCCGATGTTCATCACCTATAAGAAAGGTCTTGAGAAAAACGGTAAGAACCCCGTCTATCTCTATGGATACGGAGGTTTCAACGTGTCGCTTACCCCCGGCTTCTCCGCACAACGCATGCTTTGGCTTGAAAACGGAGGCATCTATGCCCAGGCCAATCTCCGCGGAGGTTCCGAATATGGTGAAGAGTGGCACCTCGCCGGCACCAAGCAAAACAAGATGAACGTATTCAACGACTTCATCGGTGCGGCCGAATATCTCATCAACGAAGGCTGGACGTCGCCCGAGCATCTTGCCATTGTCGGTGGCAGCAACGGCGGACTCCTTGTGGGAGCCACCGTAAATCTACGCCCCGACCTTTTCAAAGTGGCTGTACCGGAAGTGGGAGTGATGGACATGATGCGCTATCATCTCTTCACCATCGGCTGGAACTGGGCATCCGATTACGGCACGAGCGCCGACTCTAAGGAAATGGCCGACTACCTCCTTTCCTATTCCCCGCTCCACAACATCAAAAACGACGGCACTCCCTATCCTGCAATCCTTGTCACCACCGCCGACCATGACGACCGGGTTGTACCTGCCCATTCATTCAAATATGCCGCCACCCTCCAGGCATCCGATACCGGCGACGCACCCAAGCTTATCCGCATCGACAGCAAGGCGGGCCACGGGGGCGGCAAACCTATGTCGAAAGTGATTGACGAAAGCGCCGACATCTATTCCTTCATTTTCAAAAATCTTGGAATGACCCCGGTGAAATAAGCCACACATTATAAACCTTTTACAAAAGACGGTGTGCCATATTTTGGGCACACCGTCTTTTTATATCATAACGACTCGCTCTCTACAATGAATAGCTCACGGTGGCTTTAAGAAAAAAAGAGGGGTCTTCATCGAAATCAAGATACCTTTTAGACTTCGTGGCACCCGTGACGCGCCCCGACATCTTGAAACCTACCCCGGCTCCGATCTCCCCATAAAAATTCTTTGCAAGCCTGCGCTTATATTTCAGACCCGGACGGAAAAGGGTCATCGTAAAACGGCATTTGTCCGGCCAGCCTTCTTTATGAGGTTTGAAATAGAAGCTTCTTGCATCGAGGTCGGCACCGAAAACGATAAGGTCATCCGGTGTAGGGTTGAATTCGAGTCCGAAAATGCCCCCATAAATATTGAGCGCAAGATTCTTATTGAATCGGTGACGGTAAATTATACACGGGAACACCGGAAAACTCGATGCCGTGTGAATCAATACAACAGGGCCTATGCCAAACTGTGTAGTCTTGTTAAGCCTCAGAAGATAGACCGCCCCGAACAAACCCGAGATTCTTCCGAAGCAATGGTTCGACCATTCGGCGTTGCCCGTGGCAAGCATGGCGAGAGGTTTCCCGAAAACCGGAAGGAACCCGAGGGCCGTAAAGCCGAAACTTCCGTAATAATGGTTGCCGTTCAATCCTATTCCCCACGCATCCAGGGGCTCCGAGAGTCGGGAATCTTCGAAGTTGGCCCAAAGGGTATTAAATCTGGCGTTGGCCGTGAATTTAAGGAAAGGCTTATTGACAAATTGATACGACACACGCCCGTTTATATTGTCGGGGACGGCGCCGAACGTGTGGTCATAGCTGAATGTAAGATTGGTCTTCACCAGACCGTAGCCCGACTCATCCACCGGTTGAATCATGTCAAACTGCGGATAAGCCGGCAAAACCACCGCCAGCAACGCCAATATAGTTATAAACGGAATCTTCATATAATAAAATAACGAAGTTTCAAAAGCAACATACTTTTGACTAACAACGCCGCAATAAAAAAAGTTGGGGAGACACGTCTGCCTCCCCAACTAATTTTTGATTTTCCGTTATTTTTTCATCTGCTGAACAAGGCTTCGGGAAGAGGTCGGCAGTTATAGCACGACGCCATGGCTTCTCCGTATGCCCCCGCAGAACGCAACGCCATAAGGTCTCCGCGTTTTGTCTCGGGTAAAACTTCTTCAGTGCCGAACACATCGGAAGATTCGCATATCGGCCCCACCACGTCATACTTCTCCATCACTTCCGACTTCGAAGTGATGTTTTCAATCTTATGATGCGCCTGATAAAGCGCAGGGCGTATAAGGGCGGTCATGCCGCCGTCAAGAATGACAAACTTTTTGCCAACCCCTTCCTTCACATATACCACCTTGCAAATCAGCGAACCGCATTGCGCCACGATGGCGCGGCCGAGTTCAAAATGGAGTTCCTGCCCGGGTCGCAACTGAAGATTATCCTTGAAAACATTGAAATATCCCTTAAAATCGGGAATGGGATTCCCATCCGGATTATCATAATCCACACCCAATCCACCGCCGACATTGATCGTCGGAATCTCGACATCAGGATATTTTGCCTGAAGACCGTTTATTCGCTCACATAAGATGCGGTAAGGCTCAGTGTCGGTAATCTGGCTGCCTATATGAAAATGCAACCCTCGGAAGTCTATCCACTCCGATTTAAGGCAATCGTCGAGAAGGGCATCAAGCATCGTCAAGGCGATGCCGAACTTGTTTTCAGCAAGGCCTGTGGTTATATAATGATGCGTGTGGGCATCGATTTCGGGGTTTACCCTCAACGCCACCGGGGCTTTTTTACCCATTTTCTCCGCAATCGCGACTATGGCGCGGAGTTCGGCTTCCGATTCCACATTGAAGCATCCGATTCCGAGTTCGAGAGCCATGGAAATCTCTTCGTCGGTCTTACCTACACCTGCGAACACAATTTTAGGTGCCGGGAACCCCGCGCTTAATGCAGCTTTTATTTCTCCGAGACTGACGGTGTCGGCTCCAAGGCCGGCAGCAGCGATATGGCGGAGGATTTCCTGGTTGGCATTAGCCTTTACGGCGTAATGCACGTGGTAGCCCGGGAAAGACGAGCATTCCTTCACTTCGTGCAAAGTGTCCTCAAGCAAATGGAGATCATAATAGTATAGAGGGGTTGACGCGTTTCGGAAACGGTCAACAGGGAAACATGTCTGGCCCATATAAATCAGAAAAGATGTTGACTAAGCAGCTGGAGCGAACGGATTTTATCTTCCTTGCGGATAAGAAGGGAAATATTATAGTTGCTGCCTCCGTATGAAATCATACGCACAGGAATCTCCTTGAGAGCGTTGACCACTTCCGCCTCGAACCCGCGGTTCTGCCATTCAAGGTCGCCTACCACGCAAACTATCACCATATCACGGTCAACCGATACTTCGCCATATTCTTCAAGTTCGGCAAGGATAGGCTTGAGGTTGCGTTCGTTGTCTATCGTTACCGACACGCCCACCTCCGAAGTGGTAATCATGTCGATAGGCGTCTGATACTTCTCGAAAATCTCAAACACCTTGCGGAGGAATCCGTACGCCAGAAGCATGTGGCTGCTCTTGATTTTTATGGCGGTAATGTTGTCTTTCGCTGCCACAGCCTTTATGGTATGTGTAGGTTTCGCATTGAAAATCACAGTACCGGGAGCCTCCGGCTGCATGGTGTTGAGAAGGCGCACGGGAATATTGGCATATTTCGCCGGCAAAACACAAGTGGGATGGAGAATCTTCGCCCCGAAATAAGCAAGCTCGGCAGCCTCCTCGAAATGAAGCTCTCCCACCGGCGACGTCCCTTCCACAAATCTCGGGTCGTTGTTGTGCATTCCGTCGATGTCGGTCCATATCTGGATTTCATCGGCGGCGATTGCTGCCCCTATAAGCGACGCGGTGTAATCGCTGCCGCCGCGCTGAAGGTTGTCGATTTCGCCCAGATGGTTGCGGCAGATGAAACCTTGCGTAAGATATATATCCACTTCCGGATTACGGGCGAGGACCGCATTTACATTCTCTTTTATATATTCCTGGTCGGGTTCGCCGTCAGGGGTTATTCTCATGAATTCGGTAGCATCGAGAAGCACCGCGTTAAGGCCCTTCTCCTTCATATAGAGGGCTACAAGATTGGTCGATAGCTTTTCTCCGTATGCCACCACTTCTTTCTCCTCTTTCACCGTGAAGGGAGCTTTGACATATCCTCTGAGTTCTCCGAAAACCCTGCCTACATATTCGAGGGCATCTTCCAGAAGACTTTTGTCGTTAAGGAGTTCTTTTGCTGTCTGTATATATTTTTTCTCAAGGTCGTCGATTTGCTTGGCTGCATTGGCAGCCTCCCCGTCCTTGATACTCTGGGAGATGGAAATCAAACTGTTGGTGGTGCCCGACATCGCGCTCAACACCACCGTTACGTTACCGGCGGCAGCCACGAGACCCACCATATTCTTCATTCTCTGGGCGCTTCCCACGGAAGTGCCGCCAAACTTCATTACCTTCATAATCTGTTTCAAATATGAGCAGTGATGACCGCCATGAAGTCCCGGCAACACATCCCGGCAATATTCAACGGTCATAAAATGCCTTTACCTATAGAAAAACTTTGCAAAATTAATCAAATATATTTGTTTTTTAGCAAAATGAACGTTTTTTTATTGATGTCGTTTAAACTTTTTTACTATTGGCGATTTTATTAAGACTCTAATTTGAAAATATAAAAGCTCAAACAACTTCATTTTTTTAATAGTTACAATTATATTTGTATATTTAAAAATTATTGGATAATTTTGCATTCATATAATATTTAAACCTCATTAAGTTAAATAATTTCAACACTATACTCCAACGGACCGTATCATGGAACAACTTTTTTTGGCTCTCTTGTTTATTTCGTTGACAAATTTTCATCCTTATATTGTCGCTGCATCTAACGAGGAAAACGAAACATATATTTATATGCTTGATTCCCTTCTTGAAAAGAAGAACGATTTCGAGCGTGACAAACTTATGAAAATCGCAGAACTCAAGCAAAAGGAGAACAATGCGGCATCTTTGACAGAACGCTATCTATACAATACCCTTCTTTATGACGAATTCGCCACCTACAATGCCGACTCTGCATTGAAGTATATCAACCGCAACCTTGAAATCGCAAATTCTTCCGGAAATAAAGAATGGGAAATCAAAAGCAAAATCGACAAATCGAATCTTCTTACAGGCACAGGACTGCTGAAAGAAGCGGAAGAAATAATGACACGCATCAACCCCTCCCAACTCCCGGAAAACGTACTTACCGACTATTACGGGCAGATGATATATCTCTACAGCCATCTTGGAAATTACACAGGAGGTTCCGTCAACGAATATTATATAAAAGAACGGGCTTACAAGGATTCAATCATGGATGTCATACAACCCTCACATCACGACTTCCTATGGTATAAAGGATGGGACATTCTCGGCACAGACAAATCCGACGATTCTCTTATCCCCGCCTTGAAGCAAAAACTTGAAGAAGGGAAACAAAACTCACGGCAGGATGCAAAAAACGCTTATATCCTTTCTAAACTTTATGAATGGAAGGGAGACCGGGAGAATTTCAAGAAATATATGGCACTCTCGGCCATTATTGACGTAAAAACGGCAAACGCAGAAATAGCTTCGCTTGAAGACCTTGCACGCATCATGTTTGAAGACGGCGATATCGACCGTGCTTATTCCTATATAAACTACAGTCTGACCAAAGCCCTTTCATTCCCAAACAGAGTCAGGGCTTTCGGAATGGCCCGTACGCAAGACAACATCAACAAGACTTATCAGGAACGCAATAGAAAACAGGAACGCCGAATCACGACCTTCCTGATTATAGTATGCATTCTCGCCACTATTCTTGTCGCGGCTATTTCCGTTATCATTCTGCAAAACCGACGGCTTAGGAAACAGGGGGAAAACCTCGACGACGCCAACAAAACACTTAACCGGAATATGACGGAACTTTCGGAAGCGCACCGGCAGCTTAACGACGTCAACAGCCGCCTTAAAGAACTCAATGAAAGCCTTAAGGCCAAAAACGAGGAGCTTAACGAGGCCAACTACGTAAAGGAGGAATATATAGGCTATATTTTTACAATCTGCTCGAATTATATCCGCAAACTCGAAGATTTCCGCAAAAGCATACACGTGAAGGCAAAGACACGCAAATATCGCGAAATAGAAGACGCCACCGCCAGCACCGAAATGATGAAAGACGAACTGAAAGACTTTTATCATTCTTTCGACACCATATTCCTTCATATTTACCCGGACTTCGTGAACGACTTCAATTCCCTCTTGCAAGACGATAAAAGAATCACTCCGAAAGAAGGGGAACTCCTCAACACCGAACTCCGTATTTACGCCCTTGTCAGACTCGGAATCACCGACAGTGTTAAAATTGCGGAATTTCTACATTGTTCTTCACAGACGGTTTACAACAACCGGTTCAGGGTACGCAACAAGGCAATCATCCCCAAGGAAGTATTCGCAGAGACGGTCCGCACCCTTGGTAAATTCATGGACCGCCCCTCCTGATATGGAGATTACGGCTTTTTAAAGACATCCCGCAGTTTACTTTATTTCCTCATCAACAGATTTACAAACAATTGTAAATCTGTTGTTTCCTTTTATATACCATTTACTCATATCCTTTACCTTCCCATACAAACCTTGATAAATTCATATAACTTTGCATCGTAAGATTTCGAATCGGCCATCCATGAAATGCCCGTTTAAAAATCTTCCTCTCTGATAGCATTTACAGGTTTATAATAAGAGTTAGTTTTTAGGAATGTCGCGGGGAAGGTATAACCGGCCTTCCCCCGCCACCCGAAAAACTCCAAACCGGCATCAGACAGACGGAACGAAAGAAACCATAAAACTCAATAATTAAAAACTAACACCAAATGAAAACGAAGTGCAATCTTCTGACATTCGCCCTTTGTGTGGTTTTAACGATATTTGGAAGTATGCCGGCATTCGCCGCCGACATTCTTGCCTCCGGTGTCGTGACAGACAAGGACAATGAGCCGTTAATCGGCGTAACCGTCGGAGTGAAAGGACAACCCGGAATGGGTACGGCCACCGACATCGACGGTAAGTTTAAAATCAACGTACCCCAAGGGTCCGTTCTCGTGTTTTCCTATATAGGATGCGTATCTAAGGAGATTAAGGCATCCGCATCGATGGAAGTGGTTCTTGAAGAAGACAGTTCCAACCTCGATGAAGTGGTAGTAATCGGTTATGGCGCCGTAAAACGCAAAGACCTGACCACGGCGGTTTCAACCGTAGGAGAAAAAGACATCGACAACCGTCCCATCATTTCGGCAGCCCAGGCCCTTCAGGGAAAAGCAGCCGGCATCGCGGTGTCGTCGCCCAACGGCGCCCCCGGTGGATCAATGACAATCAGGGTGCGCGGCACAACATCAATGAACGGTTCGAACGACCCTCTTTATGTGGTTGACGGAGTCCCCGTTGACAACGTAAGCTTCCTCGCCCCCAACGACATCGAGAGCATGCAGATTCTTAAGGATGCGTCGGCTGCCGCCATTTATGGTTCACGCGGTGCAAACGGCGTCATCCTCATTTCGACAAAACATGCTTCTAAAGGGAAGGCTCAAGTCACACTCAATGTACAGGGCGGTTTCACGGAAGTGGTAAAGAAAATCGATGTTCTAAACTATCAGCAATATAAGGAACTTCAGGACGAAATCGGACTCGTGTCAGTGCCCGAGGGACTTTCCGACGTCACCGATTGGCAGGACGAAACATTCCGCACAGGCTCCACCCAAAATTACAACGTGAGCATTTCGCAGGCCACCGACAAACTTAAATACTACTTCTCGGGAGGGTATCAACGCGACGGCGGCATCATCAAATCATCTTTCTATCAGCGTTATAATTTCAGAATGAACGTTGAAAGCGAGCTTTTCAAATGGCTCACCGCAAAAACCAACGTATCATATTCCGATTATTCCTCAAACGGAGGTGGCGCAATGGGCACAGGGGCAAGCCGCGGAGGCGTTATTCTTGCCACCATCAACACCCCTACTTACGCACCCGTATGGGACCCGGAAAATCCACAGCAATACTACAACAACTTTTATGGCGTCAACCTCCAGCATCCCATCGAAAATGTGGCGCGCCAAAAATATAACAGAAACAAAGAGAACCGTATAATCGCTTCCGGAGAACTCTTCTTCACTTTCCTGCCGGGCCTTACGCTCCAAAGCAAATTCACCCTCGACCGCAGGAATGCGCTCAACACTACATTCCTCGACCCCGTCTCAACCACCCGCGGGCGCGAGCAGTATGGCGAAGGGAGCGACAACCGCAACCAGAACACAGTCCTTACATGGGACAATATCCTCAACTGGAAACACGACTTCGGCAAACATGGAATCGACGTCATGGCCGGCTCTTCGTGGACAGACTCTGACTACCGCAACAGCTACATAAGCGGCTCACACTACCGCGACGACGTCATCCAGACCCTTAACGCAGCAAACAAAATCGGCCTTAACGGTGCCGGTTCGGCAGCATCGGAATGGTCAATCATGTCGTATCTCGCCCGCGTGTCATATAATTATGATTCACGCTATCTGCTCACCGCCAACATACGTTACGACGGCTCTTCAAAACTTCATCCCGACCACAGGTGGAAAGCATTCCCTTCCGTTTCAGCCGCATGGCGAATCAATCAGGAAAGCTTCATGAACAACATTACATGGATTTCCGACCTCAAACTCCGCGGCGGCTGGGGCAAGACCGGCAACCAGGGCGGCATCGGCGACTATGCATATCTCCAACGTTACAACATCAACCGTGTGCCTTGGTATGAGGAGGGTAAAGAACATGCCCTACCCACCATAACGCAAGCCAACCTCCGCACCACCGACCTTACCTGGGAAACCACATCGCAATGGGGCGTCGGAGTGGACTTCGCAGTGCTCAACGGAAGAATCAACCTCGCTGCCGACTATTATTACAAGAAGACCTCAGACATGCTCATGTGGGTGTCGCTCCCTGCCGGAGCGGCCGCTGCAAGTTCCATACAACGCAACGAAGGCGAGATGGTCAACAAGGGCTTCGAGTTCAACATTACTTCCCACAACTTCCAGGGCGACTTTACATGGGACACAGACTTCAACATGTCGTTCAACCGCAACAAGCTCACGAAACTTGCGCTCCAGAAAATATACAACGACGGAAAGACATCGGAATACGTCAACGAGAACGTGGTGCGCAATGAACCCGGAAGGGCCCTCGGCGGATTCTACGGATATATCAGCGACGGCGTAGATCCGGAAACCGGCGAACTCATGTACCGCGACCTCAACAACGACGGACGCATCTCTTCGTCCGACCGTACCTACATCGGCGACCCGAATCCCGATTTCACGTTCGGCATGACCAACTCATTCTCCTGGAAAGGCTTCAACCTCAGCATCTTCCTGACAGGGTCATACGGCAACGACATCTTCAATGCATCCAGAATGGAAACCGAAGGAATGTATGACGGCAAAAACCAGACAACTGTCGTGCTTAACCGCTGGAGAATTCCCGGACAGATTACCGACGTGCCTAAAGCCGGCTACGACATGAAGAATTCAACCTATTTTATCGAAGACGGCAGCTATCTGAGAATCAAAGATATTTCATTGTCATACAACTTCTCAGGTAAATGGATGCAGAAATTAGGAATCTCTAAACTTCAGCCCTATTTCACGGCTTCCAACGTATATACATTCACCAAATACAAAGGCTTCGACCCGGAGGTGAACCAATGGGGCAACAGCGGTGCCGTGCAGGGCATCGACTGGGGCACCTATCCCCAGTGCAGGAGCTACGTGTTCGGTCTTAACGTTTCATTCTAACACTTGAACATACACATGAAAACATCATATATTTTAGCATCGCTTGCAGCGGCAGGGTTTCTTGCCGGCGGTTGCAGCACGCAATACGACCCCATCGCAGAATATTCGGATGTGACAGAAGGGGTGACCGAAGACCAAGAAGAGATTGTCTTCCCCGACAAGGCATCGGTGGAAAGTTATCTCACGACTATGTACGACGGCAAACTGCGCGGGCGCCAGGAACATTGGTATCTCGACAAACTCCTTATTGCCGAATGCCATTCCGACAATGCCTACGCCGGCACCACCGGAGCGGAAGTGCAACCATACGAAGACAATTCAATCGAGGGCTCGAACTCTGTGGTGGCCCGCGACTGGGACAGGTTTATGACCGACGCCGCATATGCTACCAAAATGATTGTAAATATCGATAATGTGGCAGACGGCAGCCTCTCCGAAAGCGAAATCAACACCTATCGCGCCCAGGCTGAAATATACAGGGCGATGATCTGGTTCGATATGGTCAGGATGTGGGGTGATATTCCGGTCATCAAAACCGTGGCCGGCAATATCACGGCCGACAATATCGAGGAATCGTATTCCGCTTATTTCCCGGCACAAAACACAGAACTGGAGGCTTACCAAGCTATAGAAGAAGACCTCCTGGACGCTGTAAAATATGCACCGGACGGCAATAAGGGCGACAAGACCGTTTTCTCCAAAGACGTGGCAAGGGCACTCCTTTGCAAACTTTATGCCGAAAAACCCCTACGCGACTACAACAAGGTGATTCAGTATGCCGACGAACTTGCTGCCGCCGGATATGACCTGGTCAATGACTTCACTCATCTTTACGGAGTTGATGGCGCAGTTAAAGACGGTTTCACCGCAACCCCCATCGAACTCAACACAAAGGAATCGATTCTTGAAATACATTATGCCACCGGCTCCGGCAACTGGGCATCATGGATGTTCGGACGCTGTCTTGAAGACTGGGACAATTCCTTCACATGGGCGAAATGGGTGACTCCCTCGCGCGACATAATCAACGCATTCGACTCCGAAGGCGACAAGATAAGAAAAAATGAAAGCATCGTATATTACGAATGCGCATGGAGCAACTACTATCCCTCCGACCGTTATCCTTTCATGTATAAATGCCGTTCCGGATATGTGCCGACCATAAAATACCGGTATGCCGACATCCTTCTCCTTAAGGCCGAGGCCCTTATCATGAACAACAATCTCACGGCGGCTGCCGACATCATCGACAAGATACGCAACCGTGCAGGGCTTGACAAACTTTCACAATCCGCCCGCGCTTCACAAGAAAGCATGCTCAACGCTTATCTTAAAGAACGCCGCCTCGAACTTGCTTTCGAGGGTGAGAGATGGTTCGACCTCGTCCGTCTCGACAAGGTGGAAGAAGTGATGAACGCCGTCTTTGCAAAAGACAGCGGACGACATGCCCAAAAAACTCCATTCACTGAAAATTCCTACCGTCTCCCAATCCCACAATCTGTGCTCGATGCCAACGACAATCTCGTCCAGAATCCCGGCTATTGATATGGCGGGGAACGGTTAAAATTATAAAATCATCTTTTTAACAGAAAAACAACATGAACAACATAAAAATCATACTCGCATCCATTCTCTCGATTGGTTCGCTCGGCATGTGTTCTTGCGACAACAGCGTGAAAATCGGCCCCCAACCTACTCCTGACCCCGTAGCTCCGGAAGGAACCGACGTGAAAATGATCACGACGACAACCAACCGTTCCAAAGACCTTACGGTCTCTGGAATCGCATTCAGCACGAAAGACAACATGTCGCCCACATGCATCACCCTCCTTCCTGAAGAGGAATACCAGACTATGGACGGATTCGGAGTTGCCGTGACAGGCTCCACCTGTTATAATCTATTGAAAATGAAACCGGAAGATCGCAAGGCATTCCTTGAAGTGACGTTTGACCCCAAAAACGGCTACGGCTTCAGCTATGTCAGAATCTCAATCGGTTGTTCCGATTTCTCTTTGAGTGAATATACCTGCTGCGACCAGGAAGGGATTGACAATTTCGCCCTCACAAAAGAGGAAACCGACTATGTCATCCCGGTTCTCAAGGAAATTCTCGCCGTCAACCCGTCGTTGAAAATAATGGGTACTCCCTGGACTCCTCCGAGATGGATGAAAGTGAAAGACCTCAACTCGCTTGAACCTTTCAACAGTTGGACGTCAGGGCAACTCAATCCGAAATATTACAAAGATTACGGCACATATTTCGTAAAATGGGTAAAGGCTTTTGCCGACAACGGAATCAAGATTTTTTCCGTTACTCCGCAAAACGAACCCCTCAACCGTGGCAACTCCGCATCCTGCTATATGAGCTGGGAAGAAGAGCGTGATTTCATAAAGACGGGTCTCGGACCCGCCTTCAAGGAGGCCGGCCTCGATGTCAAGATTTATGCCTTCGACCACAACTACAACTACGACAACATCGACTCGCAAAAGGGGTATCCAACCAATATTTATGCCGATGGCGAGGCAGCCGAATATCTTGACGGGGCAGCCTACCACAACTATGGCGGCGACAAGGAGGAACTCGTATCAGTCCACAACGCCACCCCGGGTATGGACCTCGTGTTTACCGAAACCTCCATCGGCACCTGGAACAACGGCCGCGACCTGTCGGCCCGTCTTCTCGATGATATGGAGCAGGTGGCACTCGGCACAATCAACCGTTGGTGTAAAGGTGTGATTGTATGGAACCTCATGCTCGACGAAGACCGCGGACCCTATCGTCCCGGAGGATGCTCAACCTGCTTCGGTGCCGTGGATATCAACAAAGACTACACCACACTCACCAAAAATTCGCATTACTACATCATAGCCCATCTGAGCAGCGTGGTGAAACCGGATGCAGTCAGAATCGGCACAAAGGGCTACACCGCCAACGGCCTAACCTACTCTGCATTCAAGAACTCAGATGGAACCTATGCGCTTGTCATGAGCAACAACAACTCGATGGCCCTCATCATCACCATTGAAGACGGCAACCATCATTTCACCACCACGGTGCCGGCCAATAGCGCAGTTTCATATTCTTGGAACAAGTAATAAACCTATTATCCCGATCAAAACATGAAAACAATAAAATATGCATTCTTAGCTCTCGCCGGAATCGCATCGCTCACTTCTTGCAGCGATGACGACTGGAAAATAGGCAGCCCGCAGATGGACGTTAAAACCGACCTCGGCACAGCTTATTTCGGCGACAACCTGCACTTCACCATCAACGCTTCGGATGCGGAAGTGCCACTTTCCACCCTCCGCGCCCAGCTATATTTCGGAGAGGAACTCGTGAGCGAGGAAGTGATAAGGACCAAAGTCAACGGCAGTGATTACGAAGGTGAGATAGAGGTGCCTTACCTCGCAAACATCCCTGACGGACGCGCCACATTGAGAGTTACCCTCCAAAACATCAATTTCACGAAAAGTGTGAAAGAATATGAGGTAAAAATCACCCATCCCGATTATCCCAACCTCATTTTCGTGGCGGAAGACGGCTCGGAATATGTCATGGAGAAGCAGCAGCAATATGTCTATTCCTTCACCCAGCGTCTCCCGCAGGAATTGAAAGGGTTCATCAAAGCTCCCAAATATGGAGAAAACGGAAAGGAGATAACTTTCGGATACGAGAGCAGCGCAATCAAACCGGGAGCGGAAGCCCCAATCCCCTTCTCCAACTCGGCCCCCGGCAAATATACAGTGTCGTTCAATACATTCACCTTCGAAGGGTCGCCCTTCACAAAATTGATGTTCAACGACAAAGTGTTTGAATCGACCGACGACACGCATGCCCAGATTGACCTTAAGCTTTCGCAGGGCCAGACTCTGACACCATCCGGATTCCCGGACTATAACGACTGGTGGATCGACCCCGATTTCTTCAAGAAAGAAAGCGACGGTTCTCTCACATTCCTTGCGGCCGGAGGAAGTTACAGAATCATAGCCGACCTCGGAATGCAATATTTCAGGGTTTATACCCTCACCGGCAATGACCCGGCAACACTTCAAACAGACGGAACCGGCGCAGTCTGGGCAATCGGTTCAAATATAGGAAAACCATCCGTAGGCTCCAACGAGGTAGGATGGACAACCGAGAAGGCACTCTGTCTTGCCCCGATAGGCGACAAGAAGTATCAAATCACCCTTGTGGGCGGCCAAACCGTTTCTACGGATGCCATCAACTTCAAGTTCTTCCATCAGATGGGATGGGGAGGTGAATTCGGAGGCGACGCACTGACCTCGACAAGCGACATCGTAAAGGTTGGCACAGGTTCCGACGGCCACGACAACGGCAACCTTTATCTCGCCGATGGCAAAAAGCTTGAAACAAACCACGTATATGTCTTCACCATCGACCTCTCTGCCGGCAACACTGCAGCCGTGCTCTCCGTGGCCGACATGGGCGAACAGGCTTTTGAAGAGAAACCTGTCACCGTCGGAGGCACCAAGCTCACTACTTCCGACAACAGTGCCTACGAAGGTATCGTGAAGTTTACCCAGGGTGCCACCCTCTCCATCGTTGGATTAAGCGGTCTCGACGAATTCTATGCCGATCCCGACTATTTCACCTTCGACGAAGACATCAACGACTTCAAAGTGAACGTTGTGACCGGAGACTACCGCATAAAAATCAACAAGGGCGCCAAGACCATTTCCGCCGTAATGATGAACGGTTCGGATGAAGCCACTTTCGACAACGGAGGAGCAATATGGCTTATGGGATGGGGAGTCGGATCGCCCAGCATGGACAGCCAGTTCGGCTGGAATCCCGGTGCGGCTTACAGCATGGCCCAGATTGCCCCCAAGGTCTATCAGTTCACCGGTGAGGCAGGTCCCGAAAAAGGGTCATGGACAGGAGTCAGGGTGCGCACTGACTATCTCAGCTTCAAGTTCTTCATGCAAGACGGCTGGGGAGGTGAGTTCAGCGGAGAAAATGCGCTTGCCCTTACCGAAAATGCAAAATCTCTGCTTAAAGATACTGGTAACTTCGAACTCGCCGACGGTATTAACCTTGAAGAAGGCGCCACATACCGCATCACAATTGACCTTACCCAAGGAACTTCCGAAGGCACCATCGATATGGTGAAACTTTGAGTCCGGACATGGAATGACGGTATGCCATCAGTATGACATACCGTCATTCCATAATCTTTAACAAAAAAGATTAAACAACTTCTTTGATTCTTTACTAAAAAGTTATATCTTTGTAACGAATATAGTTATCACCATCAAAAACGTTATCCGGTTTTTCCGGATACGGCAAAACACAGGCAAAATATCATGAAGCTAAAAAATTTGTTTCTTGCAGGGGCTGTACTAATGTCCACAGGAGTTTCCTATGCCGACATTCCCGTCTATCTTGACGACAGCCAACCCTTGGAAAAAAGAGTGGAAGATGCCCTCTCCAGAATGACTCTGAAAGAGAAAGTGAATATTATTCACGCCCAATCCAAATTCAGCGCTCCCGGAGTTCCCCGTCTCGGCATAGCGGAACTTTGGTGTACCGACGGACCTATGGGCGTGCGCCCCGAAGTGTTGTGGGACGAATGGGAACAGGCGGAATGGACCAACGATTCATGCACGGCTTTCCCCTCGCTTACGTGTCTCGCCGCCACATGGAACACCGATATGGCCGAGCTCTATGGCAAGAGCATCGGCGCCGAGGCAAGATTCCGCAACAAAGCCGTGATTCTCGGGCCGGGAGTCAACATTTACCGCACTCCACTCTGCGGACGTAATTTTGAATATATGGGAGAAGACCCTTTCCTTTCCGGGAAAATGGCCACCCGCTATGTGCAAGGAGTGCAAAGCAACGGAGTTGCGGTCTGCGTAAAGCATTTCGCTCTCAACAATAACGAAATCAACCGTCACACATCCAACCCTATCGTGGATGACCGCACCCTTTACGAGATTTATCTCCCTGCCTTCAAAGCCGCTGCAATCGATGGTGGCGCATGGAGCTTTATGGGAGGCTACAACCTTTTCCGCGGCGAACACGCAAGCTATAATCCGATTCTCATGAATCAGATTCTAAAAGGGGAATGGGAGTGGGACGGCGCCGTGATTTCCGACTGGGGAGCCGTGCATGACACAGCCACAGCCGTGACCGGTGGCCTCGACATGGAATTCGGAAGCTGGACCGACGGACTCGCCGGAGGCATGTCGAATGCTTACGACAACTATTGGCTGGCCAATCCATACCTCAACGGAATCAAGGAGGGTAAATATTCCGAAGACGAACTTAACGACAAGGTGCGCCGTGTGCTGCGCCTCACTTTCCGCACGGCCATGAACCGCAACCGTCCATGGGGAGCCATGGGCAGCGACGACCACAAGGAAGCTTGCCGCAAAATCGGAGGAGAAGGCATCGTGCTCCTTAAAAACCAGAACGGTCTTCTTCCCATCAATCCGGAAAACGTGAAGAAAATCGCCGTAATAGGAGAAAATGCCATTAAAATGATGACAGTCGGTGGCGGCAGTTCTTCGCTGAAGGCGGCCTACGAAATCACACCGCTCCAAGGCATATGCGCCCGTTTCGGCAAAGATTTCGATATAGTGTATGAGCGGGGATACGTAGGCGACACTCTCGGGGAATACAACGGGGTGAAGACATTCCAGGATCTCCGCGATTTCCGAACCGTGGCCCAGCTCACGGAAGATGCCGTGAAGGCCGCCAGAAATGCCGATATAGTTCTTTATTTCGGTGGGCTCAACAAAGCCGACCACAACGATGCAGAAGATTCCGACAGGAAATCGATGGACCTTCCCTACGGACAGAACGAACTCATCGAGGCCCTTCTGAAAGCCAATAAAAACCTGGTGGTCGTAAATATCAGCGGAACCGGGGTTGCGATGCCCTGGGCATCCAAGGTCCCTGCGATTCTTCAGGCCTGGTATCTTGGAAACGAGACCGGCAATGCGATAGCCGACGTGTTGAGCGGAGATGTAAATCCGTCAGGAAAACTCCCCTATACCTATTATGCCGACCTTATGCAATGCGGCGCCCATAAACTTGGAGCCTACCCCGGTACGCCTGCAAAAGACAAATTCGGCAACGACATTTTCGACATGCCCTACAACGAAGGTATTTATGTGGGCTACAGATTTATCGACAAGAATAAACTGAAACCCACCTTCCCCTTCGGCCATGGTCTGAGCTACACGACTTTTAAATACGGCAATGCCAAAATCGACAAGCCATCGGGAAAAGAATCCGACACTTTTATGGTTTCCGTTCCGGTCACGAACACCGGCAAACGTGCCGGAAGCGAAATCGTAGAACTTTTCATCTCCGATTCAAAATCGTCGATTGACCGTCCGGTAAAAGAACTGAAAGGGTTCTCTAAAATCGCTTTGCTGCCGGGAGAAACAAAGACGGTGACTTTTGAAATCAACCGCGATGCACTCAGTTTCTTCGATACAGAAAAACACGCATGGGTATGCGAACCCGGCGATTTCGAGGCACTCATTGGCGCTTCATCGGCCGATATCCGGACTAAAGTAAAATTCAACGTTTCCGGAGGAAACGACTCCAGACTCACTTTCAACAAGTAACAACATGCATATTTCCCTTTGTAATAAGTCAGACCAGGTTATGAGAAGGTTGATTATCCTTGTTTTTGGAATCTTTGTATTTAGTCTTTTAAATGCAAAAAGATTGTCGTTCAACGACGGTTGGCTTTTCCGGCAGTCAACTTCAAATAAATGGGAATCTGTCAACATCCCGCATTCCTAGAATTCAGACGCTTACTCTGTAAAAGACTATTACAAAGGGAAATCCGTATATAAAAAAACGTTTTCCCTCAATCCGGAAAAAGCGAAAGACGGGGCAATAGATATCAGATTCATCCCTGTGAGCGGACAACCGTTTCTCAACGCCATCAAACTACGTAGAAACTGATTTATTCCTTTATCCCTTTTTCTGCCACATATTTTTCGAAGGCAAGATAATCTCCGGCAAAAATATCGAGGTCAACCTTTTTCTTTATTCCTCCGGCATTCCCTTTCTCCGAAAACTGCCAAATTTCAAGATGCGGCACTCTTGGCATTGTTTCCGGATTATAGCGTGCAATGAAAAAATCGTAGCCGTCGAAGCCTTTACCTTTCAGATAGCTGTTGTAGTAGGAGTCGTATGTATAAAGAATCGGCTTCACTCCATAATGTTGCTCCATTGCGTCGAGCCATTTATGCGCATATTCGCAAGCTTTGTCGGCATACTTACGCATTTCTCGGTTGTCGAGTTCCATATCGAGCACAGGCGGAAGGTCGCCGGGTTCAAGCACTGTATGGTCGATGAAATTCTTTATCTGGCCGTCGATGTCGCTCAGGCGCAGAAAGTGGTAGGCACCTCTTACGATTCCGCATCTCTTCGCCTCTGCAAAATTACGCCGGAATGAATGGGCAACCCAATCCGCCCCTTCCGTAGATTTCACAACTGCGAAAAGCACCGGCTGAAGGAATTTCGACGACGTTAAATTCCCCGTCACATTTCCGGCACTGTCGGCATAGAGTTCAAGGTCTTCCCAATTAATGAAACTCTGATGATTTGATACGTCGATGCCATATACCTGCTCGCCTGTTTTATATTTACTTCCGGGCACAGGTGGAAGCTCACCGTCTTTCCATTGTCCGAATGCTATCTCCCCTTTCGGCGATACGATTTTGCCAAGACCGTCTTTCACTCCGTCTTTCCAATAACCGTGATAGCGTACCCCGTTTTTATAATGGCAGCTTCCATAACCGTCGGGAAGATAATTTGAAAGCCCCCCCATATACGTAAACTCTCGCGCCACTACCACACCGGAATTTAAAACTCCGTCTTCCCAATTTCCCTCGATAAGTTCCCCATTGGTCGTGACAAGCACACCCTCTCCGAAAGGTTCTCCCATCTTCCAATAACCGGAAAAAACCGAACCGTCGGAAAGCTGTCTTGTCACATGAATATACCCCGTCTGATACATCACGAAATATGCCAAAGCAGCTGCAACGACGCACAACGACATAACAAGGAAAAGCGACTTCACGGAAAACTTACCCTTCTTTTTTATTTTTGGCTTCCTGATTATATTCTCCAGCTCCTCGCCGGCAACATTATCTTTATCCACCTTGATGTTTTGCCCATTATCCGTATCTTTCATATTCCCGAAGTTTAAAAACCAATAATAATACCTTCATCCCACCCTATAAGAGCTACGATATAACATACACTATGGCATAATGCGAATGCCCCTTTGGGTATAAAACAAACAATCGCACGCGTTTATGCCGTATAAGGCAATAACCACGTACGATTTTGGAAAAGTTTAACATTACCGACAAACGAATGCTTCTTCAGCCACATCCATTTGCATTATTCGAGATCGACGACGGTGATGCCGGCGCCGCCGAAGCGCACGTCTTCATCCTGGAAGGAAGCCACATTGGGGTTGGCTTTGAGTTGCTGTCTGATGAGGGTTTTGAGGATGCCATGTCCTGTTCCGTGAAGGATGCGCAGACGGCTCGCGTTGAACTGCACGGCATCGTCAAGGAAATATGTAACCGCCTGCAACGCCTCGTCTGCCCTCATGCCGCGTACGTCGATTTCGTTCTTGAAATTCAACTGACGTTCACGGCTTTCATTGCTTGTGGAAGCCGAAACCGTCAATACCGTGGATGTAGCTGTAGGTTTAGGTTTCTGTGCCAACTGCAACTTATCGGTTTCAACGATCGTGCGCAACGCCCCAAATGCGACTTCTGCTTTTTTTCCGGAAATATTCAGCACCTTACCCACGACACCACCGTCCGACATCCTAACATAGTCGCCGACTTCTACACTTTTCTTAACGGCAGAAGGTGCGGCGGCACGTTTCTTCTTCTCCGCCTCTGTCTTTTTACTCTTGTGCTTCAAAGGCTTCAAGACATCAGGCAAAGATTCGTTGTCAGGGTCTTTTTCAAGATTCTGCTTATATTCCTCAAGTTCTCGACGAATCTGTTTCGTTCGCTCCCTCTCAGCTTCCGCCTTACGGATTTCATGGATGGAACGCTCTATCTGCGCGTTGGCACCTGCAAGAATCTCACGCGCCTCTTCTTTTGCGGCACGTATAATTGCAGCCCGCTGTGCCTTCAGGTCAGTGGAATTCGACTCGTATGTTTCAAGAAGCTTGTCAAGTTTATGTTCCTTCTCCTTGATTCCAAGTCTTTTGTTAGCCCAATAGCGTCTGTCGCGCTGAATGTCGAGAAGATATTTGTCCATATTGACATAATCGCTTCCCACGATTTCCCTTGCCCTCTCTATGACATCCTGTGGCAATCCGGTATTCCTTGCAATTTCCAATGCAAACGAACTTCCGGGATTACCAATTGACAGCTGGAACGTAGGGCGAAGATGCTGACGGTCATAAAGCATCGCACCGTTTACAAAACCCGGTTCCGACTCTGCAAAAGTTTTTAGATTCTGATAATGCGTAGTTACAACCCCCATACATCCCGACTTACCCAAATCGGTAAGAATTGATTGAGCGAGCGCCCCTCCGATTTGAGGTTCAGTACCCGAACCCATCTCGTCGGCAAGAATCAGGGTTTCGGCGTTGGCATGGGTAAGGAAGAACTTCATGTTCGAGAGATGGGAAGAATAGGTGCTGAGGTCGTTTTCTATCGACTGTTCGTCGCCTATATCTATAAAGATACCTTTGAAAACCCCCATGTGTGAATTTGAATATAGCGTCGGGAGCATTCCGCACTGCATCATATACTGCACCACCGCAACCGTTTTAAGACATACCGACTTGCCACCCGCATTCGGACCGGAGATAATCAGAATCCTCCTCTCACGGTTCAGATTGATGTCGAGAGCCACGGGGTCCTTGCCATGTTGGCGGAGAGTCAGAAGCAACCCCGGATGAACCGCATGGAACCAATCTATCTCGGTTTTCCTTTCGAGAACCGGCATCTCGCCGTTCGTATCTATGGCAAACCGAGCCTTCGCCCTTATAAAGTCAAGACGCGCAAGGATTCCGCATCCATCCGCTATTTCTTCCGCGTATGGCCTGACGCAATCTGTGATGGAGGTAAGGATTATGGCTATCTCCCTGCGCTCGTCCATTTCAAGTTCACGCAGACGGTTGCCGGCCTCCACCACCTCCGCAGGCTCGATGAATACAGTCTTACCTGTCGCGCTCTGGTCATGCACGATTCCATTGATGCTCCTTTTGACAGCGGAAGACACAGGAATCACGAGCCTTCCGTCGCGAAGCGATGGCGATGCATCCTTATCCACAACACCCTCGGCGATGGCCCTGTCGAGCACCCGCCTCATGGCCCGCTGCATAGAACCGGACGCCGCCGACATCGCACGTCTCACTTCAAGAAGTCCCGGCGATGCGTTATCCTTCACTTCGCCAAACTTACCTATACACCTGTCGATTTCCCTGACGATTTCCGGGAAAGCGGGCAATGCCGCAAATTCTTCGCTCAGATAAGGATAACGCGACTTACCGCCCTCTTCCTTCTTTGAAAAGAAAACCGCCACATCATTCATTGTCTGGAGGGTCGCCGACAACTTTTGAAGCCGTTCGGCTGCCATAAACGACCCAGCAGCTTTTATTTCCGACAGCCAAGGCACTACGTCATACACCCTCTCGTCGGGCATTTCCACCCCCGATGTCAACAGTCCGGACATCTCGGCGACACACAGAAGCCTCCGCCTTATATCTTCAAAGACGGATGAAAAATCCATTGCCAACGCCGCCTCTTTGCCGAGACGCGTTTCACATTTATCTACAAGGATTTGCCTCAACGGCGAGAATCCTATCTTAGATTCGAAATCTTTTGGAAATATCACTTATGAAACTTTAAATTAAATCATCATACCGGAAGAGCAAGCACAGGTATATCTCGTTTAAAAAGAATCTTATGCGGTATGCCGGGATTGAAAAGACGGCTGAACACATTCTTCTTCTTGTTAGGGACTATCAGAAGCTCGATACCTTCCTTCTCAACAAACCTCTCGAAGTCTTCCCTGAAGTTTTTTCCGGAGAATACCTCTGAAATGAAACGGGCGGTAGGATAGTTTTTATTGAAATAGTCGCGCAAATCGTCAACCTTGTTTCTCACCTTGTTTCCGGCCCTGTCATTGACAGGAATAAGGGCCACGTCGAGTTCAGGATAACCGAACATTCTCATCAGCGTATCCACAGAAAGGATGTCGTGCTGGTCGAGGTTGCAAAAATACGCAAGCCTTTTAAACGAATCGACCGATGTGAAATCGCAATTCTCCGGGATGGCGAAAACCGGCACTCTGCATGAGTCGAGCACTTCTGCCGTGATACTTCCGACGAGGTCTTCCTCCTTTTTATCTTTACCCCGTGTGGCCATCACGACGAGTGCGGGGGGAGTAAGCCTGCAATACTCGAGTATAACCTCCTCCGGCACCCCTTCGTTGAGCATGGTTGCGAACCTTATATCCGGCAGGCCTCCCTCTTTCTGCATCTGCTCTATTCTCTTTTTAAGTTCATGCATCTGCCTCTCACCCTCCCTGCGGATGTCGCGCCCGGCCTGCATTTCGGCAAGGTCAACGCTCGCATCCGGGGCGACGCTCCCGTCGGCGGCTTCGCCGTAGTTCATTGCGCCCATGAAATATGGAGTGGCATAGGCGTGGAGTAGCACGGGATGGAGCGAAAGCCTCTCTGCAAGAACGAACCCCACCTTGCATGCCAGCATACTGTAAGAGGAAAAATCTACAGGAATCAGAATACTGCCGTTTTCACCCGCCATTTTCATCTCGGCTTTGGCGGCGGCATAGAGGTCACCGCTCTCGATAATCTTCAAGGCAAGCGGAAGATTGGTTTCGCTGATTTTAACTCTAACCCCCGACGCTATGTGAGCACCGGAAATTACAAGGTTTTCAAACCTCACCTCGATGCCGTGGCTTTCAAGAATTTTGCGCAAAGTCACGGCACGGTCATACGTATGGATCACAAGGGTTATAAATCTTTCGGCTGCCATAATAAAAATGATTAAGCGGCGCCCCGGAAACCCGGAGCGCCGATGATGAAACGAATCAGTTCCCTGTTCTTAGAACAAATCAGGCCTCGGCCTTGTTCTGCTCCTCGAGAATTTTGACAGCCATATCATAGATGGTGGTGTCATCAAGAACTACGAGACCTCCGTCCGGGCCCGGCTCTATGTGCATGCCGACGTTCTTGCCGAACTGATAATTGACGCCGCCGAAATAATTACGGACGGTCTGTACTGTAAGGTTCAGCTCGTCGGCAATGCGATGTGTGGAACCGTCGGGCAGACTGTCTTTGAGTCTGCGAAGCTCGTTGAAGGTGATTGTCTTGCTCATAGCAGATGGTATTTTTTGAGGTTATACTTAAACGATTGACTATAAGTAACCGTCGATTATTTTGATTCCTTTAAAAAGCATTTTTTGCCTTTTCGATTGCTAATTTAGACAATATTTTGCAATCTACCAAGAATTATGGAAATTTTAGATGTGTTTTACAACATATTCCCTTGTCGGCTTCAAATCAGCTCCATGTCGGAAGCCGCCACCCAACCGATATAATCGGAGTTCAGGCGCACCTTATACCAGGTCACCTTCCCTTCGGCATCCACCTCTTCCGAAAGCACATGCACCCTGGTGCCCTTGGTCAGCACGCCCCCTTTGTTGGCGTCGGCATCCTTCCCCGGCTCGGTAAGAAGTGTGACCTTAAATGCCACCACCACCCCTTCGTCTTTAGAATTAATCTCCTTGGCACCCATGAAGGAGAACACAAGAAAAACCAAAGAACAAAGAATGAAACAGAGTCCGCCGAAAAAACCGATTTTTCGTGCAATCACATTTCGTGAGAAGATATAAAGGGCTGCCGTTATGACAAACAATACAAACATAACCGCCGCTATCACCGCCCAACGGTTTGACGAAACATCGGAGGCTATAGCCGAATGCACCGACTGGAAGAACGACGGTTCGTCTGGCGTAACCTTGAGTCTTTTACCCTTCATTTCCGCTTTATTGGCGTCTTCCACACGGTTCTGCAGATAATTGATGTTGGAATTCACCTCGGCATTCGAAGGGTCGAGCCTCCTGGCCCTTTGCCAACAGAGCATGGCATTGCCGTAATCCCCCTCCTGGAAATATGCATTCCCGAGGTTAAAGAGCAAGGGCGCCGAAGTGCCGTTTTCATCCACTATGGAATTATACAACTGTATGGCCTCCTTGAAATTTCCGGCATTGTAGGAGGAATCCGCCCTCCCGACATGGTTTGATGCCCCCAGGCATGTTGTCGAGAAAAACAGTATCAACAATATGGAATATATCTTAACCTTCATTTTCTGCTGTTTTTTGCTTTTTGAAAGAGTCTTCAAGACCGTTGATAACCACTACCCCTTCGTCATATACCTGGCTCATATTGTCTTTTGCAGCGGAGGGTGCATATTTGGCGAACTCACATTCGTCAATGAGGTCGATAAGCCCCTTTATAGCATTGCCGTCAACGCCCTTGGCTTCAAGTTTCTCACTCACATTCTGTCGGTTGAGTTCCGACATAGGCAACTTGAGCTTGTCGCCGACATATCCCCACATTGCAGCCAACATCTCGTCGTAGAAGTTTTCGGAATCCCCCTTCGACAGACATGCGGCAGCCTTGCGCAGACGTTTGCGAGCAAGCTTGCTCGCCTTGCGGCTCTTCACGGCAAGCAAATCTGCATTGGCTTTAAGATATGCCCTGTAATAAACCACGGCTCCTATAAGAATGATAACCGGGATTATATAGAAAAGCCAGTATCCGAACTTCATAACGTAGGGGGTATGGTCGGAAGTTATCTCCGAATCCACCGGAAGAAGCTTGGAATCGAACGCCATCCTTCCCTTCTTCTGCGATTTTTCAGAGCCTTTCCCTTTACCCACATTTATCGTATATCCCTTTGCAGTAGCTGTCTCGTATGTGCCTGACTTAGGATTGAAAAATACGAGGTCAACGGCCGGGATAGTAAACGTTCCGGCCTCCAGGGGCATAAACGAATAGTCGAACCTGGCTGTGCCGCTAACATTCGTTTTCCCTACCGATGCATTTACATCGGGAGTCGGGCTATAAACCTCCAGTTGCGGAGGATAAAGGGCATTCAAGTCAGGAAGCTTCACATATTTGAGGTTGCCTGTGCCGCTTACGGTATAAACCACCGACGCCGCCTGGTTGCTCAGGAAGTTTTGCGACGGCAAAGAAGATGTGATTGTAAACTCACCCACACCGCCAGAGAAGTTGGCAGGTTGAGGCGACGGAAGCGGCTTCACGTTAATCGCAAGGTCGTTGGGGGTAACGTTAAGCTGCAAAGGTCTTGCCACCGACATGTTGCCGAACCATGGGTCGTGATAATATTCCCTTTCGTCCACACTCACGGTGTAGGTATTGCCAAGCACCTTGAGCTGCCCCTGCATCTGCGGGAAAATTATATAGCGGGCTATGACGGCTGTGGCGTATGTCTTGCCGTTATAGGTCTCATAGTTCAATGAGGTGGAAACGTCTTTCGATTCCTCAACTACAAATCCTTCGAATTTTGGCGCGGAAGTGGCGCCTATAAACTTGATGGCATCGTAAGTGGTATATAGTTTTACAGTATAGACCAACGCTTCCTGCTCATAGGCAGATGTTCTTGATACATCTGCTTTCAGGAAAAGATTACCGTCGCCTTTTCCGATAAACTTGGGTCCCTCCCCGCTGTCGTGTCTGCCGGAATTCTGCGAGGCGTTGCCGCCGGGCACCTGTTGGGGTTCGGGAGCCTTACCGATTACATAAGACACAGTATTGCTCTTCACTCCCCCGATGGATATCGGTCCGAAAGAATAGCTACCTTCCTTTTGGGCGCGGAGGGTGAGTGTATAAATATAACTGAAACTTTGAGTCGTCTTACCATTCACACTGGTGAAACTCGAGGACTGTCCTGTACGTTCGAAATACATTACCTTTGCACCCGGCACGGAAGTCGGTTTTGCCGGGGCTGCCTCGATATCCGACACTTCGTATGAAATATAGAACAAGTCGCCGACACCGATTTCCCGACGCCCTCTTCCGTTTTGCACACTTAATCTGACCGAAGCAGCGAAAACATCGCCCCCTGCCAGCATCAGGAGAATCAGAAGGAGAAATATGTTTCTTATCTTTACTTTCATTGTCTTTTCAAGTTATAAAGAAGAGACTGATTTATAGAGGAAAGAATAACAGGGTCTATGTTTAAATATCCATTATCGTCGAAGAACCATCCTTACCCGGTATCGATTCCTCCACCTCTATGACGAGAGGCGGGGCCACGGCGGTTTCATATTTTCCGAGTCTGGAATTATAAAACGTGAATTCCAATCCATCAATCGTGAAGGTGCCTGATTTCTTCGGGTGGAATACCACCTCGATTTCAAGCTCAGAGCCGAGACGTCCGTTTTTCACATAATGGGTGCGCGAATCCGTCATGGATTTAAACTGCACCCCCTCCGGAAAAGTTTTCCTTATCTCCGGAAGGGCGCTATCCGTGAGGTCGCCGTCGCCGGATATGCTCACAACCATATACGCGTCTTCTCCAGCCCTTATATTTCCGGATGGAAGAGCCGCGTTTATCTGAAAATCGCCCACCGCCCCGGTAAAAGAATCAGGTTTCCCTTTATCGGGAAGAGCACTGACCTTCACAGCCACATCCGGGGCTCGAAGTTCCACTACCTCCATACGGTTGCGCACCGAAGGCCCCCAAAAGGGGTCGTTCACCTGCACTGGATGGTTGATGCCAACCCTGTAGCGTCCCCCCTTCACCGGAAACTTACCTTTCTCATTAAAGCCAACGAAATAACGGTCTATTACGGCTGTATAATAATCTTTCCCGTCCTTGCTGGCTCTGCCGAAACCGGAATCGGGAGAAGACTGCGTATGTGGAAGCGAGGAAAAACCGGGAGCAACCACGGTCTCCACGCCGGCGACGTTAGCTTCCGGCACATAGAGCACCACTTCATATATAAGACGCTCCCCTTCCACCACCTTTTCACGTTCCACCCTCGATTCAAGGAAAGGGGACAACGCTTCCTTACCTTTTCCTGAGGAAGAAAGCGGAAATATAGACGATACCAGGACCGACAGGACTAATATGACACCTTTTACCGACATATCACCAGTTTTTTCTTGAACGGTTTCTCCCCGTGCTCTTGTCTCCCTGGTTGCCTGTGTTGACTCTTGCACGGGTCTGATTCTCCTTATTCTCCATAGCCTTGAGAATTTGGTCGGCTGTCTGCTGGTTGATGTCCGGCTGCTGTTGTTTCTGGTCCTTGTTCTGGTCTTTATTTTGATTCTGATCCTGATTTTGGTTCTGGTTTTGCTGCTGGTCTTTGTTTTGGTCCTTTTTCTGGTCCTGATCCTTATTCTGGTCTTTGTTCTTGTCCTGGTCTTTATCCTGGTTCTGGTTTTGCAGCTTCAACTGGGTGATGCGCAGGTTTCTTTTTGCAGCTGCGTCGTCGGGATTAAGGCGAAGCGACTGTTTGTAGAAATTAAGGGCGTTGGAATAGTCTTCGCTATCGAAAGCCACGTTCCCTAAATTATAGTTGGCACGTGCGGCGAGCTGCGGACGCTCCCTACCCATTTTCGAGACGAGTTCCATCTGAGTCAGACCCTCCTTGAGCATATTCTTAGCCGCCTGGCTCGTGTCGGAAGGGTTGGTGCCGAGACGTATTTGCGAAAGCCCGAGGTTATATCTTCCGGAAGCGGAATTAGGGTTCAGTTTCAGAGCTTCCTGATATTTCTTCATGGCGGCGCGATAGCGTCCCTCGTTATATAGCTTGTTGCCCGCCGTAATTGCGTTGCGTTCCTTTCGGTTGGATTCGGCTTGCGCCGACGCCACGGACCAAGGGAAGACAAGCATAAACAGGGAAGCAAAAACCAGTATAATAGTTTTTTTCATCTTTTCTCCTCCTTTTTGAAAAAAGTGATTTTATCAAGCCAACCGATTTTACGGTCGAGCACGAATATGTCGAGCACGATGAGCGCGAGAGCAATCCATACGAAAATCGGGAATAGCTCGTCGTGGATAGCCGAAAAGCTCGATTCCAGCGCCGTCTTCTTTACGGTGTCGAGCTGTTTATCAAGCTCATTGAGCGCATCGTTGTTCGAGGCGTTGACGTATATGCCCTTTCCCGCCGAAGCAATTTCCGTAGCGAGGTCTTCGTTCAAGGCGGTACGCACAGGTTCCCCGGTCTCCGGGTTCATCAGGTATCCCCCGCCCTTCAACGGGATAGGCACGGGAGTCGTGGTGCCAAGCCCCACCACATCAAGCTGTATGCCGTTTTTGGCGGCGGCTTTGGCGGCATCCATCACGCTCTGTCGGTCTTCAAGGTCTTCTGCATCTGTTATCAGTATAATTGCTTTGCCGATTTTCTTGTCTTCGCTAAACGACTTCGTCGCCATGTCGATTGCTGCCGTCATGTCGGTCCCCTGGTTCGAAATTTGCGAGGGGTCGATTGAATTCAGAAACATCTTTGCCGACACATAATCGCTCGTGACGGGTATAAGGGTATAGGCGTCGCCCGCATATACAATCAGTCCTACCCGGTCGTTGTCAAGGCGGTTTATCAATTTTTCGAGTATAAGTTTGGCGGTGCGCATACGGTCAATCCCCTTCTCTTCGGAAGTGGAAGACGCAAGCATCGAATTGCTGGCGTCAACGGCTATTACCACCTCTATTCCCTCCTTCACGGTCTTTTCGTCTTTCACTCCGCCCCATGGCCTCGCGAACGCTATTATAATCAATGCAAGAGCAAGCATCTGGAGCGTGATTTTGATTGGTGGCTTATAAGGAGACTCCTCGGGCATAAGCGGGGCAAGCACCTTAGGTTTCCCGAATTTGCGCAAATTCCTGGCACGCGCATAGCGCGCCCAAGCATAGAGCGCCACGAACGCCGGCACCAGGAGGAGCAACATAAGGAGTTTGGGATATGCAAAACTGAACATTGCGGATATCTGATTTACATTATTTCACTTAACCGGATTCAAGGGATTCTCCTCAAAACCGTATAACGCATCAAAAGGGCCAAACCGAACGCACACAATGCACCAAGAATCCAAGGCATGAAGTTTTCGTCGGTAAGCGTGAAGCGGTCAACGTCGAGCACGGTCTTCTCAAGGCTGTCGATTTCCTCGAATACGTCCTGGAGCATTTTCTCATCTGTAGCTCTGAAATATTTCCCGCCCGTGAGCGATGCAATCTGTTTGAGCGATGCCTCGTCTATTTTAGTCTCCATCGTGGTGGTGGAGAAGCCGTAAGGGTCCGTAATCTGTATCGAGCCATTCGTGCCCACCCCTATGGTATAGACTTTGATTCCCTTCTGTTTAGCAATCTGGGCAGCCGTCGAAGGGGGTACGTCGCCGGCATTGTTGGTTCCGTCGGTAAGAAGTATGATGCTTTTCGACTTCGCCTTGCCCGATGCAATTCGGTTGATTGCGCTCGTAAGGCCGTCGCCTATGGCGGTCCCGTCGTTAAGCTCGCCCATCTCCACATGCCTTATGGCGTTCATCAGTGCGGCACGGTCGTTGGTCAGAGGCATCAGCGAGAGGCTCTCGCCAGCAAACACCACCAATCCGATATTATCGTTTGACCGGAGATTTACAAACTTCGTCGCCACATCTTTCGCAGCGGCAAACCTCGATGGTTCAAAATCCTTTGCGGTCATACTTCCTGAAATATCGAGGGCGAGCACAATGTCGGTTCCCTCGATTCTCGACGTGCGGAGATGGTCATGGGTCTGCGGACGGCACAACGCCACTATCATACATCCTATAGCCACAAGCTGCAACGCGAAAACCACATGCATGGCAACAACCTTCCACGACGTCGGAAGCTTCGCCACAGGCTTCACCGATGAAACGCCTAACGACGGGTTGGAATTGCGATGTTTCCATAAATACCACGCAATCAGCGGTATATAGATTAAAAAGAGCCATAAAAGGGCTGGATATTTAAGCATCATTTTCCACCTCCTTTCGTAGTCTTGCCGACGGAGGAAGCAATCTTTTCGACGTTCTCTTTATCGGTGTCTTCGGCTATGGGTTCCGGTTTGGTTTCCTCCACGAATTTCACTGCATTCTCGTAGGCGGCGATGTTGTCGGCGGGAAGCGGGCGAACTTTAGCAAACTTCACGAAATCTGCCACGGAGAGTATCTGGCGCACATAATCGCGCTTGTCCTTAACGTCGCTATCGTAGAGGCGGTTCATAATTTCGCGTGTGGTCATTTCCATCGCATTGATTCCGAACCTCTTGTCAAGATAGATTCTGAGGATATCGGTGAGACGCGTAAAATACTCCTTTTCCATCCCCTGTTCCCAAAGGTTGCGTGCCTTCAACTCACGAAGGTTCTTCATCGCGGTTTCGTATGGGGTCGGTTCCGGTTTCTTTTTAAGCACGGTGCCTTCTTTCTTGTAGCGCCTCATAGCCCAGATGAATGCGATAATGGCAAGGACGGCGATAAGAATTATCCACCAGAAATCGGCAAACCAGTCAGGAACAAAATCAAAAAACTTCTTCCCTTCAGGTTCAGCCACCGGTGCGAAACCCGCAATAGGGTCTTCGGCGGTAACCTTCACGGGAACCACCTGAAGAGTCAAAGCATTCGAGCGGGCCGTGTCGCTCTCCGAGACATATACGAACTCCGGCAAGCGGTAAGTGCCGGAATCAAAAGCCTGGAGAGGCACTTTATAATTTATCTGTATTCTGCCTGAACCAATCTCCACGGTGTCTGCCTTGAACGATGTGCGCAGTTCGATGCTGTCGCCACACACACCGACATAACCCAACGAGGGATCGACATTGCGGAACATCGGGAATCCGCCCGGCTTCCCCTTGTCCTGCACCACCTCAAGACCAAGCGTGGTCATATTGCCCATGAGGAGATTCACGGAATCGAGTTTGGCGGTCACTGTGACCTTTGCCGACGCGAAATTAAACGCGCAAAGGAAAGCCAACGCAATAAATATGGTCTTAAATCTTCGACTCATCTTTTAAGGAATAATATAGAGATTTGCCATCTACTGGATTTCAACGACAACCAATCATAAACTCTGCATCATACACCATGCATTCTCCATCATTATGAATTATGAATTATGCATTTTAAACTACCTCACGGAACTTCGGTTTCTGAACAAGGCGAGAAGAGCCTTAACATAATCCTCGTCGGTCGATATCGACGCGAGGTCAACGCCGCAACGCCCTGTCACGGACGACAGTTTTTGCTGACGCTCATACCATGCCTTGTCAAAAGCCTTGCGCACCCGTGCCGACGAAGTGTCGATCCAGCGGTCGGCACCGGTCTCCATGTCCCTCACCCTCACAAGACCCACGTCCGGTAGCCGTGCATCGCGCTTGTCATAAACCTGGATGGCGGCAAGGTCATGTTTCCTGTTGGCTATCGACATACTTGAGAAATAATCATGATCGTCGATAAAATCGCTGAGCATGAACGCGGTGCATCTTTTCTTCAAGGCATTCGTCATAAACTTCAATGCCACGTCGATGTCAGTGCCTCTGCTCTGAGGCTTCATGTCGATAATCTCGCGTATAATCAGAAGGATATGTTTCTTCCCTTTTTTAGGGGGAATGAATTTTTCGACTCTGTCGCTAAAGAATATCACTCCGACCTTATCGTTATTCTGAATCGAAGAGAAGGCGAGGGTGGCGGCTATTTCCGCTATAATCTCTTTTTTCTCATCGCCGACGGCTCCGAAGTCGCTGCTTCCGCTCACGTCGATGAGAAGCATCATGGTCAGTTCCCGCTCCTCCTCATAAACCTTCACGAAAGGTTTGTTCTGCCTTGCCGTGACGTTCCAGTCAATGTCGCGTATATCATCGCCGGGTTGGTATTCCCTCACCTCGGAAAAGATCACGCCGCGTCCCTTGAAGGCAGTGTGATATTCGCCCGCGAAAATATTCTGGCTTAGCCCGCGGGTCTTTATCTCGATTTTCCTTACTTTCTGAAGCAGTTCTTTAGCATCCATAGTTCAATTCAATAATCAAGGCACGACCACCTTGTCGAGAATGGCGGTGATCACCTCGTCGGCTCCGATATTGTTGGCTTCCGCCTCGTATGAAAGACCGATTCTGTGGCGCATCACGTCATGGCATACGGCACGCACGTCTTCCGGAATAACATATCCCCTACCTTGGAGGAATGCGTATGCCCTGGAGGCGAACGCAAGGCTTATCGACGCACGGGGCGACGCTCCGTATGAAATGATGCCCTGGAGGTCAGGAAGCCCGAACTTGGAGGGTTCTCGTGTGGCGAATACGATATCTACGATATAATTCTCGATTTTTTCGTCAATATAGATTTTCCCCACAATCTTCTGCACCTCAAGAATCTCCGAGGGCTTCACCACCGGCACGATAGGATCCAACGCCCCATGTATATTCTGGCGGATAATTGCCTTCTCCTCTTCTTTGTTGGGATAACCTATTACAACTTTAAGGAGGAAACGGTCGGTCTGCGCTTCAGGGAGAGGATAGGTGCCTTCCTGTTCGATAGGGTTCTGGGTGGCCATCACCAGGAAAGGCTTGTCGAGAGGGAAAGTCTCCTCACCGATTGTCACCTGACGTTCCTGCATGGCTTCGAGAAGCGCGCTCTGCACTTTGGCGGGGGCGCGGTTGATTTCGTCGGCAAGCACGAAATTCGCGAAAATAGGACCTTTCTTCACTTCAAAACTCTCATTCTTGATGCTGTAAATGAGGGTGCCTATCACGTCGGCGGGAAGAAGGTCGGGAGTGAACTGGATCCTGTTGTATTTTGCATCCACAAGACCTGCGAGAGTCTTGATTGCAAGCGTTTTCGCCAATCCCGGCACACCCTCCAGCAGGACGTGGCCGTTGCAGAGGAGTGCTATCAGCAAAGAATCCACAAGATGCTTCTGCCCGACTATGCGACGGTCCATACCACTGCGAATCATGCTTACAAAACTGCTCTTAGAAGCAATCAGATCATTCAACTCTCTGATATTCACTGTTTCGTTCATACTTATATATTTTCACTTATTATTATTTCTATAATGGAACTTTTCAAGTGCAAAAATAGTATTTATTAACTTAAAAAATTCCATCTACACTGTTAAATAATCTTCAACGTGTTTAAACCTTATTAAATACGCCCCTTTCACTTCGCGCTGCCGCCTTCCGAAAGACTTGCATCTTCACCTCCCACGCCATTCTCGGAAAGAAACGCGTTCCATCCTTGCGCTTTTATGGGAATTTCCGCACCGTCGCGACTCACCATCGCACACCCAAGTTCCGGTTTGGTTACATACCCGATCATGTTCACCCCTTTCATCTTCTCTATCTTCTCGTGGTCGGTGATAGGCACTGTAAACAGCAATTCATAATCCTCACCGCCGTTCATTGCGGCAGTTACGAGATTCATATTGAATTCCTCAGCCATCAACGCCGTCTGATAGTCGATAGGTATTTTATCTTCATAAACCCGGCAGCCTGTGCCCGATTCCTTGCAGATGTGAAGGAGTTCCGACGAAAGCCCGTCGCTCACGTCTATCATCGACGTTGGTTTGATTCCCTCTTTTCGCAATGCCTCGACTATGTCTTTTCTCGCTTCCGGTTTCAACTGCCGCTCCAAAATATACTCCTTACCTGCGAAGTCGGGCTGGAAGTCTTTTTGACCGGCTGCAACTGTGTTTTCGCGCTCGAGAAGCTGAAGGCCCATGAAGGCCGCTCCGAGGTCGCCACTCACGCAGATGATGTCGGTTGGCTTCGCCCCCGAGCGAGTCACCACATCCTCAGCCTTCGCCTCGCCCAGACAAGTGATACTGATTACAAGGCCGGTCACTGAAGCGCTTGTGTCGCCGCCCACCATATCCACACCATAGATTTCACATGCCAGACGTATCCCCGAATAAAGCGCCTCAAGATGCTCCACAGTAAACCGGCTCGAAACGCCGAGACTCACCGTAATCTGACGCGGGGTGCCGTTCATGGCATAAATATCACTGAAGTTCACGATTGCGGCCTTATACCCCAGATGCTTGAGTGGCACATAACGGAGGTCGAAGTGAATCCCTTCCAGAAGAAGGTCGGTGGTGACGAGCACATCCTTATCGCCGAAATTCAGTATGGCGGCGTCATCTCCCACCCCTTTTTTGGTCTGGCTGTTCACAATAGGGAATTCTTTGGTGAGATGTTCAATAAGGCCGAATTCCCCGAGGCTCGATATTTCAGTCTGGTTATAATCCATATAAATCTCTTATTCAAGCGCCGGACCCCTCCCATTGCGGTCAGCGTCCGGCGAACAATTTTCGTTATCTTTTACAGGTACTCAAAGGCGGGAAAGCATCTCCTTGATAATTTTAGTCATCACGGGCTGTGCCTTGACGGCGGCCTTCTGCACCTCTTCATGGGTCGGCACCTCTTTTACGTCCTTTCCGCCGAGGTCAGTAATAACGGAAACTCCGAACACCGTCATACCCGCATGGTTGGCGACAATCACTTCCGGCACGGTTGACATCCCGACGGCGTCACCACCGATAATCCGGAAATATTCATATTCGGCAGGAGTCTCGAAAGTAGGACCGGGCGTGCCGACATAAACTCCGTGCATAAGCCTTATCCCTTCCTCTCTTGCTATATCGTCAGCCATTTCTATCAGCCCGGTGCTGTAGGCTTCCGTCATCGCAGGGAAACGTGGCCCGAGCTCCTCGTAGTTCTTCCCGCGAAGGGGGTTCTCAGGGAAAAGGTTGATATGGTCGGTAATCACCATCACGTCGCCCACACGGAACTCCTTGTTCATACCCCCTGCCGCGTTGCTCACAAAAAGGGTGCCCACGCCGAGTTCCTTCATGACTCTCACAGGGAATGTCACCTGCTTCATGTCGTAGCCTTCGTAATAATGGAAGCGGCCTTGCATCGCCATTATATACTTACCTCCGAGATTCCCGAAAATAAGCTTTCCGCTGTGGCCTTCCACCGTCGAGACCGGAAAATTCGGTATGTCCTTATAAGCAAGCTCCTTTGTAATTTCTATATGGTTAACAAGGTCGCCGAGGCCGGTGCCGAGGATCACGGCGGTATCGGGGGCGGTGCCGATTTCATTGAGTATGAACGACGCAGTTTCGCGAATTGTATCCAACATTGTCTTTTCCATTCTATTTAATTTTGGGCTAATATGATAACATCCGAAAGAGTGCATTTGTTGCGTGTGCATCGCCGTTAAAATGCAAAACCTCTCTCGGTATTTTGTATTTTATAGTCGGGCATAATTGAAGCCGCTGTCAGCCGATAGCGTTTTTCAATTCCTGTATAAGGTCGGTTTCGTCAATACCGTTGATAATTTTCACAGACACCGGAAGATAGAACGTGAAAGGTTTCAACGATTGGGGGAAATAGGGGTTGTGCATAAGCCGGACGGCGTCTTTTTCCGTTGTAACTATTATCTTTCTGCTTCCCGGCAACAATTTGAAACGTTCGTGTATAGAGGCTATGTCGGAACGTGAGAAATCATGATGGTCCGGGAAATGGTCTATCTTAACCTTGAAAGGATAATTGCGGAAATATCTTACGAAATAACGAGGATGGGCAATACCGGTGAGCAGAAGCACTCCGTCGCCCGAATCAAGCTGCCCCAGGCTTGCCCTGTAAGGGGCATCGTCCGGGAAGACAGGCTCCAGACCGCCGTATTCATATCTTGAAAAGAACAACTTCTGATATGTCATAAGGTCGAGGTCTTTCGACGCTATCCGGAAATTGATGGGGAGAAGGTCGTCAGGACACTTCGTCACTATAACCATGTCCGCTCGGTTCACCTGCATCGGGCTTTCGCGCAATCGTCCCAAAGGAAGCAGCTTATCCTTATAGAACGGACGGCTGTAATCCGTCAGAAGAATGGAAACTTTGGGCTTCACCCAACGGTGCTGGAAAGAGTCGTCGAGCACGATAAGGTCGAGGTCGGGAAACAGACGCATAAGTTCCTTTATGCCTTTACGCCTGCTCTCACATACAGCCACACGCACCTTCATCCCGAATTTCTGATAAATCTGAAACGGCTCATCGCCTATAAGGTCAGGCGTACTTTTGGAATTGGCAAGCACGAAACCACTCGTCTTCCTCTTATATCCCCGGCTCAAAACGGCGATATGGTAGTCGGCGGCAAGATGGCTCACGATATACTCCACATGGGGCGTTTTTCCGGTGCCACCCACCGTTATGTTGCCCACGCCGATAATCGGGATGTCAAACTCCTCTTCCTTCAGTATCTTGGAATCGAAAAGCCAGTTCCTCACCCCTGTCACGGCCCCGTATAGCCACGACAATGGAGTCAGCAGACACACCATAATTTTATCTTTCGTTGTCTTCACCGCTTTTCCCGTTTATCGTTTATTATTCTTTAAATAATCACTGCAACGCCACGCTTTCCGAGAATTCCACATTCATGTATGGCATCCTTGCCTGCAACGGTTTCTGCCGCAGCACGCTGCTTACGAAGCGAATCATAAGGTCGTCATATTCACCTTTGAGAGCTTTCTGAAGCGCCTCCTGAAGTCTCATTCCTCCGAGTTCGGGAATAATGTCCCACAAACCGGGCTCAAGCGTGGGATAAGACGCCGCGCTGTATGAATCTTCCACCCCCGCCTTGCCGGCCACCCATTCGGTAGCGTCTTTCAGCGAACCCAGTTCATCCACAAGACCGATTTCCTTGGCTTTCATAGCGTCCCATACTCTCCCTTCTCCAATGGCACGCACCTTCGATTCGGGCATCTTGCGCCCCCTTGCCACCCGAGCCACAAACTTGTCATAGCCTCTTTCCACATTCCTTTGCAAGGCGGCATTCTGTTTCTCGTTCATCGGAGCGAATAGCGTCGGGAAGTCAGCCTCCGGATTCGTGGCGACATGCTGGGGGCTCACGCCGAGTTTATCGGCAAGCCCTTTTAAATCGGGTATCAGACCGAATATGCCTATCGAGCCGGTGATGGTGAGAGGGTCGGCGAAGATACGGTCGGCACAACAGGAAATCCAGTAACCGCCCGATGCGGCATAATCACCCATGGAAACTGCCATCGGCTTCCCTTTCGACTGGAAATAATCGAGTGCCTCCCCGATTTGGTCGCTGCCAAAGACGGCTCCTCCGGGCGAATTGACCCTGAGCACCATACCTTTCACCTTATCGTTGTCGGCAAGTTCTATAATCTGAGGCACGAGACGCTGGTAATTGATGGTGCCGTTGCCGCCGCCGTCAACTATCTCGCCGCAGGCATAAAGCACAGCAATCTGGTTTTTCGCTCCGTAGGCATCGTTCCAATCGGTCTGTGAAAGCAACGCCGAAGGCGACACAAAATTCAAGTCCTTCTTGCTCTTCCCTACGATATCGCCGACAATGCTGTCAACGCATCTTTCATATACGATGCGGTCAACAAGCCCTGCCTTCAAATCCCTTTCCGCAGGCTCGATAAAAACAAAGTCGTTGACGAGGCTATCAATATCGGCGGCGCTGAACTTCTTACGGGTAGAAGCGATATTCTTCCTTATCTCCATCCACATATTGCCATAAAGCGTGTCGAGCTGCGCCCTTGCGGGTGCGCTCATTTCATTGAGGATATAAGGCTCTACCGCCGATTTATAAGTACCCACCTTCACCACCTGGACAGTCACTCCAAGCTTGTCAAGCAGTCCCTTAAAGTAGAAATTGGTTCCTCCAAGTCCTTGAAGCCCAACTATGCCTGCCGGATTAAGGAAAACGCTGTCGGCGGCGCTGGCTATATAATAATCGCCCATCATATAGCTGCCGCCGTAGGCTATCACCTTTTTCCCCGACTTGCGGAAATCCACAAGCGCGCTTCGCAAGGCATTAAGAGTGGCGGGCGACGCCGACACTCCCTTGCAGTTAAGATAGATTGCTGAAATGTTTTTGTTTTCCTTTGCTTCCCCTATGGCAGCCACAAGGTTGGAAAGGGTCTGAGGCCTTTCTATCTCCCCCTGCATCAGGGTGAGATAATTGATATCCACAGGGGTTTCACGCTCTTCGATAGAGCCTTCCAGATTGATGGAAAGCACGCTACCCTTCGAGACGTCCACACTCTCCGACTCCGACACTCCGAGTTTGGCGAGGACGCCAAAAAACACGAGCACACACACAATTCCGAAAAGCGCAAGCGCTATCCAGGCTCCGACAAAAGAGGAGAGCGTGTTCATGAAAAACTTTTTCAGCATTATCTTTCAGTTTTTATCGTTTCAAAATCTTCATTGTCTGCCGGCCAACGGTCAAAGCGACGCGATTACGCTCTTGATTTCTTCCGCAAGTGCGTCGGCCTTCTCCATTGTCTCCGCCTCGCTATAGATTCGGATGATGGGTTCCGTATTGCTTTTTCTGAGATGCACCCACGAGTCGGCAAAATCAATCTTTACGCCGTCGATGTCAGTTATCCTCTCGTTTGCGAATTTCTCCTTTACAGCCTCCAGGATTGCATCAACGTCGATATCGGGAGTGAGCTGTATCTTGTTCTTAGCTATGGCATAGCGCGGATAGCCGGCTTTTAGTTCGCTCACTTTCTTTCCCTCTTTGGCAAGAAGTGTAAGGAAAAGGGCTACACCTACGAGCGCGTCACGGCCGTAGTGGAGTTCCGGATAAATCCCCCCGCCGTTGCCTTCGCCTCCTATCACGGCTCCGGTCTCTTTCATTATTGTCACAACGTTCACTTCCCCGACGGCAGCTGCAGAATAGCTGCATCCGTGCTTCTCGGTCACGTCGCGCAGCGCACGCGAGCTGCTCAGGTTAGACACCGTCGAGCCGGGGGTCTTCGAAAGCACGTAGTCGGCGACCGCCACAAGTGTATATTCCTCTACAAACATCTCCCCGTTCTCCATAACGATGGCGAGACGGTCAACGTCGGGGTCAACCACGAAACCGACATCGGCCACACCCTTTTTCATAAGAGAGGAAATCTGGGTGAGGTTCTCCGGTATAGGCTCCGGGGTATGGGCGAATTTACCCGTCGGTTCGCAGTTCAACTCAATCACATTCTTCACCCCAAGGGCCTTCAGAAGCCCCGGAATCACCACTCCGCCGATTGAATTGACGGCATCCACAGCCACTGTGAATCCTGCTTTGGCGATAGCGTCGCAATCCACGAGCGGAAGAGCCTTCACCATCTCTATATGGCGCATAGCCCAGGTGTCGTCCTTATATTCTTTTCCGAGTTCAAAAACTTCGGCAAATTTAAAATCTTCGGCATCGGCAATGGCAATCACTTCTTTACCTTCGGCATCCGAAAGGAATTCCCCGCGCTTGTTGAGCAATTTGAGTGCATTCCACTGCACGGGATTATGGCTCGCGGTGATGATAATACCTCCGTCCGCACCCAGACCGGTGACGGCAAGCTCCGTCGTAGGGGTGGTGGCAAGACCGATATTGACCACGTCGAAACCCATAGCCATCAAAGCGCCGGTCACCAGATGGTCAACCATCGCGCCGGATATGCGGGCGTCGCGTCCCACGGCTATTTTCTTTGCTGCCGGGTTATGACGCCGTATGAATTCTGCGTATGCCGACGTGAATTTTACGATATCCACACCGCTCAGGCCTTCGCCCGAGCCTCCGCCTATTGTGCCGCGGATGCCTGATATTGATTTGATTAGTGCCATATTATTGTCGTGTTGTTGTCGTCCGGGTTATGATATAAAATAGATGAGCCATGCCCGCCTTCGGGCACGACATTTAATATTCAGGCTTGAAATACCTTACGTTGATTAAATAGGGGATACAATATGTCTGGTCGCTCGAAAAACCGTAATAGCTTCTTAAAACCAGGTTGACCTCGCATCCGTAGCCGAAAAACTTCATCGGCATCTGTATGCCCGTGCCCCATGAGGTGGAAGACTGTAGATAATTGTTCTGATATACGAAATAGGTGCTCTTGGGGTCGTAAGCACCCACCCCGATATTATCGGAATTCCCTTCCTTGTCGGCGGTGCCTGTCTCTGTCAGGGTCTTGAGGTTCTGGCGGCTGAAACGGAAATATACCACATCGCCGTTCTTTATCTTGCTTTCCGTGTCGCCCTTCGAAATCACCTGCATATAGACGTAGCCGTCAGGGTCAAGGCGATAGAATGGAGCGTCTTCCCCCATCTCGAATGAAATGGAATCCGACGGCACTTCAAGACGCACTTCATGCTGGGCAAGGAAGACGTTTACAGCTTTCTCCTCGTCTCTCAAAAGCTCGGAATAACTTTCCGATTTGCTACAAGATGTTGCGCCCGTTGCGGCGAGGGCTAACAGAAACATCATAGCCCCGTTGATTATTCTTTTTTTGATGTCAGTCATTTTTATTAATTATGGATTACCGCCATTTGGCCGTGCATTGCAGACCGGAAGCGGGTTCATTCATATTCACAAATATTTATCATAGTTTGGCATAGACTCTATCATAAGATTTCTGCATTCCTCAAGGGTGCCGTGGAACTCGCCGCCCGCCGCCTGGATATGTCCGCCGCCGTTGAAAAGGTCTTTGCAGATTTCCGAGACGGGAAAATTGTCGCAACTCCTTGCCGACACCTTGACGCAATCGGGGTCCTCCCTCATAAATATGCTGTATCTTATGTCGCGCACCTCCAAAGGCCGGTTTACAAGCCCTTCAGTATCGCCACGCTCATAATGGAAACGGTCAAGGTCGCCTTTCCCGAGCGCAATCAAGGCACATTTATGGGCGGGATAAACTTTCATTCTTTCCGAAATGGCGAAAGCTTCAAGTTTCAATCCCCAATAACTCTTCGTGTTGAGCGATTCCCTTACTATTTTCTCTTTATCAACTCCTTTTTCCAAAAGACGCATTAGAATCTCGTAGAGGTCGGGATGCTTGCAATTCACCGTAAAGTTTCTCGTATCGGTCACGATGCCCGTCAGAAGACATGTGGCGCAATCCACATCCACTTCCGAATAGAATCCCATGGATGCAATCAGCCGGAAACAAAGCTCGCACGTCGAAGACATATCGGGATAAGAAATCATCAGGTCGGCAAACGCGTCGGGCTCCCGATGATGGTCGATAAGCACCTTCCTTGAATGGGCGCTCTGAATCAAGGGGGCGAGCGCATCCTGACGCGACGGAGTGTTGAAATCGCAGCAAAGAATCAAATCCGATTCTCCCACCGTTTTCTCACAGAACTCGGCATGGCACGTATAGACCGCTATTTCCTTGAAGCCCGGAAGAAACGACAATACTGCCGGAGCCTTGTCAGGCACGACAACAGTGGCTTCCTTTCCAAGACCTCGCAAAAGATGCCACAATCCGAGAGTGCTCCCGATGGCATCGCCGTCAGGCCTTACATGACACGTCAGCACAATCCGTTCCGAATCCTCTATGAGGCGCCGGAGGTCTTTGGCTTTTTCTGAATCTATTAATCTGTCCATAGCTATGAATCCGAAATTCAGCCGCGAAAACGAAGTCCGTTCACCGGTTTTCACGACAGGATTTCAATTTCAAGCCACAAAGATACAAATAATCTCGTAATTTCTACCTAACTTTGCATCCAATTTTAGTTAAATCTCACAGCAAATGCATACTACCGACGATAAACTGAAGGCTTTCGGACGTTTCCTCGAAGTGCTCGACACCCTACGCGAGAAATGTCCCTGGGACGCGAAACAAACCAACGACTCCCTGCGCCCCAACACCGTGGAAGAAGTGTTTGAACTCGCCGACGCCCTTATGGCCGACGACACCGCCAACATCCGGAAAGAACTCGGCGACGTGCTCCTACATGTGGCGTTTTATGCTAAAATAGCCTCCGAAAAGAATCAATTCGACATTGCCGACGTCTGCAATTCGCTCACCGACAAATTGATTTTCCGTCATCCCCATATCTACGGCAACGTCGATGCGAATTCCGCCGACCAGGTGGCTCAAAACTGGGAACAGATAAAACTCAAAGAGAAGGGGGGCAACAAAACCGTGCTCGCAGGCGTGCCTTCCGCTTTGCCGGCCTTGATAAAGGCCAACAGGATCCAGGAGAAGGCGGCCAACGTAGGGTTTGATTGGGACGAACCTTCACAGGTGTGGGAAAAACTTAAAGAAGAGGCCTCTGAGGTGGAGAGGGAGATTGAATCGGGTTCCAAAGACCGTCTCGAAGCCGAATTCGGCGACCTCCTTTTTGCCGTCGTCAATGCCGCCAGACTTTACGGTGTCAATCCTGAAAACGCGCTCGAACGCACCAACCGCAAGTTCATTTCCCGATTCAACCATATCGAAAAGAGGGCGAATGAGTCAGGCAAACAACTGAAGGACATGACACTCGCTGAAATGGACCGATTCTGGAACGAAGCAAAAACACTTGAATGATACTTTGCATCACTGAGAAACCAAGCGTAGGACGCGACATCGCCCGCATACTCGGAGCCAACACGCGCCGTGACGGCTATCTCGAGGGCAACGGCTATTGCGTCACCTGGACTTTCGGACATCTCTGTTGCCTCAAAGAGCCGCACGATTATTGCAAAGAATGGAAAAACTGGTCGCTTTCCGCGTTGCCGATGATTCCGCCAAGGTTCGGGATAAAGCTTATCGACATCGACAGCTACAAGCATCAGTTCAACACTATACGCACTCTTATCGAACAATGCGACGAGATTGTTAACTGCGGCGATGCCGGGCAGGAGGGTGAACTCATTCAAAGATGGGTGATGCAGAAAGCAGGATGCTCCAAACCAGTGAAACGCCTTTGGATAAGCTCGCTCACCGACGAGGCAATCCGCGAGGGGTTCAAATCGCTGCGCCCGCATGAAGACCTCGAACCTCTCTACACCGCAGGCCTATGCCGAGCTATCGGCGACTGGGTGCTTGGCATGAACGCCACACGTCTTTACTCTCTTAAATATGGTGTCAACCGTCAGGTGCTTTCAATCGGCAGGGTGCAGACCCCTACCCTCGCCCTCGTGGTGAAACGCCAACTCGAAATAGAAAATTTCAAACCTACGGACTATTGGGAGCTGAAAACCCTATACCGCGATACCCTCTTCTCTGCCTCCGGCAAAAGTTTCGACAAGGAGGAGAAGGGCGCGGAAATCGTAGAGCGTCTCAAGGCTTTCCCTCTTGTCGTGACCGACGTCACTAAAAAATCCGGCAAAGAGGCTCCCCCCCGTCTTTTCGACCTCACCTCCCTCCAGGTGGAATGCAACAAAAAGCTTAACCTCGGTGCCGAGGACACTCTGCGCACCATACAAAGTCTTTACGAGAAAAAAGTCACAACTTATCCGCGCGTTGACACCACTTATCTCACCGACGACATGTACCCCAAATGCGGCGGCATCCTGAATTCACTCAAAGATTATCAGATGACCATGACTCCGCTGAGAGGGAAAAAACTAAAGAAGAGCAAGAAGGTGTTCGACAATTCGAAAGTCACCGACCATCATGCCATAATCCCTACGGGGCAGCCCCTTCCACCCGGTCTGTCGAAAGCGGAGCAAGACGTGTTCAATATAATCGCCCTTAGATTTATTTCCGTCTTTTTCCCTGATTGTTCGTTCGAACAGACGGTTGTAAACGCCAAAGTTGACAACGTCGGGTTCAAGGCCACCGGTAAAGTAATCCTCGACCCCGGATGGAAAGCCGTATATGCAGGTGAAAAGGTTGCCGACGAGCAGGAAAAAGAGGGAGACGACGAAAACTCATCGACACTTCCGGTGTTTACAAAAGGGGAGGAAGGTCCACATTACCCCCGTCTTGTGAAGAAAACCACCCAGCCTCCCAAATACTTCACCGAGGGCACCCTCTTGAAAGCGATGGAGACGGCTGGCGCGATGGTGGATGACGAGGAACTCAGGGAATCGTTGAAGGCTAACGGCATCGGACGTCCGTCAACAAGGGCCGCTATCATCGAGATTCTATACAAAAGAGGCTACATCGTCAAGGAACGCAAATCCTTACGCGCCACGCCGGCCGGCATCGAGCTTGTCGGGCTTATCAAAGAAGAGCTGCTGAAGAGCGCGAAACTCACCGGCATCTGGGAAGGGAGGCTACGCCAGATTGAACGGAGGGAATACGACCCTATGGAATTTATCGGACAGATAAAGCAGATGGTGTCGGAAATCACATTCTCTGTAATCCGCGACAATTCCAACCGTCGAATTGTGGCGCAACAAGGGGAAGCGACTACCGACAATTCTTCCAAGAAAGGGAAAAAAGGGACTGCAAAGAAAAAATCGTCTCCGAAGGATGCAAAATCGAAAGAAAGCTCTCCGGCAGAGACTTAAACCAATAGCTTAAAAATGGAACTGACGGCAAACCTTATTATACAATACTGCATCGTGGGGCTCGTGCTTCTCGGTGCTGTCGTGTGGATTATATGGAAACTTGTCGGTTTGCGCAAACGGGGCAATGTGAAATCATGCTGCGGATGCGCGCTCGCTGATTCATGCGCCTCAAAGAACACTAAGAATAAGAAAACCGAAAAGGGAAACGAATGTAATACCGGAAAATTATAAATGCTATGAAAATAATGAAAATCTGGAACGATGAAGCTTCCGAACGCCAGTTGTCAGAGATATGCCGCGACCTTGAGGCGGGACAGACCATGATTCTTCCCACCGACACCCTCTATGCCATTGCCTGCGATGCTCTCAATGCAAAGGCAATCGACAGGATCTGCCGTCTGAAAGGCATCAACCCCGAAAAGACCAACCTTTCTATAATTTGCTCCGACATTTCTATGGCGGCGGAGTATGCCCGTTTCGATAACTATGCCTTCAAACTCCTGCGCGACAATACCCCCGGACCCTTCACATTTCTTTTCAAATCCGCTTCCACTCTTCCGAAAGCTTTCAAAGGCAGGAAGGTGGTGGGAGTCAGGATTCCCGACAGCAAAATATGCCGCGACATCGTAGAGCGTCTCGGCCATCCCATACTTTCCACCTCGATTGAATATTCCGATTCCGACTATGCCATAAATCCCGAATTGATAGCCGAGGCATATCACGACAAGGTGGATTTCTTTATTGAAGGGGCGGACGGCGACATGGAGCCTTCCACAATAGTTGACTGCACCGGCAGCGAACCCGTCATCACCCGTGAAGGGAAAGGCTTGCTGGAATAAATGTTTTAATTGAGGGAATCATTTTGCAATTATGGAAATTTTTCCGTAATTTTGCATCATCTATGTAGAGACATGCCTCCAGCATGTTTTAATTGGCGCCATCCTGCATGCCATCCGTCTCTCCGGCATGTTTGATTTGACACCGCGTCAGAACGCTTGTAACTAACTAACGAACCGATAACCCAAAAACAATAACAGCTATGTCTAAAGTAACAGTCGTAGGCGCCGGTAATGTCGGCGCTACAGCAGCAAACGTGATCGCTCTCCGCGAAGTGGCAGACGAAGTGGTTCTTATCGACATCAAGGAAGGCGTTTCCGAAGGAAAAGCCATGGATATGATGCAGACCGCCAATCTTCTCGACATGAACACATGCATCAAAGGCGTAACCAACGACTATGAGGCAACAAAAGACAGCGACGTCGTTGTCATCACCTCCGGAATTCCCCGCAAGCCGGGCATGACCCGCGAGGAACTCATCGGAGTCAACGCCGGCATCGTCAAGCAGGTGACCGAAAGTGTGCTTGCCCACAGCCCCAACGCCGTTATCATCTGCGTTTCCAACCCCATGGACACCATGACCTACCTTATCCACAAGGTGTCAGGTCTTCCCAAAAACCGTATCATCGGTATGGGCGGCGCGCTTGACAGCAGTCGTTTCAAATACTATCTCAGCCAGGCCCTCGAAGCCAATCCCAACGAGGTTGAAGGTTTCGTAATCGGCGGACATGGCGACACCACCATGATTCCCATGAAGCGTTTCGCCACACTCCGCGGTGTGCCTGTCTCAAACTTCATCTCTGACGAGGTGCTCGACAAAGTGGCAGCCGACACGATGGTAGGTGGCGCCACCCTCACCAAGCTTCTCGGCACTTCCGCATGGTATGCTCCGGGTGCTGCTGCAGCCGAGCTTGTGGAAGCCATCATCCACAACCAGAAAGCCATCATCCCCTGCTCCGCCCTTCTCGAAGGCGAGTATGGTGAAAGCGACATCTGCATCGGCGTGCCCTGTGTACTTGGCAGAAACGGTATTGAGAAAATTGTTGAACTCGAACTCAACGACGAAGAGAAAGCCCTCTTCAAGAAGAGTGCAGAGGCCGTCCGCAAAACCAACGCCGCCCTCCCCTGCTAATCAATTTCCTCAACAGTTTAAAAAGAAGCCGGTTTCACTTGAAACCGGCTTCTTTTTAAACATTCCACTCAACACTAAACTCTAAAAGACGTTCACTTTATATGCCTTCCCGGCGGCTTTCACTATATAAAGGCCCTGGCCTGGCATCCGAATCCGGGATGCATCGCCAGAATATACAGTTTTTCCATCGAGTGTGTAAATGCCTACATTCACATCGTCAGTATTGGAAAGTACTATGTCCAACCCCTCTACAGATATCGAAATCTCTCCTTCAATTACCTCTTTTACTCCCGATTGCCGGTTTTTGAATTCTTTCCATACCTCAGCATTCTCATAGGCACTCTCCGACCCTACCGGCACCGTAAGGAGTGCGGTCTCAAAAACGATATCCGAAAACCCACCAAAAGCACTCCATTTCTCATAAAAAACGGGTGGCTCGATAGCCTGTGACGTCACAAAACGGATGTTATCACACCATCCAAAAGCGTATGCACCTATTCTTTTAAGCGATTTTGGAAGCGTTAACTCTTCAAGAGAATCACAATCCATAAACGACTGCCCTCCAATCTCCTCTAAGTAATCTCCAAACTTCAGACTCTTGATATTGTCACATTCTCCAAATACATTGTCTCCTATTTTCTTTAAAGATTCAGGAAACTCTATTTCCGCTAATGGAATATCGGAGAATGCTTCATCCCTGATTTCTTCCACTCTTGAGCCGAATTTAAGTGAAGCAAGATTCCGACAGTCATATTTGTCTCCTATAATCGTTACATTGTCTCCGAATGCGATATTCGTAATTGTCGGCATTTCAGAAAATGTGCCATAATGGTAAGTAGATTCCGGATTGATGTCGGTATATGAATACAACTCACAGTTCCTTCCCACCCATATATCTGTTATCGGGTCATCCTGGAAGATATTGCCCGCCGCACTTCCGGTCCCATAATTTCCAATCCATGCACCATCCCAATTCAGATAAAGAGTTGAGCTTGATTCTTCAAAACGCACTTCTTTCAGTGACGAGCACGAACTGAAAGCATGGTCTTCAACATATTTCACCGTCCCCGGTATCGATAAAGATTTTATCGAACACTCGGAGAAACAATATGACGGAATGGTTCTTATTGACTGCCCGATTGAAATCGATTTTACTCCGGTACACATATAGTAGGCTTCTGTACCGATTGAAGTAATCCAATCAGGTATTTTTATTTCAGGCAATGAGACACAACCTAAAAAAAACCGCTGCGGAATTTCCGTCATTCCTTTGCCAAATTCCACCTTCTCAAGCACCGTGAAACCTTCAAACATGGATTTTGAGATTTGTGTGACTTTATCACCAAATACCACACTTTTCAGATATGGATAAAGAGAATTATACAACGGAGAACATTCATAAGAAGGAGGCCCTGTAAGTTCCTTACCTTTATCCAGCACCATACTCGTTCCCATTAAATTTCGCCCGATATAAAGAGAATCCAATGATTCGCAATTATAAAATATTGAACAATAAATCGTGGATCCTCCATAAGAGTATTGGCCATCATACAAAACAAGAGGCACATCAGAATCTTCAAAGGAAACCTCCTTCAAGGCTGTGCAACTTGAAAAAGCTTTCGGTTCAATTTCCATAATATTAGCAGGGATTGAGAGACTTGTTATGCCACAACGGTTAAAAGCACCTTCCTCAATCACTTTTAGGCTTTTCGGGAAACTTATATTTTTTAACGCTGAGCACCCGGAGAATGCGTCATGACCGATTCTTTCCACATTTTTTCCGAATATCACGGACGATAACCCGGTTTTGCCGTCATCTTTCCAAAAAAGAAAATCCCTCACAGCCGTTACCATATCACCTATTATGACACTTCCTCCTTCAGTAAAGATTCCCAAAGATCCAAGGTTATCGCCATCTTTATTCGAAATATTCCTACCCAAATATACCTTATTGTAGCAGGGACTCCACGGCATGCTCTCATAATCTATCCGCAGTTCCAATGGGGAGTCCTCAATAATCAGAGATTGAAGGTTCCATGTTAATGTACTCAGAAAATGACTCCCTAAATATCCTTCATCAGAATTACGTATAGCCGTGACCGGAATGCCGTTTTTCTTAGCCGGAATAGTCATTGAAGTGACACCCGCATCCGGATTGTAATCCGGGTTGTCTAACGCTTCCGGCAAGACATAGGCACCACAAATGGCATAAGTGCCGTCTTCCTGAAGCTGATAAGCAAATTCATGGAATTGAGAAAAATCTTCTCCATAAACGCATGCCACCGACACCGACACAGCAGCATGAAGCATCAGATTTCGTAATAGTCTGTTCATTATATCGAAACATCCAAGCCACCGACTCCTTATGGCAAAATAGCGATTAAAAAAAAGAAAAAGCGGGAATCCTTCACCAGCTCATTCCGCTCCAAGAGACCTACCACAGCCCGATATAGTAGAACGAGCAATGGTAGAATGACCCCGCGAAGTATGTATATGCAACACCTCCAGCCCTCATATCTGATATATGAGCCGGATTACATAATACGTACCCAAGGGGCATCTGCTATTGCCTCATCCTTGACCATATCTTTGAAGACAGTAGTTTCTTAGAGCCAAGAAATAAAGCGTAGTAAACGCCTTTCGTATATAATACGAACCTCCCAATGCCCGGTGTAATTCCTCCTCCGAGGCACCACGTATCGCGGAGATCTGTCGCAAAATTAATGAAAAAATATGAGTTTGCAATCGAATCCGTTGAGAAACATTGTGATTACAATCATCCCTTCTACACTTTAGCGGCAAAACGCATTGTTTTTACGCGGAAAATGATTAATTTTGCAATCTGATAATTACTCAAATATCCATATAACAACTTCAAATGAAAAAGAGTGCTCTTCAGAGGGTAAGGGCTGAATATCAGCCGAAACTCCCCAAGGCCCTTCATGGTCCCGTGAAGCTGAAAATCGGCGAGGCAACACAATCCGTTGCCGACCAGGAAGAAATCAAGAAACTTTTCCCCCACACCTACGGAATGCCTATCGTTGAATTCGTCAACGAAGACCATCCCCAGCGTGTGGAAGAACCGTTCAACGTAGGTATCATCCTTTCAGGCGGACAGGCCCCCGGCGGACACAACGTGGTGAGCGGTATCTTCGACGGTATCAAGAGCCTTAACAAAGAAAACCGTCTCTACGGCTTCCTCATGGGCCCTGCCGGATTCATCAACCACCAGTATATGGAAATCACCGCCGGCTATCTCAAGGATTTCCGCAACACAGGCGGTTTCGACATCATCGGTTCAGGCCGTACGAAACTTGAGACCCCCGAGCAGTTCGAATCCGGTCTCAAAATCCTTAAGGAACTCAACATCAAGGCCCTCGTAATCATCGGCGGCGACGACTCAAACACGAACGCTGCAGTTCTTGCCGAATATTACAAGAATATCGGTGCCGACGTGCAGGTTATCGGCGTGCCCAAAACCATCGACGGCGACCTCAAAAACGAATGGATCGAAACATCTTTCGGCTTCGACACCGCCTGCAAGGTATATAGCGAGGTTATCGGCAACATACAGCGCGACTGCAACTCCGCAAAGAAATACTACCACTTCATCAAACTCATGGGCCGCTCCGCATCGCATATCGCCCTCGAATGCGCCCTTGAGACCCAGCCCAACGTTTGCCTCATCTCCGAGGAAGTGCTTGCAAAGCGCATGACACTTGACAATATCGTCAACTATCTTTGCTACGTCATCGCCGAACGTGCCAAACTTGGCTGGAACTTCGGCACCGTGCTCGTACCGGAAGGCCTTATCGAATTCATCCCCTCGATGAAAGACCTTATCGCCGAACTCAACGACGTGCTCGCAAACCACACAGCAGAACTCGAAGGACTCGACGAGAACGCAAAGCTTGAAAAAATCCACTCCTTCCTTTCTCCTGCCAACGCCGACCTTTACAAATCTCTGCCTAAAGCAATCGCCCTCCAGCTCAGCCTTGACCGCGACAGCCACGGCAACGTACAGGTATCGCTTATCGAAACCGAAAGCCTCCTGAGCCAGATGGTGGCAAAACGTCTTGAAGAGATGGCTGCCGAAGGTCAGTATTCCGGCAAGTTCAACGCCCAGCACCACTTCTTCGGCTACGAAGGACGCTGCGCCGACCCCACGAACTTCGATGCCGACTACACCTACGCCCTCGGTTTCAACGCAGCAATGCTCATCAACTCAGGCCTAACCGGTTACATGAGCTCCGTGCGCAACCTCACCGAGAAATCAGAGGAATGGATTGCAGGCGGTATTCCAATCACCATGATGATGAACATGGAGCGCCGCAACGGCAAGATGAAACCCGTAATCCAGAAGGCTCTCGTAAACCTCAACGGCCGTCCTTATCTAAAGTTCGCGTCTATGCGTGAGACCCTCGCCCTTAACACCCTTTACCAGTATCCCGGTCCTATCCAGTATTTCGGTCCCTCCGAGATATGCGACCGTCCTTCGATGACTCTCCTTCTCGAGCACAACAAGGATATCTGATAAAGTAGTAGGGTAAATTGCCTTATGAAGGCTCACACTACAACATTACAACAATTATGTATTGTGCATTTCGCATTATGCATTCCACAAATAAAGGCATCGGAATAACTTCCGATGCCTTTATTTGTTATAACGCTATATAACCCGCTTCACAAAACAACCATAAATAATGAAAAAGATATTTCTCACCTGCGCCATAGCCGCAGCAATGTTTGCCACAGGATGTTCCGGCAACGGAAATTCTTCCGGAAAGGATTCAACAGGTGTAAAAACTGAAAAACAAACCAAGTCAAACGAAAAAAAGAAGGACTACGAAGTGACCGACGGGGGCCTGCTCTCAATCAACGGACTCCCCATGCTCGTGGATTTCTCCGCCGAATGGTGTCCGCCATGCCGTCAGCTCAAACCCATCTTCTCCGACTTGAAAAAAGAATACAAAGGGAAAGTCGATTTCGTAACAATCAATGTTGACAGTATGCCCGAACTTGCCGCCAAATACCGCATAGAAAGCATACCCGCTCTCATCTACATCTCCCGCGACGGACAAGAACTTTACCGCTCCGTAGGTTTCCGACAGGCACTCGAAATCAAAGCCGACATATCCAAATATCTAAACTAACTTCAGCCGGTGTTGCAAAACCAATAACAATGTAGGGACATGCCTCCGGCATGTGGAAATTAACGGTTTGATTTGCAATTAAACATGCCGGAGGCATGCCCCTACAATCAAAATGATTCAGTTTTTTGCATTAAATCCTACGATTCCATAAGCAAAGAATCAATAGAATCGGATATAAAAACAGGGCCACCGAAATTCGATGGCCCGTTTTTTTATAAAATAATTGGAAAGAGATTATTCAACGCTAACTTCTTCAAGTCCGGCATCTGTCTTTTTCCACAATTTACGGAATTCGAACTGGCCTTTACCAATTACCAAGTATTCTACGACATATTCCTGAGTACCGTCTGAAGTATAGGCAGTGAATGTAAATGTATAAGTCACTTCCATTCCTGCAACGGTTTCCGCATTGGAATCCAACATTTCAAGGGCCCCAAGGAACGACTCCGTCACAAAACGCTTCAAAATGAGGTCGGAAATTTGCTCATCGCTAAGTCCATCATAACCGGTATAGCCTTCCGGAGCATTTGACTTCGCCGTATTCGCACGTATATCCACGTTGCCATAATATGCGGAAGCTCCGGAATAGAACTCTGCATTGTCACGATAGTCGATAAACGGATAACCAATCTTATTAGCAGGGTCTGCCACAGCATCAGGATAAAGCTTCTTGCTAATGTTCTCATAAACCCAGTCCTTGCATGCCATGTAATATGTGGAAGAAGGAGCAGTGTTGCGAGAATAAGGAAGAACCATCTCCACAGAAGGATTGAACTGCCATTTGCCGTCTTTCCTTGTGAATTTATCCACCGTAGCACCATTGTTCATTACCCATACGCCTTCGGTCTTTGTAAATTGTTTAGCCCTGTAAGACGTAGAACTTCCGTTAGAATAATTATATGCCACTATCACGGCAGCATCTTCCGAAGAATAAGGAAGGGCATTCGCAAGATATGTGGGCAACAACTGAGCGGGAAGTGTGCCTGAAAGGTTGTTGCGAGTCTGGCCCATAGCTGCGTAATCGGCAGGCTGGAGCACAAGCATCGAACCGGGAACACTCCATGCAGAGCCTTCATACTTGTAAATAGCATTCTTGCTTACCGTAGGAACGGCAGCTGCAGCTGCGCGTGTCGAAAGCGAACGTGTAGCAACGCCATCCATAAGTTTTACGTTCTTAACTTCCCAAGTGCCGGCCTTGGCTGCGGTGCTCTTATAGCAGAAACCAATCTGGATGGTCTTGCCGTTATAAGCGGAAAGATCAATATCTCCGGAAGCAACCATTGTCCATCCTAATTTTTCAGGGAGTGTAGGAACGGTTAGCTTAACCCATTGACCACCTTTTTCGCGAACATTTACAGAACCTTCCTCTGCGGCAGTTGCAATATTCGAAAAATAGTTATATGCCTGTTCGAAAGTAAGGACAGCATTTGCATCGGCTGAAAGTTCAACCTCAGAAGAAATAAGCCACCCCTCTGAATCCCAGTTTTTGCCGCCTACATATCCGGAAGCTTTCATGTATCCGTAATTGTCAAGTTTCCAGATATATGTGGAACCTTCCGGCAACTTAACATTCTCAAGAGTAAACCCGTCCATATTGTCGGAGAAAGGTTGGTCAATATAGACCACGGGCTCTGTGTTGCCACTTCCGAATACAGGATTCACGGAAGCTTCCTCGTATGAAATTACGGCGAAATCACCGCTGTTGGCACTGGGAAACTGCGTCTTCAGGATGTTGGCAAGACTTGCGGATGCAGGAGTCGCCGGGGCAAACCCTTTGATAAAATCGTCAGTGCTTCCCCATGCCTCTTGATAGTCAGCTTCGCTGACGGTATAGAGTTTGACGCCGGCATCGATAGCTTTCACCTCTTCTGGCTGATTGCTGGAAAGATCATAACCTATTCTCAACGAAGAGCCATCATTAAGGGCAAAATATGGAAACGAAGAGCCGGAAATGAACGCCGGAATATACTTGCGGGCCTGTTCTGCGGATGCAAAACATCCATTGGCACCTACCGCCTTAAGAGCGTCGGCTTCCCCGGCTTCCTCAGCCATTGCCTTGTTCGTACTGTTGTTGGCAATCGAGCTATAATCGGCTGCGGTGAGTGTATAGTCGATGGTCTCGGTCTTGGAATACACTGGGGGCTCCTCGAAGCCGTCGAGATGGTCGTTCCACGCATTTTCACCGCAACCTGCCATCAAAGCGGCCGTAGTGAGAAACGCAACCGATTTTATATTTAGATTCTTCATAAACGAATTCTTATGAAACATTAGAAATTGATTTTTAATTTCAGTGAGAACGTGCGGCCGAACGAATAAATCACATAGGTGGCATTATTCCATGCTCCGTTGACATTATAGGGATTCTGCGCATCCTTCACATAAAAATAGTTGAACAAGTTGTAAACGTTGCCATAGATGGTAGCGTCAAGACCCGCCATTTTGAATCGATAACTTGCTGAAAGGTCAAACTCATTGCCCCATGGAATTTCCCAAGGATCGGCAAGCGTCAAAGCCTTGTTCACTTCAAGACTCGAAGCATCGAGATAATAATCGGAATAGTTGCGAGCACTCATTGTCCAGTCAGCACCGATGCGGAATCCCTTGAACGGCTTAAATGTCACCCCAAGACCTCCGGTTGTCTGTGCCGAACCGCACACCTTATGATTCTTCTGATTGATGATGCCCCAGGCATGGTCCTCAGCAAGAATTCCGGAAGCGATAGTGCCGTTTATGATGTTGCTGAGAGGCTGTCCTTGTTCATTGTAATAATATCCTTTAGGATTATTAGTCCATTTCCAGTCGCCCCATGAGAACATACCCTGAATTTCAAGCCACTTTGTAGGATTGTAAGCAAAGTCAAGCTCAAATCCGATATGCTGGGCAGATACATTCTCAAGGCTCAACGAATAGTAGCTTCCGGCATCGGGACCACTTGTTATCTCGCCGCGCTTCACGGTCTCACGGTCGCTTCTATCCATCCACTTTGTGAAATAAGTGTTGGCGGTAAGAGAGAACTTCGGAGAATGGAAACCATATCCCAATTCAACCGAGCCGATTTTTTCATTCCTTGCATTAGGATTGACGGCATTGCTCTGGTCTGCTTTCAAGAATACGCCATAAGAGAAGAATGGAGCCTTCGAGATATATCCACCATTGACGAATATATTGTTATGTCGATCTATATTCCAGTTAGCACCACCTTTGATAGTCCCCCCAAGGAATGTTTGCCAAGGAGAAGTGCCATGTTCCTTGTCATAATAGAAACGGTCAACCTTCTGATAACCGGTTACGTTAAGTGAGCCGGCAAGGAACGTGGAAACAGCACCGTCAAAAAGCTTATACTCCGCCTGGCCGTATATACCTTCCTGATGGGTGTGTCCGTCATAATCGCGATAAACCACATCGCCTACTCCTAATTTCTCGTATTTCCAATTGGGATCGGCAGCCGCACTGTTATTTGCCGGTTTTACATTCGCACGGTCGGAATCATCAATAAAATACTCTCCGGAATAAAGGTCGATAAGTTCATTTTTATGATGGCCTACGTAATAACGCACATCCACACCACCCGTCAATGTAAGTTTATTAGGAATAATCTCATGCTTGTAGGTGGATACAAGCCCATACCATTCATGGCTGTTAACGCTCTGGGACATCGCCATATTAGAACCGGTGGTGGATGCTGCATTCAAATCCTGTATAGCACCATAATCGAATGTGCCGTCAGGACGGCGAAGGTCGGTTGTAATCGCGCCGTTGTAAGCCCCACGCCACATGTTTCTGTATGCAGATGTACGACCTTGTCCGGAATAGCCTCCACCGGAAGCAAGAGACATGTATAGAGCCGTTGACAAAGAAGAGTATTCGTTGATTTGCCAAATATGGTTCAACGAGATAATAGGTTTATGGTACTGGTTGCGATAAGCAGTGCGCTGTCTCCCTTCGTTGTCGAAACCATAAGTCGGGTTGTAGGAATACATGCTTCTGCCGTTCATATACTGCTTGGCAGCCTGCCAGTTGTCGATTGAAAGACATCCGTAAACAACGTTACGCTGGTTATGCCACTGCGGAGAACCGAACGCAGTGAGAGAAAGCTGATGGTTGTCGCCGATTTTCTTAGAAATGTTGGCGAAATAATTCCATGCCTCAAATTCGGTGCCCTGGATATATCCGTCACCCCACTTGCGGCTACCGAGTACGCTTATGGCCCAGCCGTTCTTCATAAGTCCGGTAGATACACTGAATCCTATGTCATTAAGGTTGTTGTTGCCCATGCCATACCACACGGAACCACCCTTTTTAGCATCAAGACCTTTGGTAGTGATGTTGACAGTGCCTCCGATAGACGGAGAAGAAATAATAGCGGCACCAAGGCCTCGCTGAGTCTGCATGCTTGTGGTCACACCGCCAAGACCTGCAAAATTCGACCAATAAATGCCGCCCCATTCCATATCGTTCATAGGAATACCGTTGACAAGTACAGCCACGTTGGGAGCCTTGAAACCGCGCATGTTGATTTTGGCATCGCCATAGCCGCCGCCTTCGGGAGTAGCCCAGACACCGGGAGTGTTTTTCAAAACTTCGGGGAACTCTTTGTTGCCAAGCTTAGCCTCAATCTGACCTGCCGTCAGTTCCGACATTGCAATAGGCGTCTCACGCGTACGAGCCTTTGATTGTGTAACCACAACGTCCTGAAGCATTTTTGAATCAGGGGTGAGCTTAATCACTCCGACAGAAGGAGCAACCTTCACTTTAACCGGATTGTAACCGATGTAAGAAATACGAAGCTCTTTTGCATTCGAAGGCACTTTCAGAGAAAATGCACCGTCGATATCGGTGGGAACCGCCGTCGTGGTTCCTTCAACCTGGACGGTAGCCCCGACAACGGGCTCGCCAAGTTCATCAATAACTGACCCGCGACACGTTATGGTATTGCCCTGGGCGTATGCCCAAGACACAACACTTATCAGTGCCACGGCCAAGAGAAATAGTCTCTTCATACGTAGGTTGATTTAATTAATATATGGATTGTTTGAACTAATCGTATAAATAGCGGCGGAGAGAAATTTCATATCTGTTATATTAGCATCGGAAGTGTTCCCTTAAAATTTCATACGCAAAATTAACCTTTTTCCCGATAAATGCCAACTCTTGCCTTAAAATTTAACGAATTATTCATAATAAAACTTAATATTCCGTTTTCCAAGACCGCTTAACATTGCATTCTGATTGACATTAGACCCGCAACTATGTCGTTTAGCATCAAGCCGCAAACTATTTATCACTCCTCTTCTTTCAAAAAATATGATTCCGATAAGGGATATTATCTCAAAAATGGGTATATTTGCAGAAAAATACGGTTTATCGCCATAAGCCGCCTTATCGGGAAAATTTTTCGAACTAATAATATTATGTCAGAACAAAAGGGTTTAACCTCGTCAACGCAGACACTTCTGCGCGACAAAGCCTGGGCACGATGGACAGCGCTCGTGCTCCTGGCGTCAGCCATGTTTTTCGGCTACATCTTCGTAGATGTGCTTTCCCCCCTCCAGGAATACCTCCAAAGCACCAAAGGCTGGGACCCCTCGGCCTACGGGCGTTTCGCCGGCTCCGAGACATTCCTCAACGTTTTCGTTTTCTTCCTGATTTTCGCGGGAATCATCCTCGACAAAATGGGAGTGCGGTTCACGGCAATCCTATCGGGTGCAGTGATGTTTGTGGGCGGATTCATAAATTATTACGCACTCACCGACTCTTTCGCCACAAGCGGCCTAAAGGATTTTATGGACCATTTCGTCAACCTTCCCGACACCTGGTGGAATATCACGCCGTTCTACGACGGTATGCCGGCATCGGCAAAACTTTCTGCAATCGGATTCATGATCTTCGGTTGCGGATGTGAAATGGCGGGTATCACCGTGTCGCGAGGCATCGTGAAATGGTTTGAAGGGAAAGAAATGGCACTTGCAATGGGTCTTGAGATGGCTATTGCCCGTATCGGTGTAGCAGTCGTTGTAGTCGGTTCGCCCGCCATAGCCACTCTCCACGGCGAAATCAACGTTTCACGTTCCGTGGCATTCTCCGTACTCCTGCTTCTCATCGGCCTCATTTCGTTTATCGTCTATTCGTTCATGGACCGCAAACTCGAAAACGAGATGGGCACCAACGGAGAAGTGAAAGACGACCCCTTCAAGATTTCCGACCTCAAATACATTTTCTCGTCGAAGGTGTTCTGGCTCGTTTCCCTGCTTTGCGTGCTTTACTATTCGGCTATCTTCCCCTTCCAGAAGTATGCCATCAACATGCTCCAATGCAACCTTGGAATCACGGCTCAGCAAGCCGGTTTCGTCTTCTTTGTGTTCCCTCTCGGAGCCGCCGCAGTCACCCCGATTCTCGGCAATTTCCTCGACCGCAAAGGTAAAGGTGCGACAATGCTTATATGGGGTGCGATACTTATGATAATCTGCCATCTCACATTTGCTTTCATTCTTCCCGCCACACAGTCGGCAGTGATTGCGTATTCCGCCATCGTGCTCCTCGGCATCAGCTTCTCGCTCGTGCCGGCATCGCTTTGGCCTTCGGTGCCAAAACTCGTTGACAACCGTCTGCTCGGTTCGGCTTACGCTGTTATCTTCTGGATACAGAATATCGGCCTTTATGCCTTCCCGATGATTATCGGCGCAGTGCTCGCCGCCACCAATCCCGGCGTAGAGAACCCGATGGAATACAACTATACGGTGCCGATGCTTGTGTTCGCGTCGCTTGGCGGTCTCGCGCTGATTCTCGGCATCATCCTCAAAGCCCTCGATGCCAAGAAACATTACGGACTTGAACTCCCCAACATACCTTCGGCAAAAGTGGCTGAAGAAGAACTTGAGGCGGAAGTTTCAACCGTGGAACAATAAACTTCCCTGTAACATTTCAGAAAAAAACTGCCGGCAACGATTCAGTCGCCGGCAGTTTTTTCTATACTTTTATGCGCACTCATTCGTTATAATACCATGACCCGCTTTATTAGAAATCTATTCGCCGTTGCTCTCGCCCTGCTCCCGGCCTTGCATTGCCAAGCCGAGACGGTGAGCCGCAAGGAAGCGTCGAAGGTTGCCGCCACGTTTTTCAACGCCGCCTACCGGAAGGCTACCGGAAAACCGGATATGGTTTATAGCGGCAAGAATCTCACCACAGACCGTCTCTTCTCCCCTTTCTACGTGTTTAATTCTCCGGCCGGTGGTTTCGTAATCATATCTGCTGAAAACAAAGCATTCCCTATTCTCGGTTATAACCTTAAAGAGAAATTCAACCCCACCGCAATAGACGCAACCGAAAAAACCATTCTTTCCGAATATGCCAGGCAAATAGAATACATAAGGTATGATTCCCGCATCCCTTTTGAAGCTATAGAGGCGTGGACTGCCCTTGACAGTCATATCGGCGACATCCTGAAAACGTCCGACGACATCCTCATGAGGGGAGATGCCGTTGAATTTCCCGACATCGGATTGCCGGCGCAATCATTGTCTGAAGAAGCGGATGAGACCGATTACCCTCCTTTCGCTTTCCATGAAGAATTTTTGGCCGCCACAAGAGCCGAAAACGAGGAAAGGCTTCGGATTTATGACGAGATTCTGAATCCTTCCACGCCCGTGATAAGGCAAATAGGCGGCGGACATTTCGAAATACGTTTCCCCGAAGAAATCACCCTTGGCAGAATTTTCAACCTCCAAGGCGCCATCGTGGAATCGCTTACATTCAAGAACACCGACACCGCCCTGTTGACGCTTGACCGCGAGCCCCCAGGTTTCTACGTAGCCCTCGTGGCCGGCAAGAGTGGCAAATCTTATGGTATAAAACTATACAAATGAAATTTGACGAAAACGCTTGCGTTCGTTAGAAGAAACATATTATAAGTCATGGCTAATCTTCTTAAATCAAAAACCGCCGCCTGGTGCGCTTTTATTCTAATTCTCCTTGTGATGATATTCACGTTCGGCATGAGGGAAGCATGGTGGACGTTTATCGATGTATTTTTTGCCTTTATGATGGTATTCAGTCAACTCATGGCGTTGTATATTGAAAAATTAGACGTCCGGGCATGTCGGAAACTTCAAATGTGCGCCGCTGTTTTCGGTGTGCTGACGATTCTGGCATTAATAGGTGAATACATCGCATACCAGGTATTATTCAAATAAAAAAGAATTCATGAAAGTTTTGATGATCAACGGCAGTCCCCACCGCGAAGGCAACACGTTTCTTGCCCTTTCAGAAATAGCGAAGACTCTCGAAGAGGAAGGGATAGAAAGCGAAATCGTATGGATTGGCACAAAAGCCGTGCAGGGCTGCATCGCCTGCTATAAATGTGTGGAACTCGGAAGATGTGTCTTCCAAGACGACCTCTACAATAAACTCCTGGAGAAAGGAGAGGAATGCGATGCGCTCGTGGTAGGTTCGCCGGTATATTATGCAGGCCCCAACGGTTCGCTTTGCGCCTTAATGGACCGCCTGATGTATAGCGGTGGCAAGAATTTTGCCTATAAGCCGGCGGCAAGCGTGGCTGTATGTCGGCGCGGAGGTGCATCGGCGGCTTTCGACCGACTTAACAAATATTTCACCATCCTCAACATGCCGGTGGTGTCTTCTCAATACTGGAACCTGGCTTACGGACGCGAACCGGGCGACGTTTTGAAAGACGGAGAAGGCATGCAAACCATGCGCACCCTCGGGCGCAACATGGCTTGGATGCTTAAAAAAATCCACGCAGGCGAAAATCCGGACTACCCGGAGCGCGAAACGCCGGTACGCACAAATTTCATACGCTAAGACTGCCTTTCGGCAAGCCATTTCTCTGCATTGGCAAGGTCTTCGGGTGTATCGATGCCTATTGTTGGCTCTGCAGTGACGGCGGTCCGGATGCGGTAACCGTTTTGTAGCCAACGCAGTTGTTCGAGCGATTCGGCTATTTCGAGAGAACTTCTCTTAAGGCGAGTCACACTCTCAAGCACGTCGCTACGATAAGCATATATCCCGACATGGGTATGGAAAGTGTGCTTGTCAAGCCACTCCTTCCATTCCACCCCACGGATATAGGGGACGATGCTCCGCGAGAAGTAAAGGGCGTCGCCGCCGTTGCTTCTCACCACTTTTACCAGATTCGGATCGAAAAGGGCTTCAAAGCCCTTTTCTTTTTCGAATTCCCTTACCAAAGTGGCAAGCTGGGTTTCGCCTGACGCGTCAAAGCAGTCCATCAGGGCAGATATCTGCGAAGGGGCTATAAAAGGTTCGTCTCCTTGCACATTGATGACCACCTTTGCCGGCTTGCCGAGCTTGCAGAAAGCCTCGAAGACACGGTCGGTGCCGCTCTGATGGTCGGGCGACGTCATCACCCCTTTGAATCCGGCATTCTCCACACACTCGAATATCCTTTCGTCGTCAGTGGCCACGGCCACATCCACACCCGTTTCCGAAGCGCGTCGGCAAACCCTTACAATCATCTCTTCCCCTCCTATCTTCGCAAGGGGTTTTCCCGGGAAACGCGACGATGCATACCTCGCCGGAATTATAATTATAAAATCAGATTTTTCCATTGGAGCTATCTTTGTTGTCTTTGTCGTTTAGTTTTTTTGCATCCGTCTCCGATGAATGATGGAAACGGGCTATAGAATTTTTCAGCCATCCCGGCACAAGCACCGCCCCTATGAGGAGATAGAGATAATAAGATATCACCCTCCAGAACACGGCAAGAATCAAAGCCATTCCCGCCGTAGGCACAAGGTCGCCGTAATATTCGGAAAACAACCATTCGCTCAACCCCGACCCGCCGGGGGTGGGACTTATCATCAGCACAACCCATATAACAAACTGGCGGGCGAGAATCACCCACTGCCAGGGGTCGTCTTGCGGAAGGAAACCGAGAAAGAGCGCGTTAACCACCAGATAGCGTGAGGTCCATGACAATGCGGTGCCTCCGAACACTTCCAGCCAGAAACGTAACGGCTTGGTGCGTAGTTCCTTCGATGTAGCCACCATGTTGTCGCCCAACGTGGCAGCCTGCGGTTGCCAACGTCTCAGAAGTTTCCATCCTGTCACTTTTATAAGCAACGATTTAATCCATTCGGGGCGCCAGATAATGCCGGCGAAAAGAAGAAACGTCCAGGCAAAAATAGCGGCATATACGAGCCAGAACGTAAGTTTTATTCCGTGGGAAAACGATGCGCCGCCCGAAGCGAATATCTCATGGGCCGGCGTAAGGAGCACCACCAGCGGACAGAACAATACAAAAAACAATTCGTCGAGGAAAAGGGTGGTCATCATCAGCGTGGTGGCGCGTCCGAACTCAATCCCTTTGGAATTGAGAAACACCATCCCCAACGAACTTCCACCCACTGCCGAAGGAGTGACGCAAGAAGTGAACTCGCACAACATGTCAACTTCGTAGGCATGCCGCCAAGGAAGTTCACGGTCGGTCAACGCCCGAAAGCGCCACGAGAGGCCGAAGTCCCTGCCAAACATAAACAGAAAAGCCAATCCTATGCAAAGCCACGTGCGGGCGGTGAAATGGATTCCATTCCACACTTCGGCAAGGTCTTCTTTCTTTGCGTCGTGCCAGAACATGAATACAACCACCCCCAGCCCGATGGCCACAGGCAGTATCACCTTCCAAACAGAAAACATGCTCTTGTTTGGAGCGGCGGCCGTAGTGTTTATGTTCTGTGTATTATTAGCGTCCATAAATAGGAAACAACATTCTGTCACTTCCGGTTTTTGATTATCACCCCATATCGGTCGATAACTTCTCCAACCACGTCTTCCCAACTTCTCACCAAAGAAGCGCGCGCACCTTCGGCAACACCTTGCAAAACATCCCTGTTATTCTGAAGAAAACCTATCAGTTGCGCGAAATCACGAGGGTTCCGTTCCACAAGGAAACCGTTGCGACCGTCGTTCACCACTTCCGAAGCCGTAGAACCGAGCAAAAGAATCGAAGGCGTGCCCATGGCGGCTGCCTCACGCACCACAAGAGGTGCGTTGTCGTAAAAGGAAGGGAAAACGAAAAGGTCGCTCGCTGCGTAATAATCGCTCAATGTATTCCTATCGTTAATCACGCCGTGCATCAAGGCCCTGTCATCCAGTTTATAATCGGCAAGTAATCTTCTGAGTTCGTCAGCGGCATAACCCGTGCCTATGAAATTCATTCTGAAATCGACCTTACCGTCAAGCTCATGCAATGTGTCAGCAATCACCCTTAATCCTTTCTCCCAGATGTGTTGCCCCACGAAAAGGAGATTCATATCCTTTTCAGACATTCCAAGTCGCTTTTTCGCATCATTTTTATACTTCCAAAGGTCGCCTGTAATGATGGAAGCAAAATCATTGCCGTTTTCAACTACCTGCAACGCTCCTTTGTAGCCGTATTCCCTCACTGTCTCCTCAACCTGGGCTTGCGGAATCCACACCTCGTCGCAAGCGTTGAAAAAATTGAGTATGCGCTTCATTATTATCGGCACACACCACGGCATACGCTTGAAGGAGTGTTCGAGGTCAGACTTATATTTGGAATGGAATGTCCCGATCAACGGCACGTTCTGATGTTTCTTAACATAGACTGCCAACCGCCCCGATGAAAAAGGGCAGTGCGAATGCAGAATCTTGAAATCTGTGGAACGGAGACGGCGCCAGATGAAAGGGTCGAGTTTGGGGTAACCGTAGCGGTAAGGACGGCGGGAGGCAATAGGCAACGAAAAATATTTCATCACATCATAATCCTGCGCCTCGCTCACGGGATTCCATGGCGTAACCACACAAGGCGTATGTCCTGAAGCTTTCAGCCAATATACGTAATTCTGTACGGCAAGCGTAACCCCGTCAAGGATTGGAGGGAAACTGTCGTTGAATATACCATATAGACCTTTACCGGTCGGATGTGAATAGGGTCCTTTCATTTACGTCTGCAAAATTAAACCTTTCTAAACTTATATCCAAAAAAGTCTAAAAAGTTTTGCATCTACACCACGAAATCTATACTTCCCCCATACAACAGCCTCACAGGTGCAAAATCTCATTTCAGGCACTCTCTGATTTTACCATCTATAATGTCATACAGATTTTTATCGTATCCTTGATGGTATAACACAATCTTGTCATCCCGGTCGATTACAATGAAAATCGGAGCGACTCCGGCCGACGAGAACACCTTATAAAACCTACCATTATTCAAGGCCACCGGAAACTCGATGCTGTTTTTTTTCAAAAATTTCTCATAAGCTTCCATTTCACCGGTATAGTCGTATAAAACGCCCTTCACGTCAACCTCGGTAGAGTCAGAGTATTTTTTATATATCTCATTGTATGTGGGATATGATAAATAACACGCTCCACACTTAACAAGAGTCAACATCAAGACGCGCACTTTTCCTTTAGAATCATTTAACGAATAGACGCCACCTCCTATGATATTCAGCGTATCAGTTGGCAAAACACAATTCTTCCCGGCTTCCGCACTTTCTTTTAAACTCCGTTTTGAATATTCCATGATTTCAGACCCGTTGTGTCGCAACACTGGAAGTTCCGGCAAATATTTTTCAACAGAAAATGATTCAACAGATGATTCGTTAATTCTGACATCACTCACTTCCTGTTCTATTTTAGAAAAAAGAGAATTCGAACTGGACAAAAACATCGGATTAAAATTATCTTTGTCAACCCTTATGATAAACCGTGACCATCCGCCGGCTGTCGGATAACTTCTCGGATAGCCATAAAACTTCACATTGTCGCCTTTTATATCAGCCCTCAGTTCCCAATAATCATTTTTTTCTTCCACATTGACCACTTTCAAGGAATCAGGCACTTGCAAGTATTCGCATAAGCGCGTTATACAATTATAAAACGGAGACTGGATATTGACAACACTCTGACGGCTCATATCCGTTTTCCTTAAATGATTATCGCGATATTCTAAACTAATCATACCATCGTATGAGTCGCAAAACCTCCCATCCTCATTGAAACAGACGAACTTTGACAATCCTGTAGAATCTTCTTTATTCTCACACTCTATGTACTTAAAAAATTTTTTGCTTAAGTAAAGGGAATCATCACCAGTCTGATAGAATCTTTCCTCAAGGTTATAAGAAACCGTATGTATCTTATCCAACGCTTCCAATATCCTACCGATAAACATTTCCGACGTATGTTCTTCTCCATATGACAATCCAGAGCCGACGACACAAAAAGCCAAAACAAAAAACAGAATCTTATTCTTCATGATGTTAAGTTTTAATGATATGCAAAAATAATAAAATTTACACCCTCAGCAAAACTTTAGTAGCCAAAATGAAGCATGAAAGATTCCGAGCTGAAAGTGAAAGCCAATGCCGACGGCAACATAAAAATGAATCCGCTTCAACTTCGGGAAACTATAGGCGGGGATGTTAAAAGTCTATAATCCCTAATAATCCGCTTCCCCTCGCGTTAAACTATAAAACAATAATCCAATCAAATATCAAACAAACAATACTTTTAGAGTTAAATGATATGAAAAAATTCCTGACACTATGTGCGATGATGGTATGTGCCGTTTCGCTCCACGCCAAAGACATCAAGGACCTGGTAGTCACCACCACTCCGAAGATGCAATGCGAGAACTGTGAAAACAGAATCAAGAAGAATCTCAGGTTTGAAAAGGGTGTGAAAAAAATTGTAACCGACCTTGAGAACCAGCTCGTAATCGTGACATACGATGCCGACAAAACCAACGAGAAAAACATAGAAAACGCATTCTCCAAACTCGACTATAAAATCGAAGTGCTTCCAATGGAGGTTATTTCTTCAGTTGCAATCGGTTTTTCAGATAACGGCAAAGGGAAACCATGTTGCAAAAAGAAAGCCGTCTGCCCCGTTAAATCAGAATGCAACAGGAAAGATTGCGGCAAGAATGATTGCACAAAAAATGATTGTAAGCACAATCAACACTGCACGAAAGATAAAAAATAACATAACAGACTGCAAAAAAAGAAACTCGCTTGAAATTTCAAGCGAGTTTCTTTTTGGAGGTGCCAACCAGACTCGAACTGGTGTAAACGGTTTTGCAGACCGGTACCTAACCACTCGGACATGGCACCTTGTTATTGTGCTTGCCTCTTCGGCTTTGCGAGTGCAAAATTAGACATTCTTTTTCAAATTACCAAATTTTTCAAGCACTTTTCGAAATAAAAATAAGCCTTTACGCATCAATTATCTATTTCTCAACAAGATAAAACGCAAATAAAAAGAAGTCTCCTATCCTGTGGGTTAGTTCACTTATACTTTGCATAAATCTCTATCCCCTTCCGTTTGATGCGGGCTACATCGTCGGGATTGTGCGGGTCAACGCCATATTTTTCCAAAGAGGGCACCACTACCTTCGTGCCGGGTTTTATTCTGTCGGGATGTCCGAGAATACTCTTGTTTTCCTCATATATTATAGGCCAAAGGTTGAAATTGCCATAGTGCTCCTTCGCCATAGTCGTGAGAAATCGCGTAGTGGAAATGGTGTCATATACCGGTTCGTCTGATGGACGAGTAGGCACTTCATCATTTCCGGTCGCCACATTTACGGGAAGCTGGACAGTATCAGACAAAGAATCCGCTACGGTGCTATCCATTGGAACAGTCTCGTCCAGCGTGTGCACAACTGTCTCCACGCCATCATCCGAAGATGCGACATCCCTCTTCTCAATCCGTTCTCCTCCTAAATAAAAATATAGGAGAGCCACCAGCGATGCCGCCACAAAACCTGCAAAAAATCCCCATACAAACCGACGACTTTTACCTCTTGGTCCACTTTCATCTTTTTCCATATAAGAATCAGACTCCGTTTCATCGAAAACCTTTGTAGAAGATTCTTCATTTTCATCTTTTACAGAGCCTCCGACACTGCCAACGTCGCAGGCGACGGATTGAGCGGCATAAGCCGTATCGGTGGCAAACGCTTCCGAAGTGGCTTCATCCATCGCTTCTTCAACCGGCTCCTTAGCTACAGACTCAGGAGCAGTTTCTTCGTCGCTACCGGATTCCTCTTCTTCCGGCACTTCCAACAACACATCCGTAGGAATATCATCCGAAACCTCGACAGCCTCAAATGCCTCGAATGGAGAATTTACAGTCGTTGCAAGTTCCTTGGCGGCAACGAATATAACCTTCTTATGTCCCGGAATCTCATGCTCTTCACCCGTAGCCACATTAACGCTCTTGCGAGGCTCCATCGCCGCGAGTTTGAAGGTGCCGAACCCTTTAATCCTCACGTTCTCCCCGTTTTCGAGTTCTTCCGACACAATCCTGAACAACTCCTTCAGGAAATCTTCACACAATTTTTTTTGCTTCCCTGTAGTGATGGCGAGCATGGCCGCAAGACGCGGCAACGTTATCTTATTCTCCATTCCTGACACGTTGTTTCAACACCGGTGAAGGTTTAAACGACAATACTATTTTCGGGGGTACAAGCAGACGCTTACCCGATGCAGGATGAACGGCCACCCTCTCCATACGTTTTCGCGGCTCGAATGTGCCGAAAGCCGGTATGGAGATGCTGTCAAGGTCTGCCCCGCATTCGCCGACCACCGCTGACAGTCCGTCTATCAGCGAAATAACGGTATCGCGGGATATATCGAGGTTTTTCGACAATGTATCTACCAATGTCTTGTTGTCCATATTAGTTCTTGCAATTTTCACAAAAGTAGAAAAAAAATCCCTTATTTCAATCGGAAAGATGTATTTTTTTATCCCGTCATGAAACTTTTCGAGTAAAATTACGTCTGATAAGTAAAACAACTTATAACAATTTTATTCTTATTATGTATTTATTTAAAACGATTGCAGCCGCTCTTTTTATTGCAGTGGCGGCTCCCGCTTCCTCACAGGTTCTTTACAAGGTTGAAGGCAACGGTCTGTCATCTCCCTCTTACGTTTTCGGCACGCATCACCTCGCCCCGATTTCAGTGCTCGACCAGTTTGGAGCAAAGGCACCTTATGAAAGCGTCAGCCAGGTAGTTGGGGAAATCGACATGACACAAGACCAGATGGCCCTCGCCCAGGCGATGCAACCCCACATGATGGCCCCCGCCGACAGCACACTCTCCAAAGTGATTGCCCCGGAAGACTTCACCGTTATCAGCGAGGAATTCAAGAAATGGGCGCCGATGCAAGGCATGGAACTCTCGATGCTCGACATGATGAAGCCGATGGCAGTCACCACAATGATAGCAGCCACGATGGCACAACAGGCTATGCCGGGATTCAACCCTGCCGAACAACTCGACTCTTGGTTCCAGCTTCAAGGGAAGGCCGCAGGGAAAAGAATAATACCTCTCGAGACAGTGGAACAACAGGCAACCCTGCTTTTCGACACCACGCCTATTTCATATCAGGCGGAAGCACTTGTCGAACTCCTCAAAGACCCTTCGGAAGCCTTGGAAAACACCAAAGCCCTCACAGAAGCCTACAACAACCAAGACCTCGACAAGATGCTCAAGCTTAGCGAAGATGAAGACGAACATCCCGAGTTTATGATTGCCCTCCTCGACAAACGCAACGCCGACTGGCTCACCAAACTCCCCGCCATCTTCAAGGAAGGCCCGACGTTCGTGGCAGTAGGAGCCCTTCACCTCGCCGGCGACAAAGGCATCGTGGAAGGCCTCCGCAAACTCGGCTACAAAGTCACCCCCGTGAAATAACCACCAATAAAACAATATCGTAGAAAAATATATCCTCTAACGAGATGGCGCGACAAAACCGATTTTGTCGCGCCATCTTCGTATCCTACCCGCCATGTGGCATAATTCTTGCAAACCATAACCTATATTATGTATTATGCCGACTGAGGCGAACCGGAAGGAGAGGGTGTTGCCGAAGTACCGTGTCCCCCAGAAAGAGAAGGAGATGGCGATGCCTGCGAGGGAGCTGCGGGAGGAGTCATGGCGGAGGGCTGCGGGGATGCGGTCTGCTGCACGGGATATGCGGGGTTCTCCGGAGTGCCTGTGGCGTTGAAGAACGGATAAGGAATGCCAAAAAGCACGTCCGGGTTCTTGCCGGGGCTCATCCAACCGTCCATGAGCGTGTCGCGTCCGGACGCACTCTCGTAGGTATAGAGATGGAACTTATACATCATCACGGCAATGTGTTCGAAAACCGAAGCCATGATGGCCTCATATTGCAACCATGCCGACGTGGCGGTGAAGCAATATATCTGGAGAGGTATTCCGTTGGCGGTCTGCGGCAGTGTGGTCACGAAGCAGAACCCTATGCCACCGCTGTGGTCTATTTCAGGGTTGGCATCGAGCCATAGTTTCAGATAGGCGCGGAACACTCCGAGATTGCTTTCTATCGAACCGTCAACAAGACCTTCGGGATTGCTGGCATTGCAAACCTTCCCGGCATCCCGTTGCTCTATTTTCTTTGCTATCCAATCTTTAATCAAGGGTATTTTCGAAAACTCCTCAAGAAGTTTGTCATCAGTGGGAATCACACTGTCGGCATCTATCATATAACTCCGTTGAATCCTGCGCGTGTTGCTCTCCTGCATCGTCCGGAAGTTGGTGAAACTGCCGCTTATAAGGTTATAAGGAGGCACAGTGGTTATGGTCTTGTCCCAGTTACGTATTTTCACCTGATTGAGCGACACTTCGATAACCGTGCCGTTGGCGTCCGTGCCATGCACCTTTATCCAGTCGCCCACATGCAGCGACTCATTTTCCGAAAGTTGCACGCCCGCCACTATGCCAAGTATGCTGTCTTTGAATATCAACATCAACACCGTTGCAAACGCACCCAAACCCGTAAGCAACGCCCCAGGCGACCTGTCGAAAAGCACCGCTATTACAATTATTGCACAGACGATCCATACAATCCCCTTGGCAACCTGCACAAGCCCATGCAACGGGAGTTTCTTTTTGTTGGCACGTTCATCGATGTGTATCCAGATCACTTCAAGAAGAATGCAAATAGAATAGGCTATCACAAAAGCCATCCATATATATGAAAGACGGGAAAGCCACGACGAAAGCGTGGCCCTCGACGTGAGGGTGAACTGAATAAGTATCAGAAAAACTATCGGGGGTATTATCCGCGAAGTCTTCGTGAAGAAATGAGCGTTGAGCAAACCCTTGTAAAGGTCGTTCTGAAAATGCTCACCTATCTTATGCACAATCGCCACAACAATCTTACGCACCACATAGCCCACTGCCACGGCAAGCAGAAAAACAAGTATGGCATATACCAGATTAAACAGCGACTGGTTGTTTTCTTGCCCGATAAGTGAAAGCATGAATTTGTCGGCATCCATAAGCAGCCGGGCGATGGCATACGATTCCTCTTGTGTATGCGTGGAAAAATTGACCTTAGGCACTGTGTCGAGCGTCTTGGCAATCGTGTCTTCTTGTGGAATCATAATATAATAGTTTAAGGTGTGTGTACATAATGGAATCAACCCCGTCCATAGAAGGGTATATATGAACTACAATCTACTCTCTCCATTGGTTCATAACGCATCTTCAAAACTTAAGGCATCATTAGCCGCATGCATAAAAATCTGATAATAGCCCCATTAATTTTCAATTAACAAATTTTCACATTTAAAATCAACCAAAATTGCACACTGAAAGTAGCGTTGTGCAGGCAAGATAAAAACATGTTGTAAAACATAAAAACTTCATATTTTATTAATACAAAAAGAGTTATCATACATTATTATATAAATTATCGGAATGTTTAGAAAAAATAACTAAAAAATATTAGGAATGGAATGAACTTAATTGTAACTTTGAAGAGAACGGAAAGATAAATCTTAAAAAGTTTTAAAGAATTATGGAACAGACATTAGTCATCCTCAAACCATCATGCGTCGAGCGCGGTCTGATAGGAGAAGTAATCGACAGGATTCAGAAACGTGGCATAATAATCACTGCCATGAAAATGATGCAACTCGATGAAAAGATTCTTCGCGAGCATTACGCACATCTTGTCGATAAGCCCTTTTTTCCCGGACTTTGCGCTTCTATGATGGCATCGCCCGTGGTATGCATGGTGCTTAAAGGTGTTGACATTGTCAGCGTATTCCGTAAAATGGTGGGTGCCACCAACGGCCGCAAAGCCGAACCCGGCACCCTGCGCGGGGATTTCTGCATGAGCGGACAGGCCAACATTATCCATGCCTCCGACTCTCCGGAAAACGCCGTAATCGAAATCAACCGATTCTTTAAACCGGAAGAAGTGCTCGACTACACACCTTCCAACATATCTTTCCTCTACGCCAACGACGAACTTAACCAATAAACCGAATATCAACCCTCTTCTCAGAGTGTGCATAAACCCGACGCACTCTCAAACTCAAGAAAGAAAATGAATTTAATCAAGAAAATATCGGTGCTGACAGTCATGACAGCTTTCGCCGTTTCAGGATTATCCGCACAGACAATCAAAAGCAAATCGCCCCACTCCGACGCACACAAGCAACTGCTCGCGAACCAAGCAAAAAGCAAAGACCAGATCAGACTGGTGGAGAAGAATACATTCATCGACCTCATCGACGACATCGAACCCGAACCCGACATCTTTACCGAAGGATGGAACAGCAAATCCGTAAACCCTTTCAAAGAATCGGAAGTGCCTGATTCGAAACTTATCGACGTGACGGGATATTTCATGCCCGTACCCGGCAAAGTAAACTCGCACTACGGCTATCGTTCGAAATTCGGACGCATGCACAAAGGCATCGACCTTCACATAAAAAGCAACGACACAATCTACGCCGCTTTCGACGGCAAAGTCAGACTTACAAGCTACGAGGCGAGAGGATTCGGAAACTACATTATTATTCGCCATCCCAACGGTCTTGAAACCGTTTACGGGCACCTCAACAAATCGCTTGTAAAACCCGATGAAGTGGTTAAGGCAGGCGATCCCATCGGACTTGGCGGGAGCACCGGAAGAAGCACGGGACCGCATCTTCACTTCGAAACACGCTTTATGGGATATGCCATAAACCCTGCGGCGATTTTCGACTTCGCCAACCATACCACACACACTGACACCTATCTCTTCGACAAGAAGACATATACAAAAGCCCGCAACTTTGCACCGTCCGGGAGATATGCCAAAGCTGAAAAAGAGAATCCTTACCGCGCTGCCGATTCCGAAATCGAAAGCTATACCGTCAAAAAAGGCGACACTCTTTCTTCTATAGCAAAATCCTATGGCCTTTCTGCAACATCCCTGCGAAAAATAAACGGAATGACAAATTCCGACATGATAAAGGTGGGACAAGTGCTTAAACTTAAATAACACCCTACAGTGGCATAAAACACATCGGGCGCGTAAGTTGACTCTTACGCGCCC